>CANHVO010000079.1 GCA_947463915.1 Planctomycetaceae bacterium
AGTTACCAAACGCTACGAAGCCGCCAAAAAGGCTTAGTGCGTTAAGAGAATAATGCCTTAAAGCGCTTTGCTCCAAAGATGTGTCATACTGTAACCGTGAGGCCCACCCTCACGGTTACTCGTTTAACAGTCAGCCGAAGGCGTACTTCTCTCTTGTTCATTCGGCATCGCGGATGTTTCGGCATCGCGGATGTTTCGGCATCGCGGATGTTTCGGAATCGCGGATGTTTCGGAATCGCTGTGAAGCATCTTGTAGCGAAACTCGTCAAGAGTTTCGGTCGTTAAGGAGCACAGCCGAAAGTCTTGACGACTTTCGCTACGCAAACGACTCGCTTTAAGACTACTTCGCGCGTTCCTTCGTCTCAACTTTCGGCTTGTCTTTCAATGATCCCCCTGGCAACCGAATAAATCCAAAAGCTCCCCCTTCTTCCCCATCGGTCTCTTTCGCAAGATAGCCGCAAATCGCACCGCTGTCTGAAATGCCTAACGCGGCACTATGGATGGTTTCCTTTGGCATCAACAACGGCGAAACAACTCCATCCTTAAACACAAAAGCTGTCGGTCCGCCATCGCCACCCGTCGGATCATCGCTAAGGCCTACGACCATTCCATCGCTGGTGATTCCATAAGCCTCGTTCGATTCGTCACCACGCAATAAATCGATTAGCGTAATCTTGCCCTTGAGATTGACCACACAAGCACGCAATATGCCTTCGATCTTCAATGAACCGACTACTGTCCCTTCGTTGTTCATATCTTTAAGCTTGGGCTGCTCATCAGAGATCTTGCGACGAATCCATTCTCCATTGTCTGAGTGCTCCCAAACAAACAAGGAACTATTGAAGTCGATTGGCGAAAGCTGTTCCTCTGCAATACAACCCGCAACTCGCTTTCCATCGGGACTGATTAGAACACGTCCGCCTTGCAAGAATGGGCTGTTGTCAATAATCGATGACAACTCACGAGGCTCCAGAACGGTGCTCCCCTCGGTTAACTCCCAGACACATGGTCGTGTGCGGGGTGGATTGCTCCCTGTCGAATAGCCAGAGACGATTTTTCCATCCGCGCTGATATCTTGTGCTTGGCAAATCGTATCCGTTGCCAGGGGCATGAGCAGTACCATCTCTTGAGTCTTACTATCCCAAACAAACCCGAGCATGCTTTTGTCCGTGCCGAAGGGGCGACTAACGTATCCAGCCACAAACCCATTTTCGCTGAGCGCACACGGCTCCAAATTCGAATATGTTTTTGGTGGCCCCAAGTCGTTTTCGACATCGCCTCTCCGAAAAAAACCTCGAAAGGAAGTGATCGGCCCTTCGGTCACTTCCCGGGTCCCAATCACATCCAAATTAGCGTTGATCGCGACCGCTTGGCTCAACGTTTTGGAATTTTCAATCAGCCGGATCTCGAAATCCTGTGCCGCTCCATTAAGACTCAATATGAAGACCGGAAAGACTGTGAAGAGGGCCCCAAAGAATGGTCGAACCAGTTTCATCACAATCTCCACATCATTTGAATACAAGAAGCACGATAGACGTCCTTCACATGATAGGCTAATGAGCCCGAAAAGACACGGGGCGTTAACGAAACTGCGGAAGTGGCTTGTTTGTAAAGTCGCTTAACGGTCAGCCGTAGGCGTACCGGATCTTGCGGCAGTACGCCTCCGGCTGACTGTTAAACGAAGCCCATTCACCGGACGGCAAGCAGTGCGATAAGTGCCTTAACTGGGTTTGCCATAGCGAAATCCTTGTGACCGCGCATGCAAAAACATGATGGCAAGCATCAGAATGTAGCCGATTTCAAAGCAAACGAGCAGCGGCAACTCCACACTCAATGAACGGAGACCGTTTTCCGGAGCCAGCCAAAATGCCAAATAGTACGAGGCAAAAGGAAAGATTAGCAAACAAACGAAAAAAGGAAGAAGAAAACCCATGTGGCACGATAATCGACCACGCTTTAGAAACATCTCAAGGCAAAGGTGGGTTGCATAGCAAATGATTGTGGAAAGCAAGCACCCCATCAACAGAATTTTCCACATCATGGTATTTGACAAGAACGCGAAATCAATAAAGCGACAGCACGCCGATAAAACAGCTGCGATCGTTGTTGCACCGAGCAAATAGCGAATACTTAGTCGACTTCGCAGCTCAGCAACATCGACGATGCCGTCGCTATCTTCCTCCCGAGCTTCGAGGTGTTCGAGCGATAATCGCTTTCCTGTCAAATACGACAAGGCAGTGAGCATTCCGCTGCCAATACAAACAATCACGATGGCAATCACGCAAGAGGCTAAAGAGCCTTCCTGATCTCGCTCTCCATTTAGGCCTCCCATGAAGAAGTAGGTTATCAACCCGGTTAGGCCAATTGCAATCGGCAATCGAAACTTGAGCGGCATTCGTGCATAAGCCGCAAAAACACTCAAGAAGGCAAACTGCCCGCAAAGGAGAGATATCGCAAACGCAAGAACATAATCATTCGAAAGCGAATTCGAGTTGCTAAAGTAAGTCGATACCAGCGCAGGTACCAAGATATTCCCACAACAAAACACGCAGGGCCAAAACACAAACCACGAAAGTGACTGCTCTTGCGTCGGATTGGAGCTTGCGTTCGGTTGCAGGCCTTGAGAACCTTTCCAGCGTCGGAACATATACTGCGGCAAGTAGACGAGACCAGCGAAACGGTAGTCGCTGTCAATGTACTTCTCGATCACATAAAAGCAAAAATAGTAAGCCCGGCAACTGGCCCAAATCGCCAGCATCAGAAGAGCAAACTGTCTCGTGTGTGCGAGATCTACCGCGAGCAAGAATACGGACAGCATCGCCACAATGACAAACAAGCCGCCCTTGATCCACAACCATTTTTCGCTCTTGAGATCAGTCATGGTGCACCCACTGAATATCGCTCGCAATGGAAAGCAAAGTCCTGGACCGTCAGATATGACCCACTGTGTCTATCAACCACGAAACACATCAATCACACGAAATGAAGAAAGGAAACTTGATTGTTTTGACCTGTCTCTTTGCGTTTCATTTCGTGTCTTTAGTGTGTTTCGTGGTCTGCTGCTGGTCCTATCTCAGGTACTTCCGGAATCCCTTCGTCCGCCAAGTCTTCGTCGGGCTCGGTGGCAATCGCTTCGTTAAAAAGATATCGAACCACCATCGTAGCATAGGCGCCTCGCTGCAGCACAAAGCTCAGTTTTAACGACTGAAAATTCGGGTTGAGAGAATCCGGCTCCCATTCAAATGCAAAATCCTGTGCTGTCAGCCAAGCTGCTCTCGTGCCCTTCGAAAAAAACGTATCCCTCGGATACTTCAACCGCATCTGCCGAACGTCCATCTCAAGCGGACGCAGTATCTCCTCCAAACTCGCGAGCGTTCCCGATGGCCAGTCGTGCTGTCGAGCCGATGGCAACGGCAAATCCAAATCGTAAATGCTCCGATTGCCAATCGTGCACTCGAACTTGGAAACAGGAATCGCCAACGGCCCACACTGCGAATCAAGTCTGTCCAGAGTGGCTGTCCCGGCATTCTCAATGATCAACTGACTGAGCCATTTATTCCACACCCAGCTTTGAAACGCCGAAACATAGATGCCTCGCAAATCTTGTCGGATCAAAGCCACCGCACGTTTGAAGTCGGTTGGGTGATCGCAAAGATAGGTCACGATGCTGCGACGGTGCGAGCGATCCAACATCGCTTTGCACTTGATCCAATCGCCCCAATAGTCACGCAGAATCTGCTTCTGCTCTTTTTCTCTGGGCCGGTCGTGCAAATTGGGTTCGGCCATCGACAAATACAGAGCACGCTCGTAGTTGGTCAAACACCACGGCACGGCTATCAACTCACCACAAAAGCCGATCGAACCGAATCGCTGATCGTCGAAGTAATTGACGACTCCCATTTGCTGAATGAACTTGCAGCGGTCCGTTAACGATGGCACTTGATCGGCTGCGATGCGGCGCAATCGGATTTCAAATCGATTGGCGGCTATGTCCTTGGCATGATACGGATGCGGAATCTGTCCGAGGTAACCCAACTGAAACGATTTGTCCGTTAGGCCGGAGTGTGGCCCCCGAAAGATTGTCAAATACTGAGTCGTATCGGCATGCCGATCCTTCATCCCGCCATAGCTGAGGTCCTTGCGCGACAGCTGCCATTTGTGCAAAATGTACTGCATGGCTTCGGGGGTGCCCAAACCGCATTTGTCTAGACGGTACAAGCCGAACGGGCCATTGGACGGACGGATCTTGGTGATTTCTTCAACCCGAAAGTCTTCCGGGAGCGTTTTGAGTTTCATTAAGCAGCGGCTGGGGCAAGGAGGAGTCGAGAGTTCATCCGGCAAAGCTTAATCGAACCGACGTCAAATAGCACGAGCCTAATGGACTACGATAACGATCTTTTCGACGTCGAGAAACGTGGATTTGACGCTGTATTCCACAACAGAGTCGCCATTGTCATGCCCAACACAAAAGTCTTCTTTGGGTTGGCTGGGAATGAGCCCGCTACCTTTTTCCGTCACTGCGGCTTGATCCGCGACTTGAAGCCGCAACGATCCGTCGGTGTGGATGGACGCAACAATGGTGCATGGGCTCGGGGCACTAGGAAGTGCTGCCTCAACTTGTGCGACTCCACTTTTGTTGCGAATTGCAAAGATGACGTTGCCGTCTTTGAGATGCAGCGCGTAGCCCATCAAAGTTCCGCCGTGCGCAATCAGTATTCCATCGCGGGCCTTGGTTGGGATCGTGCATTCAATGGTGAATGGCCTGCCACCAATTTGCGGTGCATCGATTGCTGAAACGGCATCACCAGGCTTTAGTTTCGTTAGATCGATTGGCTTTTTTGGCTGTGACGATTTGGTCGAAGGGTTATCCGTTTTGGGTTTGTCGGGCTCCATGGGATAGAGCGTTTTCGGATCTTTGCATTCTCCTGCGGGGCGTCGCTCGGTTGGCTGATCTCCGCCGATCCTGGAGTTCATCTGTTCGGCGAGCGATAGAAGATTGCGAACGATCTCGGGATGCCGATCCGCGACGTTCGTGACTTCACCAATTTCCTTTTCGAGATTGTAAAGTCGAGGATTCGTTTTCGCATCCGCGTCATTTTTCTGGCCCGAATCTGGTTGCGGCACAATGGCCAGTTTCCACGGTCCCTGTCGAACAGCCTGAAGCTTGTATCCTGAAAAATAGTAGTGAGCTTCGCGTTGCGAAACGTCGCTTTCGCCAAACAACAATGGTGAGATGTCTCGCCCGTCCATAATGGGTTTATCAGGAAGCGTGCCGCCTGCGAGCGAAACAGCCGTGGGCATCCAATCGATCGTGCTTGCGACGGTATCGCAAACAGAATTTGGTTTTATTCTGCCTGGCCATCGCGCGATTGTTGGTACTCGGACTCCACCCTCCCAAGTACTACCCTTTCCGCCGCGAAGAGGCAGGGCACTTCCTCCATCGCTCCCTCGAATCAACCACGGCCCGTTATCGCTTGTGAAGAGAACAAGTGTTTTCTCGTCAAGGCTTAGCTCTTTCAACGTCGTAAAGACTCGGCCGACGCTCCAGTCCATTTCTTCTACCCAATCGCCAAAGCGACCGTTTGCCGACTTGCCTTGAAAAGCTTTGCCAGGGTGAATCGGAGTGTGCACTGCATTGTGGGGCAAGTATAAGAAAAACGGACGATCCTTGTTCTCTCGAAGAAAATCAGTTGCTTCGTCCGTGTAGCGTTCGACGATGCGAGACTGCTGCTCATCGGTCAGCAGCTCAATCACCTTGTCGTTGCGCAGGAGCGGACATACAGGCTCTGTTCCCCCCAGTTCTTTTTTGCGCATATCGTTGGAATAGGGAATGCCAAAGTAGCGATCGAATCCTTGGTTGGTAGGAAGGAACTCAGCTTGGTCACCGAGATGCCATTTTCCAATGCAAGCCGTTGCGTAACCAAGTTCTCTCAATCGCTCAGCGACCGTGGTTTCAGCAGGGTGCAAACCATTCGCATTGCCGGGGAAAAAGACGCCTGGTACCGATACTCTTGCTCCATAGCAACCGGTCAGCAACTGAGCACGTGAGACCGAGCATACAGGTGCGGCATAAAAGCTAGTCAGTTTCATCCCCTCGGCGGCCATCCGATCCAAGTTCGGCGTCTTTTGCTTCGTTGCGCCAAACGGGCCAATGTCCGCATACCCCAAGTCGTCGATGAAGATCACGACCATATTCGGTTTTGACTGTTCGGCCGCGATTACACCTCGCTCAAAACTGAGGTAGACGAACAGAAAAAGCACACACGAAAGAAATCGTTTCATCATTTGCGTTACCTTAGCACGACGCGCAAGCTAGTGAATAGGATATTCGATTCACTAGCGTGCGCATCGTGCTAGAGAGATCGAGACCGGGCGCATACTATGGTAACAACGTGAGCGTAACCCGGCGCACGTCCATTACTGACTTGCCCGGAATTTCTAAGGCTCTTAGAGTCAACGCTCCTTGTCCCGCCGGCAATACGACTTCGCCAAGGCGCATGGAATGGAACTCCTTCATTTGGCTTTCTCCATCCGGGCGGGGCAATGTATCTTGATTGGTGTACAACGGCGGGTCCCATCCAGGCCCAACTTTGCCGGTCAAACGTGCCTCGCGAAAAGACAGCTCGACGGTAGCTCCAGCGTCAGGAATCTTGCAGGTATAGTCGATGTCAACATCGTAGCGGCCGGCCGAATGGACGTCGAGCAGCCAAACCATGCTGTCCTCTTTGCTGGTCCAGTTTACGAAGTAGGAGCAGTTCGGTGCGTTGCTGCTTCGTTTCACATTGCCAAGTGGTTCTCCATCGCGAGCTGGGAGCATCGTGATTGGAAACTCTCGGTATCCGACCGGGATCGGTCGTTGATCGACTGCGTTGGGCTTCAGTGCGTTCGCGGTTTTGGCAAGATTGTCTGCTCTCTCGTTTTTGCTCGCAACAAGCATTTCTTTGCGCCATTGTTTTACCGCCTCAGATAAATTCGCTGCGACTTCAGGCTCCTGCTTACGGATGGATTTTGTTTGTCCCGGATCCGTGACCATACCAAACAGTTCGCCATTGCTGTCCAATCGATGCGTTTGAGTTCGGACGCTTACTGCACCAGCCCAAGTCGAAAAAATCATGCGATCGTTCCAGTTGGTCGATTGCTTGAGAAGCAGTGGGGAGAGATCGAGTCCATCCAGAGGTTTATCGCCGACGCGCGACACGCCCGCTAGGGAAGTGAGAGTTGGAAGCAAGTCGATGGCCCCGGCGATTTGTGTTACGTTATGACCGGCCGGAAGCTTCGCGGGCCAACTCACATAGCAGACCGAACGAACGCCGCCTTCATCGGTTGTCCCCTTCTTGCCCTTCATCCCCCCGGTCCAACGCAATGTGTTTGGACCGTTGTCGGAGAAGTAAAGTACAATCGTGTTGTCGTCGACTTTGTGTTCCTTTAGCTTCGACAGAACTCTTCCCACGTTTCGATCTTGGTTTTCCATCATCGCTAGCGCACAACGGGTTTGCTCCGCGACTTCTTTGGTTGGATCGGTCGCCGCTTGAGTGATCGGTAAATCCTTGAATCGTTGCCAATCTTCGGGCGGAGCGGCCCATGGCGAATGCGGTGTCGTAAATGGAATGTAACAGAGAAAAGGTTTGTCCTTGTTGCGATCGATGAAGCCGAGAGCGCGGTCGGTACAGACATCGACGATGTATCCGTTCGTTCGGATCATGCGACCATTGTCTTCTAATGGTGCATCGAAGTACTCGCCCCAATGACCAGCCGAATGGCCAAAATACTCATCAAAGCCGCGAGCCATTGGATGGTAAGGCCACTGGCTACCGTTGTGCCACTTGCCAAAAGCTCCGGTCGCATAGCCCGCCGCCTTGAATGCGTCTGCGATGGTTCGTTCGTCTAGATCCAATCGCTCTTGCCCTGTGGATACGCCCCGCACGCCGCCACGCAAATGATAGCGACCGGTAAGAAACTCAGCTCGGGTCGGCGCACAAACTGGGCAAACATAAAATCGATCCAAGGATACGCCTGTTTGAGCAATCGAATCGATGTTCGGGGTTTTGACTTGTCGGTTACCCGATTGGCTATAGTCCCCCCAGCCAGCATCGTCAGCCAAAAAGATGACGATGTTGGGTTTCGTGCCGGCTTGTAGGTCCAATGAAAGAAAGAGGCATAATGCGATGAAGACTACTGTTTTCATGGTCGGCGGTTGGTTAGTCGAGCGGCGGAATGAAAAATACCGTAGCTGGATTCGCCAGAATTCAGAACACACTGAATTCTGGCGAATCCAGCTACGATTCGTTGTGCATTTTGTCCTGCCGCTCGCCCTAAAGGGAAATGCAGCACGTACGTTCCAGGAGTTGTTCACCGAGAACTTTTGACAATTCAATTCAGCGGACAGCACGACGGAGCGTGCCTGCTACTGTTTTGCGGTGACAATATTCTGGATCAATCTGGGGACATAGCTATCGTAGCGTTTATCTGGTGCGTTGCCGTCTGGTGAGAGGCCTGCGATTTGACTATGCAATGAACTTGCTCGTTCGCCTAGCGCCTCGACCGCAGCGAGGGCAGCCATCGACGTTAAGACGCCGTTCTTTTCCGGCGAGATAAGTTCGCCGAGTGTCTTTAGAGCGATTTCTCGCAGTTCACCATCACTGTGCGACGCGATAGCTTGTGCCGCGACGATGCGAACATCGGGACAGTCATCTGAAAGGGCTGTCTGCAATGCGATTTTGTTTGACTTCACAGCTTCAACGCCTCGCGTCAATAATCCCAAAGCTCCCCAATACCGGATGGCACTGTCCGTATCGGTGAGATTTGCTGCCAGGGCAATTGAATCGGAGGCGTCTCTTCTTGAACTAAGCTCGGCAGCGTCCAAAGTTTTCCCAAGTGAGTACTTCGAAGGATCGCGAGCCATATCGAATGGGGCTGCGTTTCCAGAGCGAACATGCATTTCTCGCTCGGGGAGGAAGCAAGCATCGTTCACCTTCAAAACATGTTCTCGCGATGCGGTCCTCAACTTGGCTAAAACGGCGGAGTGGTCGGGCGACGTGGCCAAGTTGTGTACTTCGTCGTGGTCGGTGGTGAGATCGTATAGTTCCTCCGATGCTTTTGGGACTTTCCAAAAGATGGATTGCGCGCCATTCGTTTTTCTGGCAACGAATAAGTCATTCCAAACTTGAGTGGTCGGGGTTTCGAATTGATAGGCCACGCGTTGGGCCTGCGAGACGTGGGGCATGTAGTTGCGAAGGTAGATATAGCGACCATCGGTAACGGATCGCACCAAATCCATGCGTTCGTCCATGCGACCGCGCTCGCCGTAAAGAAATGGTTGCGGCTGGCTTTGGTGAGGACCAGCAAATGCGTTTCCTTGAAGCCAATCCGGTGGCTTGATTCCTGCTAAGCTCAATACCGTGGGAGCCAGGTCGACAAAACTGACCATTCGATCGGACTGTCCACCGGCTTTGTACTCAGCGGGGGCCAAGTGTTCCCATTTCTTTGGGAAGTAGACTACCATCGGAACATGTAGCCCTGAGTTCGAAGGCCAACGCTTGCTTCTTGGCATTCCGCTTCCATGATCTCCGTAGTAGAAGACGATGGTGTCTTCCGCAAGCCCCGCAGCGTCCAACTCCTTTAAGTGACGACCTGCATCGCCATCGGCTTCGCTCACTTTGTCGTAATATTGAGCCCAGTCTTTGCGCACTTCAGGGGTGTCTGGATGATAGGCTGGCACACGCACTTTGGACGAGTCGGTGATCTCGGTGTGAGGTCGAGTTCGAATTTGGCTTTCATGACTTTTGGTTGAATTGAAGACTGCGAAGAACGGTTTGCCTGCTACTTTGTTTTTCCAATGCGCTTTGTTGGAGGACTCATCCCAGACTTTGCCAGGCTCTCTCAAGTTGTAATCGGTCTTGCTGTTGTTGGTGCAGTAGTATCCTGACGCTCGAAGCAATTCGGGAAACATCTTGGTGTTGTTTGGCATAGGAACCATCGACCGCATATGGATGCTGCCGGTGCTGGAAGGGTACATCCCTGAGATGATGGCAGTACGAGCTGGTGCGCAGACGGGGGCAACCGACCAAGCGCGTTTGAAGATCATTCCTTTGGCAGCAAGGGCATCGATGTTGGGAGTCCGGGCTAATGGGTCGCCATAACATCCCATTTCTGGCCCATGGTCTTCGCTGGTAAGCCAAAGGATGTTCGGTCGCTCGATGGCCGCCGCGAATCGTGAATGAGATATCACGAGTACAATGGAGAGGAACAGAGCCGTCAGATGCGTTTTCATGGGACTCGAAATCAGTGGGTGAGGAGCCTGACTAACGATGTTGTGTTTTCATTCGCCCTAAGAATAACAGAACGGAATTGCTTGCTGTTTTGGCCCAGAGTGTTTCTGCATAAACTCTCTAGATTTTCGCGTCAAAGAGGTGAGCTTTTTGTAATTGAGTGTTTTCTGCGTTGGGATTGCTCGCGAGTCGACATCGTGAATAAAGCCGTTGATGGCATAGCACGACGCGCGAGCGAGTGAATGAATGTGCTTTTCGTTTTACTAGCTTGCGCGTTTTGAAGTTGCTCTTTTGGTTTAGGGGCAAAGCCCAGGTCGTTTACCTAGCCCAGCCTGAAGGGCTGGGGCCAATCTTCAAAACTTGCGCGTCGTGCTAATGTCGTTTTCGGGCTGCCGCTCGTTTTAGTATGCAAAACCTGCACGTAGTACAAAGCTGTTGTCTAGTTCGAGGTTGCTAGAGGAGCGTACGCGATAGAGCAATTCGCGATTGAAGGCGTATCCTGCCTCGAAGAATCCAAGGCGGAATCCTTGTCGTATCTGGTCGGACTTGCCAAATTCGAGGCCGAGCATGACCCGAATGTCATTGATGTCGATTTCATCATTGCTGTCGTCGGTTTGTTTGATGGTCCATGCGCCTCCGCCATAGTATCCGCTCAAATACCACCAGACATCCGAATTGCCGAGGGTAGCTACGTAATGCGCAAGCTTGGGTTCTGGGAAGAAAAGGTCGAAGCGAGTGTCTTGATTCGGCACCCACAAAATCCCGCCTGCAGGAAGCAGCTTGATTTTGTTTCGGTCCAAGTAGAACACACCCGCGCGAAGCGTTGCGGTTGGAGTCAGTCGCAACCGTCCAAGTGCTTTGCCTTGAATGCGTATGCTTTCGGAGTTAATGGCATCGAAAGCGGAGAAGACACCGACGCGTACTCCAAGTTCTACTCCCAGTGTCTGCTGTGGGGTGGTTTCCCAGCCCGAATCCAGAAATCCGCTAAATGCGGAGCCTGGCAAATCCGAGCCTGGCTGAGTTGGTCCGTCCCATCCGTGTTGCGAGTAGGAAGGGATAATGTAAAGAGGTCGGGAACTGTTCAGGAAGTTCGGGATTGCGAAGACGAGCGAGATATCTGAATCGTTTGTTTCCAAGGATGTCGGTTTCTTGCTTCCGAAGCCATCGGTTCCGGGAAGCCAAGTGTGTCGGAATCGCGGGCCCTGAAAAAGCCGAATCACTTGGGTTGTGCTGTTGTTGAAATTGTTTCCAGTGGTGCTCCACCAGTTGTTCCAATCGAAATTGTTTGGCGGGTAGCCGTAGGGTTGATACGGATAGTTTTGGTAAGGGGGGGAATTGTAAGGTTGTGGGCTCCCGGTTCCGGGGAAGAGAACGCCTGGAGATGTGTTGGGGTAAACGTTTGTGGGAAATGGCTGCTGGACAGTCGGAAATGGCTGCTGGACAGTCGGTAGGTCGCTTGGGGAGTAGGGGTAACCTGGTGGAGGTCCATTGCTCATCGGATAGCCCGTATACACCGGAGCGGTGTTTTGACCAAAGCCAAAGAAGTTGCTGAAATTCCAGGCGGGGGTGGGTGAATTGGTGTAAGGGTAAGGGGCTGTGAGCGGGGCTGAGGTGCGAAAAGTGGGGCCGGTCGCCGGCATTCCAGTACTAGGAAACTGCCCATACTGAGGGGTCTGTCCAACCCAGGGATTGTTCTGGGGAGGCGTGTACGGAAGCTGGGCAACGGGTTGACCGATCAAAAGTGCGGGCGCAGCCAGAAGCCAAATGCAGACGGCAAGCCACCAGATTGTTCGGATTTGAAACGGACCCACAGCGTATTCCTGGAATTTCCCAATTTTGACCTCGGCGGTTTCCGAGCCCAGCGGTTAGGGAATACTTCTTTGAGCCGAGCGCAGTCAAGCGTTCTTGAGCAAATCCTGGAAAAATCGCGAAATTAGGCCTGATAAACAGAACTCGCAGCTCGCGTATTTCACCCATTTCTCGCAAATTGTTGCTAATCGCCCAGATCGCAACTATCCTAGACTGTAGCCGTCGAGAATAATTCGTCGTCTAGACTTCTCACTTCCCAATCTGCTTCGCACCCCAAGGGTACTTTGGCATGCGTCTACAAACCCTATCCAAGTTTTTATTAACCCTAGCAATTGCTTTTGCGATTTGCTCTACGCCATGTCTAGCTCGCCAAAATCAAGGCGGTGGTGGCGGCGGTGGCGGTGGCGGGGGTAACGGCGGTGGCGGTGGCGGTGGCAACGGTGGTGGCGGGAATAACAACAACGGCGGTTCCGGGGTCGCGGGTATCGATATCGATGCTGCTGGGGTTCTGAGAGTCACGCAAATTGACCCGTCCCTCGCGTTTACCCAACGTCAAGCGGCACTGCAGAGTAAACCACGCGGATCCGTTCGCACGTCTCCGATGCGAAAAGTTTCGCTCAATCGTCTCGAAGCGTTCGTCGCCAAGAAACTTGAGCAAGGGGATTTGCTCGGCGATGAAGTTTTGAGCCTCGCTGGACTTAGCCGACTCGAATACGTCTTTTATATGCCAGAATCCAAGGACATCGTTCTTGCTGGTCCCGCAGACCAATGGCATGTCGACACCAATAATCGCTTGGTCGGTCTTACGACCGGTCGGCCAACGTTAAGACTCGAGGATCTCGTCGTTGCGTTGAGAGCTTTCGCAAATAATGAAGAACATGTCAACGTGATCGCTTGCTCCATCGATCCGACGCCCGAAGGGCTAAAGAGAATGAAGCAGTACTACGCGCAATTCGGTGGCCAAATGCCAAAAGGCGTTGACGGTCGATCGATTGCCCTCGGAGCAAAAGATGCCCTCGGTTTGCAGACCATCACGATCAAGGGTGTGCCAAAAACAACTCACTTTGCTCAAGTTCTCGTTGAAGCAGATTACCGAATGAAGTTGATCGGTATTGGGCTTCAAGACCCAATCATTCCGATGCAGAGCTGGATTCAACGAACTTCGCCTGGAGCAAATGCCAATGCACTCCAACGCTGGTATTTCCAAGCTGATTACAGCTCGGTGGCAACCAACGAATCTGGTACGGCATTGCACTTGCAAGGACGAGGCGTCAAGCTGAGCGGCGAAAAAGAAACCGTCGAAAAGAACGGCGACCGTGTCAAAACGGGTAGTTCCGGCGACCAAGCTAGCAAAGGCTTCACCAAAGACTTTACCGACAAGTTCGACAAGCTTGCCGATGTGACTCCAGTCTTCTTCGAAATGAGAAACTTGTTTGATGTCAGCGTTGCAGCAGCTTTTATTCAGGATCGCAACCTCTACGAAAAGTCAGGTTGGAAACTTGGGGTGTTTGCAGACGAGAGCAAAATGCGAGTGAACACCGCTGCAAGCGTGAACCAAGTCGAAACAGCGGTCAATGCAGTTTGGAAAAACTCGCAATTGGTCACTCCAATCGGTGGCGGAGTTCACATCGCGGCCCGAAAATTAGTAGACCCCTCGGCCACGAAAGTCGAAAATGAACTTGACCCGTTACGGGACAAAGGCTCTGCTCCTGCAGACCTCGCCGCCGATCAGTGGTGGTGGGACTAATCGATACCTTATGAGCTAAAAGGCGGCCAATGCGAGCGACTATCAACGGTTTACGAATTGCGATAGTCGCTCTTGGCATTTATTGGCTGCTGCTTTTCATCGGGACGCATATCCCGCCGAACCGACTATTGGAAAAAATTCACCAAAGCGACAAACTGCTTCATTGTGTCGCATTTACTGGCTTGGCATTCTTGATGTGCTGGGCAGTCCCTACGATTCGAACGCAAATGTATCGAAACACGCTCACAGGCGGTGCAATTTGCGTTGTTTACGCTGCGATTGATGAGCTTCTTCAGATTCCAGTGGGGCGAACGGCGGATTGGAATGATTTTTTTGCAGACTGCGTTGGGGTCTGCATTGGAATGGTTGTCTACACGATAGCACGGTACGCGCTTCTCAAAACGCAGTGGAGCCTTTTGCGCTAAAGTTGTGGCGGTAGTCCATGGCGCCGCCAAAAAAGTGGGGCGCATCTGCCGGATGCGTCTTTGCAAGACTAGAGTAACGGTACGCCTATGGCTGACTGTTAAACGAAGTGCATTTTGGTACAATGATTGAGTCATTTCGACTCACATTTGCTTTTGATTCCGATCCTACCGAATGCTCCAAAACAATACCGCGAATCCTCCACAGGCCATCAAGGATTCACTTAATACCAATCGTTTCATCTATCAAGATTCGGTTGTTCGACTGTTTCTCATGGCCACCGTTGTTTGGGCAATCGCGTCCATTGTATTGGGCTTAGTGTCAAACCTCTTGCTTTCAATACCGTCGCTCTTCGAGAACCTGCGGACCGACCTGCATCCCTACGTTACCTTCGCTAAATTCAATGCATTGCAGTTAAACTTAACTCTATTCGCATTCGCTGCTAACGCAGTATTCGTAGGTGTCTACTACAGCCTACAGAGGCTTTGCAAGGTACCGCTTTGGAGCAGCGCTTTGGCGTTTGTGCATTTCATGGTTTGGCAAGCGTTAGTGGTCGCTTTAGCGATCGGGGTGACGCAAGGGGACACGCAGGGGCGAGCAATCTTGGGAGTTGCCTGGCCGATTGAAATCGGTTTTGCGATTGCTTGGTTTTTGTTTTTCGGTCTCAATGTTTTCATGACGATCCTCAATCGTCGTGAACGTTATTTGTATGTGAGCATTTGGTTCTACTTGGCGTCGATTGTAACGGTCGGAATGCTATTGGTTAGCAATTGCGTCGAAGTTCCCATCGGTGATTGGAGGAGAGTGTCGCTCTTCGCGGGCGTTCAAGATGCGATTAGGCAAAGCTGGTTCACTAGCGGTATCGAATCGTTTCTGGTTACGATTCCGTTTCTTGGGTTCGTCTATTACTTCGTCCCGAAGTCGGTGGACCGTCCTTTGTTTAGTTACAAGCTGAGTATCGTTCATTTTTGGTCGATTGTTTTGCTGACGATTTGTTGTGGTTCAAGGCAATTGCACTACACGCCGATTCCTGAGTGGGTTAGTACTCTTGGAATGCTATGCGGAATCATCCTGTGGATGCCTTGCTGGGCAGGTGTGGTCAATGGACTTCTTACGGTTACTGGCTCGTGGCAAAGAGTGAAGGAACTTTATGCGCTTCGGTTCATGATCGTGGGGCTAGTCATTTATGGCTGGACGTCTTTGGAGAGTTCGGTGTTGTCCGTCAAGGGGCTTAAGGCCATCGTTCACTACACCGATTGGGATGTGGGACATTCTCAGGCTGTCCAGCTTGGGTGGGTAGGGTTCATGACGTTTGGCATGATCTATTGGTTATTGCCAAGGCTTTATTCGATGCGAGGCGCTAATTCTAGGCTTAGTCAACTGCACTTTTGGTTTGCTTCTGTTGGTCTACTTCTGATTGTGGTTCCCGGTTATTTAGCGGGGGCGGTACAGGCACAAAAATGGAGTCAGTTGAGTGAACTTGGAAGGCTGCAGTATTCATTTATCGAGTCGCTGGAGGCGGTGTTGCCGTTTTGGTGGTTGCGAGTATTCGGGTTCGTGGTTTACTTGTTGGGACTATTCACGCTTGTTATCAATGTGTTTTCCGCATTGAGTTCAGGACCATATCGCAACGAAACAAACTTGCTGCCTGCACTGAGCGGCGTCTCTGCGGATACGGAGTTACCAGGCATTTCGAGTACTTTGGTCGGCAAACCCGTACTGGAGATGGCGTTGAAGATCGACCTGTGGTCGAAGCTTGAATGGCACCGAAAACTTGAGCGGCAGCCAGTCCGGTTTTTGCTGTTGATTGGGTTGTCCGTATGCGTACTCAGTTTCGTGCAGTTGTTTCCGGTTCTTGCGTTCAAGAGTCCTGTGCCCGCAATCGCATCGGTGCAGCCATATACGCCGCTGGAGTTGTTGGGACGCGATATCTATGTTTCACAGGGATGTCAAAATTGCCATTCGCAAACCGTTAGACCTTTGGTCCACGAATGGCAGATGTACGGTGCGGTGAGCGAGGGTGGCGAGTTCGCTTATGACCGACCTATTCAATGGGGCAATCGCCGAATCGGCCCAGACCTGGCTCGCAAGGGTGGCGGTGTGCAGAGTAGTTTCTGGCATTGGCGTCACTTGGAGAACCCGCCGGTGATGACTCCGAAAACCGTGATGCCAGCCTTTCAATTCCTGCATGAGAGCAAGCTCACGTTTGGCGATCTTGGTAAGAAGATTGCCGTCTTGGCCGAGCTAGGGACTCCATACGACATGAGTTTCGAGGACGGTCAATCGCTTGAGAGCAAGTTTGAGGATCAAGCGAAGAAGCAGGCTGAGGTCATTGCAGCGGAAATTATCGGACAGGGAGGCCCGGTTGCGTACAAGGGGACACTCATCAAAGAAACGGCGGCCATTGCATTGATTGCGTACATTCAGAGATTAGGGACGGATATTTCACGTCCAGTTGTGGCAATCCAGGCGCCGTGATGGATTGGGATGCCGCTAAGTAAGCAGGTCGCACACGGCAGGTGCGACCCAAGGTGGGTCACTCTTGCCGAGAGTGACGATGAATACGCCATTTGCGGTTACCACCTCAAAAGAATCACACTTATACAACACTCCAGAAAACCATGATGCAAAACAAGATTCCGGCGTTGACAAGTGACTTTGACGGGATTCAAGAATACACGAATCCTATTCCACGATGGTGGAAGTGGCTGTTTGTTGGGACGATTGCAATCGCACCCATCTATGTCTTGTGTTTCCATTCCGGTGCGCCGGGAGCAACATTGGTGGAACAGTTTCAAGCCGCGAGGGATGAAAACACGCGAAAGCAGTACATAGAGATTGGGGACTTGGTTGGCGATGAGCCCACGATGGTTGAGTATTTGCAGAAGCCGAAATGGATTGCTGTGGGGGCGTCAATATTCAAGGCAAATTGTGCATCGTGCCATGGAGCGGAGGGGGGCGGCAACGTTGGCCCAAATCTCTGCGACGACAGTTACAAGCATATAAAGCAGCTGCCTGACATCTTCAAGATTGTTAACGAAGGAGCTGGGGCGGGCGCAATGCCCGCTTGGGGTAAGCGTTTAGCGCATCCAAATGACGCAGTTTTGGTTTCGGTTTATGTGGCGAGCCTGCGTGGTTCGAAGCCTCAGAACGCAAAAGGTCCAGACGGTAGCCCCATTGCAGCTTGGCCAAAGCCTTAAAGTCTAGTCGGGGCGGGTATTTCAGGTTAACCTAGAGTTCTCCAGAGAGCGAGGCTTCTGCTCAGCCAAGGACGTGAAGGTTCGGCAGGAGCCTCACCCTCCCAAAAACCATTTCGTGTCGTCGGGTTTCTCACGAAACCTGCTACCTAACAAAACACCGGAGGGCTTGCGCCCTGCCGCTAACATTTCCAATACTCTGCTGCAAACATTCCAGTACACCGACTCTCCAAACCACCATCCATGAATTCAAAAATACAGAATTGGCTCCTCATCGCGGCATTTAGCGTGGCTGGACTCTTGCCTCAAGTGTTCGCAGTAGCTGACGATTCAGAGAAAAAGGCAATTGGAATCAGTCCAACCAAACCGGACAAAGGCCCTTTTGTACCGATCGACGGCGGCAAGAGGGGATACATGGTTCCCTATACTCAGGCTTTCGAACGAACGAATATTTCCTTCGAAATGATTCCGGTACCTGGCGGAGAAGTAACGATTGGATCGCCGGCATCCGAGCCTGGGCGAAGCGATGACGAGGGGCCTCAGTTTACGGTAAAGCTGGAGCCGTTTTGGATCGCCAAGACAGAACTCACATGGGGCGAATACAACACGTTCATGCGTGCGTACGATGTGTTCAAGAGATTGGATTCCATTGGGGCTCGTCCAGTGACACCGGAAGTGAAGGTAGATGCGATCACCGTTCCGACGCCGCTCTATGATCCCGGCAAGACGTATGAGTATGGAGACGACAAGAGTCAGCCGGCCGTTACGATGACACAGTATTCCGCCAAGCAATACACCAAATGGTTGAGCGGATTGACGGATGTGCAATACCGATTGCCAACAGAAGCCGAGTGGGAATACGCCGCTCGTGCAGGTTCCAAAACAGCCTACAGTTTTGGAGACGATCCAGCGGAGCTTGAAAAGTATGCCGTTTTCGGATCCGAAACGGGAGCGGCCAAAGTTGGAAGCAAAGCCCCGAATGCATTTGGGTTGCATGATATGCACGGCAACGTTTGGGAGTGGACCATTGACCAGTTTGCCGCGAACGGATTCGAAAAGTATGCTGGCAAGACGTTGACTGGATTCGATGCCACCCATTGGCCGACCGAAGCCGACTCGCGATGCGTTCGCGGTGGCGGATGGCAAGATCCCGCCGATCGCGTTCGTTCGGCGGCTCGAATGGGCTCGGTAGACGAAGAGTGGAAGATCGAGGATCCCAACGTACCGTTAAGCCCTTGGTGGTATACCTCCGACCCGGCCAGAATGGTCGGTATGCGATTGGTTCGATCAGCCTCTCCACTATCGGAGGAACTCATTCGTAAGTTTTGGGAAATCGATGTCGACTCTATACAAGAAGATGTTGACGCTCGGCTTCGAGAAGGGCGTGGTGTATTTGGGATATCCGCACCGGAGCTCATCAAGGAATTTCAACGCAAGAAATAGAGCTTCATGCATCCAAAACTTCGTGCTTGGGCTCAACTGGTCCGAGTACCAAATACGCTAACATCCTGCGCGGATGTTTTAGCAGGGTTCGTGTTGGCTGTCGGCATCGGATGGCAATTTGAATCGGTCGGCCCGCCAATGTTGGTGATTTCGTTGGCATCGATTTGTTTGTACTGGGCAGGGATGGTGCTCAATGATGTTCACGACATCGAGGAGGACAAAGCTCAGCGCCGGAACGGACCACTCGTACGCGGATTGATTGCTTTAAGCACTGCTCGTATTGCCGGCTGGGGGCTCTTGTTCGCGGGTATATTGCTCGCAACGGTGTCGGCCTACTTGTTGCCTGACTCTGGCGAAACTCGCCCCTATTGGATTGTTGGCGTCAATGCAGTGCTTTTGGCCGTCTTGATTGTTGCCTACGATAGTTCGCTCAAGGCAACTGCTGTAGGTCCGCTATTGATGGGACTTTGTCGAGGATTCAATATGCTCTTGGGCGTTTCGCTCGGTGCGTGCTTGAACGTCTCAGGTGACTCTTTGCAAATGCTGCCGGTTACTGGTTCATTGGATTGGCCAAGCATTTGTCTTGCCTCGATTGGGCATGTTTGCTTCGTGACCGGCATTACGCTTGCTGCACGGCGCGAAGGGATGCTCAATCAGTCTTCATTTCGACTGGGAATGAGTTGGGGTGTCAGCATCTTGGGTGTCGCGTCGATTGCCGCCTGTTCCATGTGGTCGACAGACCGAGTGCTTCGGTTAGATCCGAACGTCTGGTTTCCGATGTTTGTTGCGATGCTTGCCATGCCATGGTTGCGACGGGCGATCGCATCGATCCGATCGCCCGGGATTGGAACTCTTGTGCCTGCGATTAAGCAAGCGATACTCAGCATCATTTTTTTGGACGCAGCGATTGCGTTCCAGTTTGGTGGGCTATTGCCCGGTGTGCTGATTTGCGGATTGGCGGTACCGACCTTTGCCTTGAGTCGTCTCTTTCGCGTTACCTAGTGGTGCGATTCTTAGTTGACGTGGGATAGGCTTCCAGCCTGTCGGTAATGCGGTTGACAGTCTGGAAGCCTATCCCACGTCCATAAACTCAAGTTTTTTGATTAAGGTCATCAATGTCAATTAGACAAAACGGCAATAGGTTTCCAACTCACGAAGCCACCCTCCCTCCTGGGGCTCCTGGAGGGGCGAGCGAAGCGAGGGTGAATCGCCCATTGCAATTGCGCAAGTCATGGCACCCTTCACGGCCTCCGGCCGGAATGGCGTTGGCCGACCCTCCTCGGGCGAGGGTGACTTTTGCGATTATTGGAGCCTCATTGTCGCCCTGAGCGACCAGCCTAGTTCTTCAATGTTGCCAATCTCAGGCCTTGCGGTCCGGCTTTTGAGCATCTTTTGATAATGGCTTAAGTGGTCAGCGGCCTTTTGTTTTTCGCCGTGACATGCGTACCGAATGCCGCCTTTGTATAAGCTATCAACGAAGACCGTACGCCTTCGGAGACTGTTGAACGAAGACCGCAGAAAACACGAAGTAAAGCCTCGAGAGCTGGGCGTGCCAAGCCGGAGTCTTGGCGCGAGGATGATGCCGAAAGCTAGTCCCGTATCAATCTTTATTGATCGACCATGTTGTGCCTTCTTTGCCGTCTTGCAAGGCGATACCGATTTGAGTGAGTCCGTTTCGAACGGAGTCGGACGTTGCGAAGTCGCGTTTGACTCTCGCTTCTGCTCGCAATTGGATCAGCAACTGCATTAGTCCGTCGAGGATCTCTGTGGTTCCGTCGTTGTTGTTCGACTGTTTGGGCGGCTTAATGAAGATACCGAGGATGGCGCCGAGTTCCTTGAGGATGCTCATCCCGCTAATGAACAGAGCGGTATTTTCCGGCGTTCGCTTGGCGGTTTCCTCTAGCTGTTCGGCATCGATGAAGCGGTTTATCGAGCGAGCGATTTCGAACAAATCGCCGGTCGCGCCTCCCGTGTTGAAGTCGTCGTCCATCTTGGTCAAGAACGATTCTCGCAAACGTACCACTTCGTTGATCGCATCATTTTTGGTCGCAGGTGCAACGAAGGTACTGCGATGCTTATTGTGTGGAAGCTCCGTTGCATCGTAGAACTTCAAGCCTGTGATGCGTTCGAATCTTTGAATCAGCCGATAGAACGCTTCGAGGGAAGTTCCTGCTTCGGCCAAAGGCTCTTCGCCAAAGAGTGTCGTCGAGCGGTAATGAGAACGAAGCAAAAAGAAACGGATTCGCTCGCCTGTATGGCGTTCAATCAACTGGGCTAGGCCGCCCGCCCCTTTGCTTCGGGAGATTTTGGTGCTGGCGCTATCGGCAGCATCGGCAGAAGCAGTTGTCGCGGGCAACTCCGCTTGCGTTTCGTCACGATCGTTCTTGCCGCCAACTTTTCCTTTGGCGTCTGCCGCTTGCATCAGTCCGTTGTGGAGCCAATAGGTCACCATGGGTTGTCCATGGCAGCATCGGCTTTGAGCCAATTCGTTTTCGTGGTGAGGGAAAACGAGATCGAGCCCGCCTCCGTGGATGTCGAAGGTCTTGCCTAGGATTCTGCGACTCATGGCGGAGCATTCGATGTGCCAGCCTGGGCGGCCAAGTCCCCAAGGGCTTTCCCAGCTCGGCTCGTCGGGCTTGGCCGACTTCCACAAAGCGAAATCGCCCGGCGAACGTTTTCGAGACGCTTGGTCGCCACCATCTCCCTGTTGGGAATCGACGGAGCGATTGCTGAGTCGACCGTACTCGTTATCTTTGAGAACGTCAAAATAGACGTCGCCGCCGCTGGCATACGCAAAATCGAGTGCGATGAGCTCTTGAACGAATTTGATGATCTCGTCCATGTTGTCTGTCGCGCGTGGCAAGTGGTCAATTTGGTCAACGCCAAGTGACTGCAAATTAGCCAGGTAATCCGCAGTCATCGCTGTTGCGAGCTGGAACATGGAGATTCCTTTTTCTCGCGACCGGTTGATCAGTTTGTCGTCTACGTCGGTAATGTTGACAACCCAAGTGACTTCGAAGCCACAATAGGCAAGGAACCGTTTGATAGTATCGAATATAACCGGACCAACCATATGGCCAATATGAGCCTCGGCGTAAACCGTAGGGCCGCAAAGATACATTCCCACCTTGCCAGGCTGCAATGTTTGAAATGGTTCTTTGTTTTTGGACAGGGTGTTGTAGATTCGAATCGTGTTGGTTGTCACGGTGTTCAAGATAAATAAGGCTAAAGGTGAAATTGAGAGGACGTGAGGGCTGGATTTTAACAAATCCGTTTCAAGTCGGGGATGGTAAGTACATGGAGTGGGAAAGTACAGGTCATTTAAGTCTGCAGGTGCATTGCAATTGCCGTTCAAAAGAGCAGGAAAGTAGAGGGGCAATTCTTTGTGCCTTAGCAGCTCAAGGTCACTCTCGGCAAGAGTGACCCACTCCCGGGCCCGATCGTCAGATTTTGTCACCCTCCCGCTGGGAGGGTCGAGCGAAGCGAGGGGAGGGTGAAGTGCCAGGCACCTTTGCACAAGGCAGTTCACCCTCCCCGAGCCGAAC
>CANHVO010000080.1 GCA_947463915.1 Planctomycetaceae bacterium
AACTGTCAACAGACTGTATACTCAAGATCGGCCTCCCTGATGTTCCTTAAGTTGCTTCGTAACAACAACTTATACGCAGGAGAGGCCACTTTTGTTTGCGACATGAATGAATAATCCGGGTTAAACGAAGCGCATAAAAAAACCTCGGTACTGGACCGAGGTTTTTTCTTTAAGAATCACCGTTTGATGGTGTCTTAGTACATGTCGTAATCGCCGCCGTGTCCGCCGGCAGGTTTCTTGCCATGGTCATGCTTTGGCTTTTCAGCGATCAAGGCATCGCTTGTCAAAAGCAGGGTGGCAACCGAAGCTGCATTGCTCAAGGCTGTGCGTGTGACCTTAGTTGGATCGATAACGCCAGCTTTGACCAAGTCTTCGTAGACGTTGGTTAGAGCGTTGTAGCCGTTGTTTCCCTTGGCTTCAGCAACTTTGGAGCAGACGATGCCGCCGTCTTGTCCGGCGTTGGTCGCAATCATTGTCAATGGAGCGCGGCAAGCACGCAAGACAATGTTGTAGCCTGTGACTTCGTCCGTCGTCAGCGTTTCTGCTGGAGTGACTTGCGTCGATGCTCGGAGGAGAGCGACACCACCGCCAGGAAGAATGCCTTCTTCGATTGCAGCGCGAGTTGCATGCAAAGCATCTTCAACGCGAGCTTTCTTTTCTTTCATTTCGCTTTCGGTCGCAGCGCCCACGTTAACCTTAGCAACGCCACCAGCGAGCTTGGCCAATCGCTCTTCGAGCTTTTCACGATCGTAATCGCTGGAGGTGTTCTCGATTTCGCGACGGATTTGGTCGATGCGGGACTTGATATCGCTGGCCTTTCCGCCACCTTCGATGATCGTTGTGTTGTCCTTGTCGATCAGCACCTTCTTGGCGCGACCAAGGTCAGCCAATGTCAATGCTTCGAGTTTCTTGCCGAGGGCTTCGAAGACTGGAGTTGCACTGGTCAAGATGCCGATGTCTTCCATCATGGCTTTGCGGCGATCGCCGTAGCCAGGAGCCTTGACGGCGGTCACTTGCAGAGTGCCACGCAGGCGGTTGATAACCAATGTTGCCAGCGCTTCGCCTTCGACGTCTTCAGCGATGATCAAAAGCGGCTTGCTCTGCTGAACAACTTGTTCGAGAACAGGGACAAGGTCCTTGATGTTGGTGATCTTCTTTTCGTAGACCAAGATGTATGGATCTTCGAGGATCGCTTCCATCGTACCCGAGTCGGTTACGAAGTATGGCGAGAGGTAACCGCGATCGAATTGCATGCCTTCGACGAACTCGAGTTCATCGTGGAGGCTCTTGCCTTCGTCAACGGTAACAACGCCGTCTTTGCCAACGCGTTCCATGGCGTCGGCGAGCAAGTTTCCGATGGCTCGGTCGTTGTTTGCAGCGATGCTGGCAACGTTTGCCATTTCCGACTTGTCTTTGATCTTGATCGACATCTTACGAAGCTTTTCGGTGATGTCGGCAACAGCGGCTTCGATACCGCTCTTCATTTGAATTGGGTTGACGCCAGCAACGACAGCTTTCAGGCCTTCGTTGAAAATCGCTTCCGCCATCACGGTAGCAGTGGTGGTTCCGTCACCTGCGACGTCGCTCGTCTTGGAAGCAACTTCACGAACCATGCGTGCGCCCATGTTTTCATAGACGTCTTCCAAATCGATTTCCTTGGCGACAGTCACACCGTCCTTGGTCACGGTTGGGCTGCCAAAGCTCTTTTGGAGGATAACGTTGCGACCGCGAGGTCCGAGGGTGACTTTGACGGCGCGAGCCAGTTTGCTGACACCGCGACGAATCGCTTCGCGTGCTTCTTGATCGAAAGCAATAATCTTTGCCATTGAATAACTCCGTAAATCTATGTTGGTTAAGGTGGTTTTGGGGTTTGAGGGAAACGCTGCGAACTAGCCGAGGATGGCTAGAACCTCGTTTTCGCTCATCATCAAGTATTCTTCGCCGTTGACTTCGATGTTTTCGCCGGCGTAGCTAGTAAAGAGGACGATATCCCCGACTTTGACTTGGAGTGTCGATCGGCTGCCGTTGTCCAAGACACGACCGTCGCCGATGCTGATGACTTTGCCGCGAGTTGGGCGATCCTTGGCGGAATCGGGCAAGAAAATCCCACCGCTTGTTTTCTCTTGCGAAACTTCTCGTTGAACAACGATCCGATCGCCGAGGGGGACGAGCTTAACCTTGGTCTTTTCTTTGGTTGCGGCGGCCATTGAACGGAACTCCATGCGTAAAAGAGGGAACTAGTTTTGTGGATCGGTTAGGTGCAAAACGCCAAAACGGCATTGCACAGGTGAAGATCGCCCAAAGAGCAATTTTCGTGCCACAATCAGAAGTCAGAAAAGCGAGATTAGGCATTCCTTGAAGAAAATTGCGGAATGCCGTTGTTCTGATGAGGGACTCTGTCCAGAATATTAGGACAAATTGTGCCTGAGAATTTTCAATGAAAGTGGAAAACATGCCGATCCGAGTCGCCTGCCAATGTGGACAAAGCTTAAACGTTCCCGACACGATGGCGGGAAAGTCGGGGAAATGTCCAAAGTGCCAACAGGTGATTCGGATACCGGCGGCGGGAAGTGCAGCCGCGCCGCAATCAGCGGCATCTGGGAGCAAGCCAGCTAAGACCCCGGCAGCCACGGCTCCGGCACAGTCAAATGCGATGGCTAATTTGCTAGATGCTGCCGGAATCGTTCAAAAGTCAGGTACATTTTGTCCGAACTGCGACCAAGCATCGAAACCGGGCGCGGTTTTGTGCACGAACTGTGGCTTTAACTTTACGGAGGGGACCAAGGTCGAGGGGCATAAATCGCTTGAGAAAAAGCAATTTGGGAATAAGAATTTGAACCATGCCGTTGAAATGATGGCCCGCGAGGAGTCGACGCAAAAGCGGATGTTGGAAACGGGACTTCCTTGGTGGACGATAGCGGCCTCCTTGATTGGGTTGTTGATTTTCCTCGGCGGAGCGTTGATCAAGAAGGACGAAGGCCAGACTGGCAAACGCTCAACCAATCCCGTGTTAGCAAAAATCCAAGCTGCCGATTGGTTGCCGGTGATGGCGGCGTCGGCTGGTGCAGGACTGATGTTTGTGGCGATTTTTGCGCAGTTTGCGATCCTCTTTACGGCGTTTTTTGAGTCGGCCAAGCAAGGGCTGCTTTGCATGTTTGTGCCCTTCTACATTGTCTTTTACATGTTTTCTCGGATCAGGTCGGAGAAACTAGTTACCACTGTGGTCATTCTTTGGGTAACCTCTATCTTGGCAGGTGTGATGTTAGGGTATTCGCTGCCGAAAATTTAGTCGCTTTCTTTTGGGGGCAAAAATGTCGCGCTATGTTCACTGGCGGTTCGCATCGAACTCTTGCCGTCGTCTCATTTGTCTGATTTCTATCAGTGTTTTCGGGGATCTGTTGATTGGGAGTGCGGTGGCACAAGTGGTTCAGCTTCCGACGGTGGGCACTTTCTCGCTCCAGACAAGTGTGATGGTTCCGGATTCGGGCTCCGCGAATTTGGGTGGCAGTCAACGTGGGGCCGTGGGGGGAAATTCTCTTGGACCTGGTTCGATAGCACGAGGGGCAACGCAAACCGCGGCTGTCGCTTCAGTCCATGCGACGATTATCGACCTTAACGAACTAGATTTGATGATTCGTTCGCAATCGGGAAGCAAACCGACGGTGCCGGACTTGGTGTCTAATCGATCGAAACCAACGTCATATTCATTGAAGCAAAATGGGACAACTATCAAAAACGCGGAGTACGAATATCTTGCTGCTCTATCCCATTCGGCAGACACTGCACCCGATAAAATGAGTTCGGACACCAGTTATTACCTTTCGTTGGCAAACAACGCCAGGCAGCAGCGACACTGGGCAGCTGTGGAGCTCTACTACAAACTCGCTTGGGAAAGTCTTCCCGTGGCCAGGCGCGAAAGCGTCTTGAAGACCCTCATGGAAGCTCGAAGTAAGCCTGAAGTTGATCCCAAAAACGAAAAGCCGAAGTCCGCGGCGAAGTAGTTCACATTGTCGCGAAACGGGAAATGGTAGCACTTAGAAGTTCGGTCGTTAAGCAGCAGATGCGCAACCGATTGCAAAAGACTTGATTGAAGTGGTCCTTGTTGGTGTACCGGCTTCAGCCGGCTTCGCTGAACCGAATTGCGATAAGCCGGCTGAAGCCGGTACACCAGCATGCAGCATGGTAGAAATCGACACAAAAGCAATTGCATCGCCACAACTTTCCAATTCAAGTTATCTTATTCACAATCTTCTATTTGCCAGTCGAATCCATTTAAAGAACTTTCGTGAATACTCCAGTCGTCCCAGCTAACAGTTCCGAATCGTTAACGCTTCCACTTGGTTTTCAAAACGAACTGGCGCCACAACTGCAATCTGGCGAAGAAATTCTTGCATGGCTGGAGCCCAACCTCGACGCAAAGTTGCGTTTTGGTAATGGAATTGTGGTCCTTACGAATCGCGGTGTCATCGCTCGGCAACCAACCCCGCCCGGCACCCAACTCGCGCCGTGGCTTCGCTGGGATTTGTCGGATGTTCGCGAAATCAAAAAGCTCGATCGTGTTGGACTCGGAGTTCTGGAACTTTTAGGAGAAAAACATCTGCTTCAAGCGTGGCGTTTCACGGCCGGTCACAGCACGGCAGCCGCCACGTTGTCCGCGAAATTCAAACTCATCAAGGCGGGCAAAACCGAAGAAGATGAAGTCTCGGCATCGATCTGCCCATCTTGTGGCGGAACGATGTTGGTCGGGCAGATGGTCTGCAGCAATTGTGCACCAACGCCGGCACCGGATACCAATCGCTCCCTATGGCGTCTGACTCGATTCGCGAAACCGCGTGCATCGATGATCATGCTGGGCTTTTTGTTAACGTTCCTAAGTACAGCCGCAACGTTCTTGCCGCCTATATTGACAGCACTTCTTGTCAATCGCGTTTTGGTGCCTTACACCGTAGCCAGGCATAATTCCGAGAAATACGACGAGATAGCAACTCAAACAGGGACCGAAGAGGCCTTCGCTGCTGCACGAACTGCAGCGGCTGATGCGGCGGCGGCATTGGCCGACTTTCGACTTGTCCCCTGGCTCCTAATCGCCTTGTTGCTATCAGCACTTCTCAGCTGGGCTTTAGCGTGGGCAAAAACCTATGCGCTCGCTTCCGTCAGCGAACACATCAGCGCTGACTTGCGCAACGCGACCTATTCGCATCTTCAAAAGCTTTCTCTTGAGTTTTATGGCGGAAAGCGAACGGGGGATTTGATTTCGCGTATCAGCAGTGACACACAGCGCATTTGTGATTTTCTTTCGATAAGTTTGGTCGACTTCGCAACCGACATTCTGATGATCGGCTTTACGGCGGTTGTTTTGTTTTTGTGGGATCCGATGCTGGCCCTGTTCGGCTTGTTGCCATTTCCATTTATCGCATGGGCTGTTGCACGGGTTCAAAGCAAGATTCGAATGGGATTCGCGCGAGGAAGCGCTGCTTGGGCTGAGATGGTGAATGTCCTAGCGGATACCATTCCTGGTATCCGAGTCGTCAAAGCTTTTGCACAAGAGAATCGTGAAGTCGATCGATTCAAACAGAGCAACGACCATGTGCTGGATGCCAACAATCGCGTCAATCGTTTGTGGGCTGCGTTCTCACCAATCATCACTCTCTTGACCGACCTAGGACTTCTTGTCGTTTGGGGCTTTAGCGCCTATCAAGTTTCCAAAGGGGCGATCACGATTGGGGCTCTCTACTTGTTCGTGAACCGAATTGGAACGCTTTACGGTCGACTCGATGACATGAGCCGTCTACTCGCCAATTCCCAACGAACGGCAGCTGCCACCAACCGCATCTTTGAAATCTTAGATCGTGTCCCAAGCGTATCCGAACCGCAAAAACCAGTGCATCCGGGACGTGTTCAAGGCCGCGTTAGCCTGAACGATTTGACGTTCCGATACGGCTCACGACAAGTGATTCACAACGTAAGTCTG
The DNA here is from genome assembly GCA_947463915.1 of Planctomycetaceae bacterium. GTDB lineage: Bacteria > Planctomycetota > Planctomycetia > Pirellulales > Pirellulaceae > JBKCUI01. The sequence continues at coordinate 5,972 of CANHVO010000080.1, forward strand.
GATATCCAACCAGGCGAAATGATCGGCTTAGTCGGCCCTAGCGGAGCAGGGAAAAGTACCCTCGTCAATCTTGTATGCCGATTCTACGACGTCAGCGGTGGAGCCATTCTGGTTGATGGAATCGATATCAGGTCCTTCCCGATCACTGAATACAGAAGTAATATCGGGATCGTTTTGCAGGAACCATTCTTGTTCTTTGGCTCGATTGCGGAGAACATTGCCTATGGCCGACCGGATGCAACTCGCGAGCAAGTGATCGCAGCAGCCAGGGCCGCCAAAGCCCACGACTTTATTCTGAAGCTGACCGATGGCTACGATTCGCTCGTCGGTGAGCGAGGCCAATCTTTATCCGGTGGCGAGCGTCAGCGCATCTCCATTGCGAGAGCACTCTTGACGGATCCGAGAATTCTGATTCTTGATGAAGCCACCTCGGCGGTAGATACGGAAACGGAACGCGAGATTCAAGAAGCCTTGGATGTATTGGTTCAAGGGCGGACGACGATCGCAATCGCGCACCGGATCAGTACGCTTCGCAAAGCCAATCGTATCATTGTGCTCGAAAAAGGCCGAATCACTGAAGTTGGGAATCACGAAGAGTTGCTGCGGCTTGGCGGAACCTATTCGAGGCTAAATCACGCGCAACGTCAGATCAATCTGCACGAAGAGGCAACTTAGTGCCGCAGCGAACGGCTTTTGTGTAGCGAAAGTCGTCAAGACTTTCGGCTGCATTGTCTAGACGGCTGCATTGTCTAGACGACCGAAACTCTTGACGAGTTTCGCTACTTACGCGTTTCGCTACTTAATGGTTCGCAGCGTTGACTGGTCTTCGGTGGGATTTGGCCGGCTGAAGCCGGTACACCAACGGAGAGCCGGTACACCAACGGAGAGCCGGTACACCAACGGAGAGCCGGTACACCAACGGAGAGCCGGTACACCAGCGGAGAGCCAGTACACCAGCGGAGAGCCAGTATCGCTGATGACTGTTTCCGCAATCGTTTTGCGTCTTGGTTTGAATTGCTCTAGAATCAAAAGGGATTTGGCAACGCGCAGCACTTCTTGTGCGACTCAGGTTCTGCTTTGTGTTGCGGTGATTACTTCCTCCCGAAGCTGGAATCATTGTGCAAATACCAATCGCAAATCCTGGAGCTTGTTGGAACAAACGATCGCATGGAATCGCGTTTTTCATTCCATGCCTGATTCGGTGCACTTTCTTTGCTTTGCTGTGCGTTGTTCATGCGGCTTTTCCGCTTACCCAAGCGCATGCAAACAACTCGGACGACCAGGATCGCGAGGCTGTCCATCTCCTCGTGCAGCATTGCGTCCGATGTCATGGGGCGGACAAGCAAGAAGGCGGCTTGCGATTCGACAGTGCAAAAGCATTTCAGCTCGGTGGCGATAGTGGACCGGCCTTCATCGCGCACAACAGCCAAAAGTCGCTGCTGATCAAGCTCGTGCAAGGTATGGAAGATAGCGTTATGCCCCCCGAAGGGCGTCGATTGAATGCCGACGAAGTTCAAAGTTTAGTTGGCTGGATCGACCGAGGAGCTGTTTGGCCACACGAAGATACGCCGTCCGAACGTAGCGCTAAGACGCCGTCGCATTGGTCTTTTCAGTCTATTGCACGCCCCAATGTTCCGGACGTCGTTCGCAAGGACTGGACTCGCAACGAAATCGATTGCTTCGTCCGCTCTCGACTGGAACACGAGGAAATCACTCCAGCGGAGGAAGCAAGCAGACAGACTCTTATTCGACGCTTGAGCTTCGATTTACGTGGGGTTCCGCCCATCTCGGAGGAAGTGTCGGAGTTCCTTGCGGACGAACGAGTCGATGCTTATGAGCAGCTGGTGGATCGTTTTATAGCCGCCCCTGAGTTTGGTGAGCGATGGGCGCGGCATTGGTTGGATCGTACCCAGTTTGCGGAGAGCAGTGGTTGCGTGATCGACCTCCCTAGGCCCTATGCCTGGCGGTGGCGTGACTGGGTTGTATCGGCAATCAATGCCGACTTGCCCTTCGATGAGTTCACGCAACATCAATTGGCAGGCGACTTGATGCCGAATGCAACGATTGAAACACGAGTCGCGACAGGATTTTTGCGGAACGCTTTGACCAACCATGAGGCGGGTATCGACTTGGAAGCCGAACATGCCAAAACAACGGTCGATCGCACGTCCATGACCGGTGCCGCTTGGCTCGGATTGACGTTTGGTTGCGCCGAATGCCACTCGCACAAGTATGATCCTATCACGCAACGCGACTTCTATTCGATGTATGCGTTTTTCGATCGAATTGACGATCGGGAGCTCGATAGCCCTACGATTGACGCATCCCATCTGATCCGTCAATCGAAAGTAGAATTGGACAGAGCTCAAACGACCTACATTGCTTCTGCAGCGCCTGGTCAGGCGGATTGGGAAGCTCACGTCAACTCGCTCGGCGACATTTGGCATGTGCCAACGACGTTAGGGGCGAGGAGCTTGCGATCGCTTGGGTTTGCAATAGTGCATCCACAGGCGGACGGCTCATTGACTGTCGACGGACGCGTGCGGAGCAAGGATGACCATTACCTCACCTTCACGCCGGATGTTTCGGTAATCAATGCCGTTCGAATTGAGTTGCTTTCGGATGCGGACCGGTTTCATCAAGGGCCTGGGCGTAGTAAGAACGGCGATTGTGTACTAACAGGCATCTCCATGTCTGTAACTCCGCTCGACCGACCAGACGATGTACGGGCAGCTAAATTCAGTCAGATCGAAACGGACTATTGCCAACTGGGATATCACCCGAACGATACACTCAACGAAACGGAGGAAGTAAAGAACAAAGGATGGTGTGTCGATCACAAAGGACTTTCGCATGCAGCCGTTTTCTCTTTGGATTCACCGCTAGATTGCAAAGATTGTCTTATTTCGGTGCGGCTGCATTTCTTGAGTGGTAACGGACGTACACCGGCGCGATTCCGTATCGCAGTGACGGATGCGTCGAACGAAAAACGAATTGGCCAAGCGGTACCTTCGGACATTCGTCAATGCGTTGCGAAGAAACCATCCGAACGCTCCGATTCCGAGAGAGCCCTTGTAAAGCGTTACTTTCAGAGCACCCACGAGCCGGAGGACGATTGCCTAAAGCAATGGAATCGAGCCCTAGAACAATCCGCCCAATGGCTCAACCCAAGAGGCGCCGAAACCATACAGCAAGCGTGGCACCCTCGAGAAACATATGTGCACATTCGGGGTGATTTTCTTCGACGCGGGAATCGTGTTGAGCCCGATGTACCAGCCGTGTTTAAGGGGAGTGATTCCAAATCAACAGATTGGTCCCGTTTGGATTTGGCGAATTGGATTGCAAGTCGATCTAACCCGCTGACGGCTCGCGTTGCGGCCAACAGTATTTGGCAAGCGTTGTTCGGTGCGGGGTTGGTGCGAACCCCTGGCGATTTTGGTCGGCAAGGTGAGGCACCCACTCATCCCGAACTACTGGATTGGCTGGCAGACGAGTTTATGCGTCAGGGTTGGAGTCGTAAGGAATTGATCCGTCGTATTGTTTGCTCTGCGACCTATCGTCAAGCGTCGAGCAATAGCGTGTCACAAGTTCGCGACCCGCAAAATCTTCTGTTGGCAAGACAGAATCGTTTCCGACTTGATGCCGAAGCCGTTCGCGATTGCATTTTGCATCGATCCGGCATCTTGCTTTCACAATTTGGAGGGCCGAGCTATCGAGGCCCACAACCCGACGATGAACCGACTGAGGAATGGGAACGCCTTACGTTACCGGTTTCGGAGTCGAGTATGTTTCGTCGTGGTCTGTATGTTGCAACGCCGAGAACGCTTCCGGACGCCATGCTCGCAACATTCGATGCCCCGGATGGAGCGACGGTATGTCCTCTTCGGCAACGGACCAATACTCCGTTGCAAGCCATGACGCTTTTGAATGATCCTCTTTTTGTCAAAGCAGCTATTGCGCTTTCGAAACATCCAGAGCTTTCGTCATCGTTAGACGTACGGCAACGCATTGATCAACTTTGGTATCATTGTGTGGGACGGTCCCCATCGACGAATGAAGTTCAAGTGCTGGAGGAACTTTATCAGCAGCTTGCAACAGAAAAAGCGGCACTTACGAGTAGTGCGCCCGAAGTACTAGACGTATGGTTTGTCATGGCCCGAACGATTCTTAATCTCGATGAAATGGTGACGCGCGAATGATTTCGTTTGAGAGGACGCAATATGATTGATCGCCGATGTCTATTGTCAAACGCGTTTCGTGGCGTGAGTGGACTGGCCTTGGCTTCGATGTTGGCTGAGGATGGGTTGCTAGCCATGGATGACCAGTCATCCGTCGACAACAATTCGGCTCTGGGCCAGCCGCACTTCGTGGGCAAAGCGAAGCACTGTATTTTTTTCTTCATGTGGGGGGCTCCTAGCCAAATCGATTTGTTCGATCCAAAACCGATCTTGAACAAGCATCACGGCGAACCCATTCCTGTGGAGATCGCCAAAGATGCGAACTTCGCGTTCGTCCAGAAAGAAACAGCGCGATTGCAGGGGTCGCCATTTCAGTTTCAATCGTACGGAAAATCTGGGATCGAGCTTTCTGAGTTATTACCTAATCTAGGGCGATGTGTCGATGAGATGACGATGGTTCGGACGACTCATACGGATTCGTTCAATCACCGTCCTGGCCAGATTTTGATGAACACGGGTTTTCCGCGTTTAGGCCGGCCATCAATGGGCGCATGGTTGCAATATGGTCTTGGTAGTCAATCCCGTGACCTGCCGGGATTTGTTGTGTTGCGTTCCGGTGCAGAGGTTGATGGCGGGTCGTCGAATTGGTCGAGTGGTTTTCTTCCATCAATCCATCAGGGGGTCGCTTTACGGCGAGATGGAGCCCCAATATTGAATTTGGAGAATCCCGCCGGCGTCACGGGTTCCGCTCATAGGCACAGCCTAGATGCAATCAACAAGCTTAATGAGATCCATCGCGCTGAGATAAAGGATGATGAGATCACGGCGAGGATAGCGAACTATGAGCTTGCGTTTCGAATGCAATCCGCTGCACCCGAACTTTCTGATTTGTCAAGGGAATCCGACGTAGTTCACAGATCATACGGTGTAGACCGAGAAGATGAGGATGAACGCAATTTCTCCAAGAACTGCCTATTGGCAAGGCGTTTGGTGGAACGCGGCGTTCGCTTTGTGAATATCTATTTGGGAAGCTGGGACGCCCACATGGGACTCGTCGAAAATCACAAACGTCTGTGCAAGGTGGCGGACCAACCGATCGCGGCCCTTTTGGAGGATCTGAAGACGCGTGGGATGCTTGACTCAACGCTAGTGGTTTGGGCAGGCGAATTCGGGCGAACGCCGGTTGGAGAAAATCGAAATCAAGACGCAAACCCCAGTGGTCGAGATCATCATCCAAACGCGTTCACGACTTGGCTGGCTGGCGGTGGCGTCAAGGCAGGTTCCATTGTTGGTCAAACGGATGAATTGGGTTGGAACATTGCCTCCGATCCAGTCCACGTCAACGATCTTCAAGCAACTCTGCTTCACTTGTTCGGACTCGACCACAAGCGACTGATTTATCGATACCAAGGCCGCGATTTTCGGCTAACGGACATTGCAGGTAAAGTTATCGAAAAAATCTTGGCTTGATTCCAATAACGCTGCCACTTTTCGAACGATCCGAGCGAGTTGGGTGAACACACTTGACAGGCTGGAAGCCTATCCCACATCCATAGACTCAAGTTTTTTGATCAAGGTCAATTAGAGAAAACGGCACTAAGCAGACGCGTGATCCGTCATTTTTCTGCGTTCGATCTTCCTGCAAATTCTTTACGCCACCAACGATTCCGCAGCAAAATGCGATCTTTTCCAGGGCTTCACCGTAGCTGCGAACGACCGTGTGTGAGGCTTGTGTCGATTGGATGGGCGGCTTTCTTTTGAAAACCAAACTTGAGTCCGTCTTTGGTCTTTGGCTTGTCCCTAGCTGGCTGTGGAAGATCGCTTAAGTCAATACGGAGAACAATTCTTGGTTCCTCGTTTTCGTGTTGGACACGATTCGCACGAGATTGAACCGAACAGATATTTGACGCAACCTTGGATGAACTACGCGATGATCAAGAGTAATGCAAACGAATTCGAACCGATTGCCATTGTTGGGATGGCTTGTCGATTTCCTAAAGGGTTAGATAGCCCACAACTTCTATGGGAAGCATTGCAAGCTCGCTTCAGTGCCATTGATACTGTTCCTGCCGAGCGATGGACTGCCGATCGTTACTTCTCTTCAAACGCGGTGGCGAAAGGCAAAGCCTACATCCGACGCGGCGGTTTCTTGAGCCAAGATATCGGGACCATTGACGCATCCTTTTTTGGGATCTCACCTCGTGACGCAGAGAATATGGATCCGCAACAGCGTCTCCTGTTGGAAGTTGTTTGGGAGTCCTTTGAAAACGCGGGTTTGAGTCTGCCAAGCTACGCTGGTCGGGATGTAGGTGTCTACGTTGGCGGCTTCATGTTGGACCACATGATTACGCAAATGACGCCCTCCAATCGCTCGCAAATCAATCAGAATACTGCGGCTGGCATGATGATGACCATGCTTTCTAACCGCATCTCGCATACTTACGATCTCCGAGGACCAAGTCTTTCGATCGATACAGCTTGCTCATCTTCCTTGGTCGCATTTCACTACGCTTGCCAGGACATTTGGCGAGGTGATTGCGAAATGGCCATCGTGGGTGGAGCAAACGTCATGCTGCGACCAGAGTACCCGATGGGGATGTGCAAAGGACATTTCCTGGCTCGCGATGGAGAATGCAAATCATTCGATGAACGTGGGGACGGATATGGGCGTGGCGAAGGTGCTGCGTCGATTTTGCTAAAGCCCCTCTCTTCGGCACTCGCTGATGGGGACACTGTCTTGGCTACGGTTCTTGGCACGGGTGCCAATCAAGATGGTCACACACCTGGGATCTCGATGCCGAGTGGACCAGCCCAAAAAGCCCTCATCGAGCAAGTTTGTAAAAAATATGAGATCGACCCTAGCACGATTCGCTACGTGGAATGCCACGGGACAGGAACCGCCATCGGTGATCCGACCGAAGCTGGCGCAATTGGTTCTGTCTACGGACTCTCAAGTAAAGGAAAGACGCCAGTTGTAATCGGCTCGGTCAAATCAAATATCGGACATTTGGAGGCAGCGGCCGGTGTTGCAGGCGTCATCAAAGGCACGCTGACTTTAATGCATCGGCAAGCGACGCCACTAGCCAATCTCAAGACCCCAAACCCAAATATTGACTTTGATGGCCTCGGATTGCGATTGTCCGACAGTCACATAGCCCTAGGCGTTGGGAACGCACCAATCAATGCTGCGGTGAATTCGTTCGGATACGGTGGAACCAACGCGCACGTTATCCTACAGTCTGCGCCAGCTCAAGCGGTGCATCAAAAGAAGCAAACGGCAAAGGCTCACAACTACCCGAACTTTTTGCCAATCTCTGCCCGAAGCGACAAAGCCGTGGCTGCGATGGCGACCAAGTACCGGGACATGCTCGCGCAAGGAACTGATTTGAAGGATCTGCTCTATTCGGTGTCCATAAAGCGTGCACACTTGTCCAACCGAGCTGTTGTAAAAGGTCAGAATCGCGAAGAACTCATTGCGTCTCTAGAGGCTTTGGCAAGCGGCGTTGAAAACGAAGGCGTTGCCAAGGGCACTCAACCCTTCCATGGCCATCGCAAACCTGTTTTTGTTTTTACAGGAATGGGACCACAGTGGTGGGGTATGGGGCAAGAACTTTATCAAGCCGACACCATTTATCGCGAAACGGTTGACGAAGCCGATCGTGTTTTTCAAGAAATTTCAGGTTTCTCAATCCTGGCTGAAATGATGAAGAACGAAGCGGAATCGCGAATTCAGGTAACACAATTTGCTCAGCCAGCAAACCTCATGATCCAATTGGGTGTTTATGCTATGCTTCGCGCAGCAGGAGTTGAACCAGCCGCCGTGGTAGGGCATTCGGTGGGCGAACTCGGATCGGCTTATGCTGCAGGTGTGCTTACTCTCAAAGACGTGTTAACGGTGTGTTACCATCGAAGCCGATTGCAAGCGACTTGTGCTGGCCATGGTGTCATGATGGCTGTCGGATTGAGCAAGGAGCAAGCCGCGGAGATTCTTGAACGACGGGCAGATCGGGTTTCGATCGCAGCCATAAACGGACCGACGAACGTGACTCTTGCTGGCGATGGAGATCAAATGGCCGATATTGCCATCGAGTTGCATGCAGCAGGGATCTTTCATAAGAAGCTAGAGGTCGAAGTGCCGTATCACAGTCCTATGATGGATCCTATCATGGACCCTCTGCACGATGCTCTCGTTTCGGTTCAACCGCAGATGCCTTTGATTCCGCTTTACTCTACGGTAACGGGCAAACAAGTCAACGAGGTAACGTACGGCGCAGACTATTGGCCGAAGAACGTACGGCAATCGGTTGAATTTGCAGCCGCAACGCAGTCGATTGTTGATGATGGTTACAACATCTTCCTCGAAGTGGGGCCTCATCCAGTTCTGTCATCTTCCTTGCGTGATTGCATTAAAGCGGCGGGAAGAGAGTTTAGGCTGACTCATACCTTGCGACGCAATCAACCCGAAGTCGCAAGCATTCACAAGGCGATTATGAGTGTCTACGCCTCCGGCGGTGACTTGAACTGGAATGTGCACAACGATCAAGGAAACTTTATTGCGTTGCCAAATTACGCCTGGCAACGAGAACGATTCTGGTTGGAAAACGACCGGGCTGTGCAAGATCGAATTGCTCCGATTGTTCATCCTATGCTTGGCATGCAAGAAGCCCCGGGGACGCCAGTTTGGAGAAATGACTTTGACCATGAACCGATGAACTACCTGCGCGATCACGTCGTTACTGGAATGCCCATTCTTCCGGCAGCGGGATATGTCGAATGCTTGCTCGAGCTAGCTGCGTTTCAATTTCCCGAACATTCAGGATTGTCGATTCGCGAATTTGATATTCGCGCCCCAATGATTATCAACGCCGATCGTGGGCTGGATTGCGTTACCTCCTTTGATCCTCTCAATCACTCGGCGACTATCCGCGGCCTAGAAAATGGGAAGCTCGGGACTGGGCAAATCCACATTGTGGCCAAGCTTTCTGGGGTGCCGAGACACGACCAGGTTCAGCATGATCTGAACATGTTGATGGACGGATTTGCTGATCCCGAGGATATTCCTGGATTCTACAGGTCTCTCGATCAGATGGGTTTAAGTTATGGCCCAGCCTTCCAAACGGTTCGCGAGCTGCGGCTGAACGACAAGAAGGACAAGGTGCTATCGCGAATTGAGATGCACAGCGATCTCATGGGAAATCTTTCGCTGTACAAAATGCATCCAACGTTGCTTGATGCATGCTTCCAAACTCTTTCTTCGATGCTGGGCGATTCTGAAAACATGTACTTGCCCACAGGCTTCAGCGAGCTTTGCCTCTACGCGAAGGAATGCCCGGCTGCAATATGGTGTCTGGGAGAGAAAACCAATCACACTTCACGACACATCGATTGCAATTTGACATTGCTGGATGAGCATGGAAATTTGGTTGCAACCCTGCGTGGGATGCGATCGACTGCTGCCTCCAAGCGGGAGCGTCGCGATCGGTTCGGAGACAAGATCAAAAGGCAGGTGCTAACCTATCATTGGAGCTATGCCGAGAACCTGAGTGAACCCAAGCGGCTTGGATACTGGTTGGTGGTAGGAGCGTCGAGCGAAAAAGCTATCGACATTTGCAGCCGCTTGGAACATTACGGTGCGACGGTAGCCGCGAAAGTGAGCTTTGGTAGCGCTTTTGGGAAGTACCAAAATGAATTTATTGTGAGGGGGGGTTGCCTTGAGGATGCGACGACAACGCTTGCAGAATGCGGCGAGTTGGATGGGGTCGTTTTTTTGAACGGTCTTGACGCAAAAGCGAATTCGAGCGATCCGACCGGAGAGCATGCTTTGGTCGAGCTCATCCCGTTTGCCCAAGCTCTCGCAAAAAGCGAAGCTGAGAGAAAACCAAGAGTCTATGTGGTTACTCAATGCGGCGCCTCGGTGAGTGAGAATGATGCAAGCGTCCATCCTGGGCAAAGCGCCTTGAATGGGTTCGCACGTGTCGCTTTCAACGAGCTGGAGGGAATGCAATTCGGTTCGATCGATTTACCTGCTCGCGTCAATGACGAAACGATCGACTCCGTGACACTCGAGTTGTTGTGCGACGCTTTCCATGATGAAGTTGCGTTGCGAGGATCAATGCGTCTCACTAGCGAATTGAAAGAAAGCACCGTTATCTCGGACGACCGGATCGACTACGTACTTTTGGATGATGAGCATCCCGTCCAAGTGCGAGCGCTTCGTCCAGACTGCGAAAGTATCGGAACAGCCCGCATCCTTGCGATGCAATTGCCAACGATGCGAAATGATGCTGTGCGCATCCGAATAGAGGCGTCGATCGTACCGACCGACCTGTTGCTGGATCCAACTTCCGAAACCATTGACCAGCCAGTTATCGAGTTTGTCGGCATGGTGCTTGAAGTGGGCAGTGATGTTTCGGATCTTAAAGTAGGGATGAGGGTATGCGGTTTCGCACCCTCTGACATTGCGAGTCACATGGTGGTTGCAAGGTCCTCAATTTGTATCGCCGAAATAGCTGAGGCTGCAGATGCCGCCAAGTTAGTGAGTGCTATCGGAATGGCGACATGCGCCGAACGTTGCGTCGATTCCCTCGACACTACCTTGAACGATACGGCACTCATTCATATGAACCCGATGGCCATCGCCGTTTCGCATTCATTACGGCGTAAGGGAATTAGCGTCTCTTTCCTTGCCAATTGTCTTAGCGAGCTAGACCAAGAAGCGGTGTGCGGTTCACCGGTCTATTTGGCGAGTCCGGTTGGTATCGCCAAAGCGGTTCAGGAGCAAACGGGAGGCAAAGGATTCAACGTACTTGTCGCTGGTATGCAATCTTGGACCACGAGCTTTGATCTCGACTCGTTGTGCCCTGGAGGTTCGATTGTGGACACGGACTTCGAAGCGAGCGCCGTTTCGATGACGAAAAACGTTCGTTCCGTTGTCCGTTCCGACTACCGCGTTTTGCTGCAGCGGCCAGCCCATTTGGAGAAGTCATTGAAAAAGGTGGTAGAACTGGTCAACAGTAACGTAATCCCTGGTTCGCCAGTTTTGGAAATTAGTATTGCCGACATCGCTTGGCAGAAGTTGCCTCTCGCCGATACGAGCTCCACGATGGTGCTGACCTTCGAAACGCGGGGCAAGGACTTGCCTGTTGTCCAATTGGATACATTGCGTTTTGACTCGGCTGCGACTTATTTGGTGACAGGTGGATTTGGCGGATTCGGGCAAAAGACGGCAGAGTGGTTGATCGAAAACGGTGCTCGTCATTTGGTTTTGACCGGGAGAACCGGTGCCGACACGCAAGAACGCCAGGACTTTGTTCGCAAGCTCGAAGCCCGCGGATGCTCGGTCAAGGCCGCTGCCTGCGATACGGCGGACTTTACGGAACTAGCGAAGCTTTTTGGGACGATGGCAAAGTCGATGCCGGCATTGAAGGGTGTCTTCCATTCGGGGGCACTCATCATTGACCAACCGATTGCCGAAGTCGATTTTGGGACTCTTGGTAAAGTGATGCAAAGCAAGGCGACTGGCGCTTGGAACCTTCACTTGCTGACGCGCGAAATGAACCTCGATCATTTTGTACTCTACTCGTCGATCGCTAACCTAGTTGGAAACAGTCGGCAGGCCGCGTACAGCGCTGCCAACGGTTTCCTGAATGGCTTGGCGGCGATGCGACGTTCCCAAAATCTCCCAGGGACAAGCGTTAACTGGGGAGCGATTTCCGATGTCGGCGTGGTGGCCCAAGACGAAAAGCTAGAGCAATTCTTGCGCTACACGGGACTTCGAGGCATTAGTAGTTCCGAAGGTCTGGAGGTCCTCGGCCATGGTCTAGCCCGAGGCGTCGTGCAACTTGGGATCACCATGATCACATCTTGGGCCGACTGGGCTCGTTTTGAAACTCGCGGGGCCAAGTCTCCACGATTTGCAACACTGATTGCGAATGACTCCGAGGTCAAGGACAACACGATGCGCGATGCCTTGATCGAGGAACTGTCCAAGATGGATCATGCGGACCAAGTTGAGCTACTGGGAGGCCTCATTGTGGAAGTCATCGCTTCGGTTCTAAAGTCCGCCCCCGCTAGTATTCCGCTTGACTGTTCGATCAACCAGTTGGGAGTCGACTCGCTAATGGCGACCGAGATTCAATTGCTGCTCGATACCAAACTGGGGCTTAGCATCTCCATCCTGGAATTGATTGGTGAAGCGACCGTTCGCAGCGTGGCCACTCAAGCGTTGAAAACATTCATGGGCGAGCAAGCAACGCTTGTTCCAATGCCTGTACGTTAGTGATTTTTTTACTCCCTCGCATTCCGCGTCTCTGTTCCCAAATAAGTCATACCTTCAATCGCATTCGCAGTCCCTTATGAACTTCAAAACAAGCCTTGAACGTCTAAAATCCGGTCTGAACCTCAACACGCCGGGCGATATTGAGAGCAAACCTTCGCTCGCAATGCAACCAGCGTTCCATGATTTCGCACACTTTCCAGAGTACAAAGACTTTACCACCATGCAGTGGTACTACGACAAGCAAAAGTACACTAGAAATCAGTTTCTTCGGCACATGGGGGCATCGGATGCCACGGTCGAACTCGAGGGAAAACAATTCATAAACTATTCGAGTTACAACTATCTTTCGTTGGCCAGTGATCCTCGCGTTAAGGCAGCTGCCAAAAAGGCGATCGACGATTTTGGTACCAGTACAGGTTCGGGACGCTCGATCACGGGTGAAGTGGATTTGCACCAACTGTTTGAACGCGAGCTTTGCGAGACTCTTGGCAGCGAAGATGCCGTGGTGTCCGTTGGCGGTTACAGTACCAATGCCTTTACCATTGGTTATCTGTGTCGACCACAGGATCTCATTATTTACGACGAGTTGGTTCACAACTCTGCGCTTGCAGGTTGCAAAATGACGACCGCTCGCCGGTTTAGTTTTCCTCACAACGACTACGATGCCTTGGAAAAATTGCTCGCTCAGCACCGGGACAAATACGAGCGCGTGATCATTTTGATCGAGGGGGTCTACAGCATGGACGGAGATATCGCCGACGTGCCTCGCGTGATCGAGATCAAAAATCGCTATAAGGCCTTTTTGATGGTGGACGAAGCCCACTCGATGGGCATCATCGGGCCAAGAGGGCTTGGGGTTACGGACTACTTTGGAATCTCGGGAAATCAAATCGATATTCTTTTTGGTTCGATGAGCAAGTCGTTCGGGACGTGTGGAGGCTACGTCGCTGGTCCGAAGCCGTTGATCGCCATCCTCAAAAATTATGCACCTGGTGTGTTGCTTTATGGTGCAGCCCCCACGCCAGCTAATACTGCGGCAGGGCTTGAGACACTGCGAATCATGCGAGAGCAACCCGAGTTGGCCCGTAGGGTTCAGTCGAATGCAGCTTACTTTATTGCAAAGGCCAAGGCGGCCGGCCTGAATACCTATAACAGTAAGGATTCAGGTGTGGTGCCTATCATGACCCGCGATTCGGAGTTAGCCCTTTGGCTTTCTATCCAGCTCTTCGACGCCGGAATTTGTTCTTTCCCAATGTTGTATCCAATCGTTCCTCGCGACAAATCTCGGCTTCGTTTTTTTATCAATACCAACCATACCGAGGAGCAGATGGACTACACCATCGATTGTCTTGCCAAGGGTATAGCTGTGGCTCCCAAGTCAAAGGGGGTTATGTAAAATGAAACAGATTCGTTACGAAGCTTTTGGTCAACCGAGTCGCGTTGCAAGATGCGTCGATGTGGCAGACGTCGGACCTCCATCGGCATGGGAAGTTGTCGTCGATGTCGAAGCGTTTCCGATCAATGTGGCTGACCTGGCTATGCTAGCCGGTCGCTATGGCAAGTTGCCGACATTGCCGGCTACCATTGGCATGGAGGGGGTTGGTCGAATTGTAGATCGAGGGGCGGCGGTCAAAGAGCTGAACATCGGTGATCGCGTTGTACTGTTGGCTAATGACAATTGGTCGGAGCGGCGAAAGCTCCCAGTGGCAGCAGTTCATAAAGTTCCGGTCGATGCAGACGTCAATCAGCTAGCTATGCTTAAGGTCAATCCCACGACCGCTTACATTTTGCTCAATAATTTTGTGCCATTGGAAGTAAGCGATTGGATCATTCAAAATGCCCCACTTTCGAGCGTTGGCGTCTGTGTGATTCAGATTGCCAAGGCAAAAGGCATACGGACAGTCAATGTAGTGCGTCGAGCCCAGAGCATTCCACAAGTGCTCGAGCTAGGTGGGGACATTGTGATTGAGGATGGACCAAATTTGGCGGAGCGCGTTGAGAAAGCCATTCGAGATGAACCCATCCGTTTGGCGTTGGATGCTGTTGCGGGACCAGGAATTCAGAGTCTCGCGGAATGCTTAGCAGAGGGAAGCAAAATCGTAAATTATGGAATGCTTTCAGGCGAAGCTTGTGTGATTGCCCCAGAGCAGACGATTTTCCGCGGAATTACGCTGGTCGGATTCTGGCTGTCGAAAATGTTAAATCGCCTTTCAATGGCGGAACGAAAAACTCTGTTTGACATTTTATCACAGATGATGGTGGATGGTCTGCTGAAGATCGACATCGATTCTTGTTACGAAATCAAAGACATCGGTGATGCCATTCGGAGGGCCGAGCAAACGCAACGGAGCGGCAAAGTGATAGTCAGAGTGAGCGGTCATGAATCCAAAACATGAAGCTTCCCGCAACGAAGGAAACGTCGATCGAATCTCGGGCGTGCGTATCGCATATGAGGCAACGCCGCAGCACGGGCATCCCATTGAAGTCGCAGCCGGCATTTACTGGATAAGGCTACCGCTGGACTCAAACCTTGATCACGTAAACGTATATGCGTTGCGTGACCACACAGGTTGGACTTTAGTGGACGCAGGATGCAACTCAGAAAAATGCCAGGCCGCACTGGACGCTGTTTTCAAAGTTGGTCCGCTGGCTCATTTACCTATCACGCGAATTATCTCAACGCACTATCATCCCGATCATATTGGTTTGGCAGGCAAGCTGGTGAAGAAAGGGGCGGTTTTGTACGCTACACGCGTATGTTGGCTTAATGCAAAAATGCTTCAGCTCGATGATCGACATTTACCGTGCCACGAACAGATCCAGTTTGTCGAACAAGCTGGGCTAAAGGGAATGGAGTTGGAAGCATATCGCCGACGAGCACCCAGCAATTATTCGCAGCTTGTTTCTCCGCTGCCGTATTCCTACATTCGGATCAAACAAGATGATGTGCTCGCCATTGGCGATCGAAATTGGACGATCCATGTTGGGAATGGACATGCCGCTGAACATGCAACCCTTTGGTCGAATGATGGAATTGCGATCACGGGAGACCAAATCCTTGCGGGAACGGCTTCCAATTTGAGTGTTCATCCCAGCGAACCGAGTGCCGACTTGGTCAGCGAATGGCTTGAGAGCTGCGAACGCTTTATGCACTTATCAAGTGAAGAGACTTTTTGCTTACCTGGTCACAATGTCCCTTTCCGTGGGCTACCCACGCGTTGTGAACAACTCCTGGCAAGCCAAAAAATGGTGCTCGCGCGATTGTTTGAGACTTTGGATCGACCAAAAACGGCGGTCGAGTGTCTTGATACGGTTTATCGCCGCACGCTATCGACAAGCGAACGGGGCGCTTTGATCGCAGAAACGGTCGGATTCCTGAATCATCTTAGAAATCAAGGAATGGTGGAACGCGAACTCATCGGCGGCAACGCCTTTGTTTGGAAACAAGCGTGCCGTCGTGCTAGGGTAGAACAAAAAGCCAATATCGCGTCAGCGCATGATTCACACACCAATGAAAGACAATTGAGACGCAGCTATGAATTCGAATAACTATGATGCGATCGTAATAGGATCCGGGATGGGCGGCCTAACCACAGCTAGTATCTTGGCTCAAATTGGGAAGAAGCGGGTTCTGGTTGTGGAACGCCATTTCAAGCTTGGCGGCTTCACTCATTCATTTCGCCGGAAGAGATACGAATGGGACGTAGGAGTCCACTACATTGGAGACATGCAACCCGACTCGATAACCCGCGGCGTCATGGACTTGGTTACAAGGCAGGGAGTCGATTGGCACAAAATGAATTCTCCGTTCGAGCGATTTGTTTTCCCGGAAGGGACGTTTGATGTTCATGATGACGAAAAGCGTTTTCAAGCTGACTTGATCG
>CANHVO010000081.1 GCA_947463915.1 Planctomycetaceae bacterium
GAGAAAGCTACGATGTGCCGCGTGCGGGCTTTGTCGGCATTGGCAATTCGTTGCTTGAGTCTATTTCTGAGCCGAGCATCGCACAGAAAGCAATCTTGCCTGAAGTGAGTCTGACAAAGAAGCGTTCTATGGGAGAACCAGCGGTTAGCCAGTTGGATGGCTATTTCGCATGTTTGGCGGTGGAATCGGAACTAGAAGATGTGATTTCAGGCTAGTGCGAGACGTCTTAAGTTCCTATCTGTTTTTGGCACTCGTCCCCTGGCTCCGCCAGGGGCGAAATACACCGGAGGCTCCTGCCAACTGAGTTGTAGCGAAACTCGTTAAGAGTTTCGGTCTTTTAGGCGATGCTGCCGAAAGTCTTGACGACTTTCGCTACTCAAGAGCCTGTTTTAAATTACAGAAAATCGTTCATGGCGCTGGGCAGTGCCTTGAACGGAGGGTTCCTCATGGATAGACTGCCGGAGATCAAAATTCCTTTCAGTCCGTCGTTTCTGCAATAGGCAATGCTTTTGCCTTGTGGAATGGCCAATTTCATCGGATAAACTCGAATCGTCGCGTAGGCGACATTTCGATCTCTCCTTCCACTCTTTTCTTGGGCTTTCTCTATTCAGAGTGCGTGAACATGAGCGTGGTTTCAATCCCTCATACATTCCGTTATGCCCGCTCGTCCCAGCTGCTCGATGAGCAATTGAGTCTCGTCAGCGCAGATTCCTCCTTGCCAAGTGTGTCTCATCAAGTTGCCACGGAACGGAGCGATAAAGACTTCTTCTCAGGTCGTATTCTTCGCCCTCGCTTGATCGCTCGGTTATTGCGAAGTTTGATGAGTATCGTGCAGAGTCGATTCCATATTCCGGCCGCGATGCTTAATCGAATTCTCCTGGCGGCCGATCCCCTGGTGACTTGTTCTGAAGAAAGACTGCGCTTCGAGGCTTTTTCAGCTTGCTGCGGTGTCTACGCTCGTATTGATATGCTCCCCGGTTCGGTCGATGCGCCGATCCATGCTCGCGGTTGTACCAACGTCGATTTCAATTCGCCGATGTTAGCTGCGTTAGCGATGGTGCGCGACTCGGAAAAGTTGAGACTGACCATCGGGCCATCGATGCTGAAAGTCGATCGCAATGAAACGACCGTTATCGAAAAAAAAGTTCCACTCCCTGTTCGCTGGATCAAAGGTCTTGTCGAAGTGCAAGCGTGCCAAAGTCGTATGGCTTGCGTCCATGAAGTCACAGGTACCGAGGCTTGGCGGTTCTTACGCTCGCTTCCTCGCATGAAAACGAATCGCCGCGAATCGTTCATTGTTCCTGCAGGCAAAGGCTTAAGACTAAGCCAACTCGATGCTCGCGATTCTGTTCGTGTCGGTGGACTCGAGAGACTAAAGGTCCTAGAAGAGCTCGCCGCCGAAGCGAAGCTGCTCAGTATCTACTCCGATCAAACCACGGGTGCGTCAGCTTGGAAGCTACAATTTTCTGACTGTTGTTTCTGGTTGGTGATCAGCCCGGAGGTATGGCGTGGCTTCTCGGGTGAAGGGCAAGCCATTTCCTCATTAGTGAACAAACGTTGGGAGAAGATCGTAAACGTCGTTCGCGAAGAACTAGGCTGGGGAGCGGTCGTCGATGAAGAAGAGATCCACCGCAAGCTCGCAGCAAAACATTCCATCGATACAGAGATGCTGCGCGGCGCTCTAGCGGCCCTTGGTACCCAAGGTCTCGTTGGCTTCGACCTCGGCGAAGGAGCATGGTTTCATCGACCACTTCCATGGAGCCTCGATCAAGTGGAGAAACTTCAACCTCGGTTGAGAAACGCGAGAAAAATTCTGGACGAAAACAAAGTACGATTCGGCGTAGGCAACGAACAAGAGCAAATCGTTTTGGTTAACTCAAGCGGTGTGGATCATCGGGTTCGTTTCGATCCTGACTGGGGCGCTAAATGTACTTGCACTTGGTATGCAAAACATGGTGTCAGTCGCGGACCTTGCAAACACATTCTAGCAGCACAGATTTACATAGAGGAGTTGCCTGATGGACATCCATGAACTCAACAAGCTGTTGGCTAATGGAAGCGAAAAAAAGATCCTACATTGGTTCAAAGGGACTTCGGAGAAAGAACGTCGCGAGGTCTATGGCACCGTAAGTAAGTGCTTCAAAGAGACCTTTCGCGAGCGAATGATCGAAAAACCCAAGGGAACATTCTTCAGCAATCCTCGCATGTATCCCGTTACGACGGCATGGTTTTGCGTTGCCAACTTTGCAGACGTCAAGAAAGTCGCACGCGGTTATTACCCAAGCGACGAACTGCTGATCGAAATCATCGAAGATCGCAAGCCCGATTGGATGCAAGCTCTGGCCGAGCATCTCCTCAATGGGAACTCTTTCTGGATGAGTTGGCATTTCGTTCGCTACCTGCTTTCGAAGAATCTCATCGAGCGACCGACGAATCCAAACTATTATCTCGGAATGATTCAGGCTGCCATTGGACGTCTCAAGACAATGCCTCTCCTGAAGTTTCTGGAGAGTTCCCCCGATTTGCTCGAGCATGAAATCTGGATGCTCTTCGAACTCGATGGTACGGCCGAAGTCAGCTTTACCAATGCGGACCGCTGGAGTCGAGAAGAGCAATGGGGGGCGACGCTCACCAAACTTGCCAGTCGTGGAAAGCTCGACCGAAAACGACTCTTCGAAGCGTCGCTTTCTGCCCTTGATCGAGACTTCAATCATTACCGTGCGAGTTGGTTCTTCGAGTTCTTTGATCTGCTTGAACCCACCGATGCAGAACTGAAAAAGTATGCAGATCGATTCTTGCATTTGATGCGTGCCGCAGCCCCGAATGTTGCAACTTGGGCATTCGGCAAAGTGAAAACCTTGGCGAAAAAAGGTGCCTACTCCACCGCTGCCATCACCGAAAACATCGATTCACTACTCAGATCCAAAGCCAAAGGAGAAGTTCTCGATGCTCTGAAATTTCTCGCTGAATTGGCAACTCAATACTCGAAAGACACGGGGGATTTAGTGAATACCGTCGCTATTGCATTGCTCCATGAAAAAGGAGATGTGCAATTGGCGGCATTCAAGTTGCTCGAAAAATGGTTTGATGGGGAGAGCGATTCGAATGTGAAAAGTCATATCGTTGAGTTACTCCAGCGAGAGACTTCTTCACTGGCACCATCGACGAAGAAAGTGGTCAATAGTTGGCTCTCGCGAGAAGGCTCGGCAAGCACCGCAAAAAAGAGTGATAGACCGGGGGCCCAGAGGATTGCAAACGCGAAAGAAAGTCTGAAAGATATCGTAAAGGGTAAGCAGCAAGCAGCGCCTTCGGTCGCTGCTCTAACCGCTTCGTTGTCGAAAGACATTCAATCGCTTTGGAGTATCGATACACTGGTTGCTGATGCGAAAGAGGGAATTTACTCGCTTCCTGCAGTACGGTTTGATGGAACGGATGTGCCGCGTCTATCTCATTTACGACCTTTGATCCCGCTCAAGAGCGTAGAGGAACTCATCGACGTGACGGCTCAGGTGATCGAGGATGGAACGCGCGTTGACGATTGCGAACGCTGTATCGATGCCTTGGTTCGCCTAGTGGATAAGAAGCCTGTTAATCTATCTGAGCTAACTGCCCCGCTGATGAAGCGAATCAAGCAACTGTTAAAAAAAGGTGCGTTGCCATTTGCTGGACTCGATCCCGGTAATGACTTGCTCGGTATGTTCTACAGTTTCTGTACTGGGGAAAAGATCACAGCGAGTCACTCGAAGAGAAAGGTTTTTGTAGAGATCGCCGGGATCAAGGGAGATTACTACGGAGAGAACTGGCGCAAACCGATTGGGTTTCTCTCTCGCCGCTGTTTGGCGATCAGCCAGCAACTCGCTCGTGGCGAGAGTGGTCAGTTGCTGAGTATTCCATCCCATGAACAAGGTTGGATAGACCCAACGGTGCTTGCAGAGCGAGTCTTGCAGTGGAATGGGAACGAAGCTGAAGAGCATGATTTGATTTTGGCAATGCTGCGTCTTGCCCCCGAGAATCGCTCCGCGGCGTTAAAGCTTCTCGCCAATAAGAATGAGAATTGGGTTCAACCGATTCGGTTTGCTTTGGGAGATGAATCCGTACCGATCGGAGAAAATGCCTCTCTGTGGATTGCTGCAATGCGGGCAAAGTCTCCTTGGGGAGAGTGTACTGCAATCACAAAGAAGTTTCCTGATCTTGGCCCTGATGCGGCTCACCCTGCCGTTCATGAACTTACCATTCGAAAGAGGAAAAGTGGCCCCTACACGTTCTACGATCCGGAGATAAAGACCGAGCCAGCTTGCCCGAAGACCGAAGATCCGATGCTCGTTACCGTAATGCTCAATTCGGCTCGCGGAATTGGGAGAGATTTGTTTTTCGAGCTTGGTGGATTCGGTGGAAAGACGGTTGGTACCGGTCGGTGGAGTGCGATGATTTGGCCGATCGCTCGCGAGTCGTACTTTGCGGGCGCTGCCGAAACATGCTTGAGCAATCTAGATTGGTGGGAGGCACAGTGGCAGAATCGTGCGATGCTTGAACCGCTGCTCGACCCTAAGACACCGCTTTTGAAAGCTGGACTCTATTTGCTCGTTGGTATGCTGAGTGCGAAGGAGCCGGGAGAAGCTGGTTTGGCAACGGATATCGCGATTCGTGCCATCGAGGAAGGACAGCTCGGCGGAGATAACTTCAGCGAGATGATCAAGAAGTTTCTCGGGTCGGGGCTGATCAAGTGCGGACGTTGGCAAAAATCGTTTTCCACTATTGCAGCGCATTCGCCGCTCCATGCCGCGGTCGTGCAGTATGCCTTGCAGCATGCTTTAGCGCTACCAGCAGCCTCGCAACCGAAGGATTTTGCAAAACTGCTCGAGTTGCTTTATGAGTTAAGTGTCGAGCATGATCTGCCGATTGTCTCCACCGAGTTGATTGCGATCTTGCAGAATGAGAAAGCGTCAGGGAAGATCGCGAAGCTTACCAAGTCGTTATTAGAGCAGCATATGAATGATGAGCGTCGAGCGGCAGCGGTCACGATCATGCAGATCGCTATCGAGTTGCGTTGCACCAAAGCCAAGGAGATGCAGAATATGACCTTCTGAGTCTAGAAGAGGAGCGATGGTCGGCTTGCTCGGATCAATCTTGCTGGCGACAATGTCGGCGCGAATAGTTCAGGTACCGCGAATGTCACGCCCAAAAAGGAATCATGTAGAATCTAGGTATTGGGATATACGAACAGTGCAATCTCAATGACTAATATTGGCCCCTTTTTGAAGCGTTCAAAAGTGGCGACTCTTTTGCTAGTTTAGAATGCGTAGATCGCTAAAGGGTGCCAGTGAGTACTAACTTTGATCCAAGCCAAGTATGCCAAAGCGATGTAGAGGAGGCAGCGATCGCCTGCATGCCGTTCGCGCTCGCTGAACGCTGGGCCATTCCAAGTGCCTATGAGCGGTCGATCAAACTTTCTGCGCAGGGTGTATTCGCTAATCGCTATTTGCTTGGCTTTGCGACGCGAGATCTCAAAATATCCGATTTGCTTGATGCCTGTGCGGCGATGGGGCTTTCTCACTCAGCGCAATGTGCAATTGGCAAACGGTTTCCGAAATCTTTGACTACCTTCATCGGATACGAGCAGGCTAAGGAGTCTACTTTTTTAAAAGTCTACCTAGGTTTCGAGCCGACGGGCGCTCACAGAGTTCTCAGTCACATCGGATGGAAGTGGAATCCTCGCGAAATCATAAGGACCAAGTCTCTTGAAAAAAGTTATCGCGTCTCGCTTTACAGGCGGCGTGGCTACAAAAAGGCTGAGACGCAATCAAAGACTTTGCCTCCGCTCAAACCCGCTATCGAATCGCTAAGAATTTTGGTCGAGGATGTACTCTACGGCTCGTGGGACAAATCGGAGAATTTGTACTTAACAGAAGTGACCGAAGCGGGTGGACGAAATTCCGTCGATTGGAACATTTACGCTAGTGGACTAACCGTTGGGCATTTCGCGGACCAACTTTGCACCGCATTCGCCACTTGCGGTTCGAGCGAGAATGAAGCACGACGATTTTTGGAGTTGGATTCCGAATGTCTACTTGGCCATCTTGCCTATGGACGAGATTGGAACGCCAATGGATTTTGCACCCTGTACTTCTCGTCACCTGGCGGCATCGGCCAGTGATTTTTCACGTGGCTTCGCGATTTTCAAATTTATCTTCGAAAATGAAGTGAATTCGCTTTCGCGTCATTGAATTCATCAGCCCAACACCTTCTATTTGGCTGCGGAAGCCATTTGCAACGATTTGACACCGCAACATGTTTTGTCGCATTTTCTCCCCTGCAGCAAGACGTTTTACGCTACAACCTCTTTCTCTTTGTCGCACCTCAAAACCTATTGGAAAAAAATGAGTTCCTTCGTATGAATGATGACTCGCTTGGTTCCATTTCCCTTTTGTTCTTGCAGTTGCGAACGGGTGATCGCGATTCTGCGAGACAACTTTGGCAACGCTATTTCCCCAGGCTTATGGGCTTGGCTCAGTCGGTTCTGACGGGACGCAAACTACCGCTTGGAGCAGAAGACGCCGTTCAAGAAGCGTTTGCGAAGTTCTTCCAACGCGTAGAGTCTGGGAAATACGAGGAGTCGTTGCGACGCGACGATCTTTGGCGAATACTCGGAATGCTGACGGTTCAAAAAGCGAGGAAACAGTCCAAACGCGAGGGCGCTTTGAAGCGAGGTAGCGGGCGTGTTCGCAACGAATCCGAACTTGCCACTGGCGCTTCGGGAGGATTTCGTCTCGATATGCTTTTTTTGCACGTAA
Organism: Planctomycetaceae bacterium; assembly: GCA_947463915.1. Lineage (GTDB taxonomy): Bacteria > Planctomycetota > Planctomycetia > Pirellulales > Pirellulaceae > JBKCUI01. The sequence goes on from CANHVO010000081.1 coordinate 6,792, forward strand.
ACACTGCAGACTGCGATATCATTTTTCAGGAGATGCTCGAGCAGTTAGCTGACGATCTACAAGAGATCGCGCTTATGCGATTGATGGGATACACGAACGGACAGATCAAGGAATTCCTTAACTGTTCGTTGCGATCCGTAGAACGTCGCGTGCAACTCATCCGATCCATCTGGCAAGACTACAGCAAAAGCGATTAAGTCGCAGCAATCGATCTCTCCTACCGAGATACCCATTATGGAAATCCCAACCGATCCCAGCCCAATTCCAACTCCGACTTCATCGGAACTGATGGCGATACACCAAAAGTGCAATTTTTTTGAGGCAAGTTGGAACACGCCGACACATGCAACAATAGAACAAATAGTTGCGCACGAGTGCGGGGCGTTTCGAACGGCATTACTTGAATCTTTGATTCGTTCGGAACTAGAATTGCGAGCGATCGAACTGTCCAAAAGTGTTGTAGCTGAATATCACAAGCGATTTCCGAACGACCCCAATGCTGTAATGCGAGCGCTGCGGCCATTGGAAGAGATGGAGCGGCTCGACGCATCAACCGTTGCCGTATCAATTTCCGAGACCGATATGACATACGACGATCCTCCCGAAGCAGTTGCGATGCAGGATTCGATGGGGCTTCCCAATCCGTTTGGGCCGTATGAGATATTGGAGACCATTGCGAGTGGGGGAATGGGCATTGTCTATCGTGCACGCCATAAACAGCTCGACCGAATTGTTGCATTAAAGGTCATCAAATCAGGTCAGTTTGCCTCTCCATCGGAATTGACGCGATTTCGAACGGAGGCGCAAGTTGTGGCGACTCTCGATCATCCAAATATTGTTCCGGTCTTTGACGTTGGTGAGTTCGCCGGCTTCCACTATTTCTCGATGCCACTCATTGTTGGCAAAAACTTGGCCGAGCTCATTCTGGAACGGCCTCTCGAACCTCGCGATGCCGCTGGAATTGCTCGACAAATTGCGGTAGCCGTTCAATATGCCCATGACCACGGCATTATTCATCGCGATCTCAAACCTCGCAATATTTTGCTTGAGACCAATGGGACCGTTCGCGTTTCCGATTTTGGATTGGCCAAGATCGTGAAGTCCAGTTCGGACGATCCGAGCGAGCATCTCACCTTGACGGGCGAGGTGGTCGGAACTCCAGCGTTCATGGCGCCGGAACAGGCTCTTGGTAAACCTTGTACTCAATCCGACACATACGCGATTGGCGCGGTGCTGTACACGATGTTAACCGGTCGGCCTCCATTCCAAGCGGCCACCGTCGTTGAGACCATTCGGCAACTACAAGAAACGGAACCGGTGGAACCTCGCCGACTGAATTCGCAAGTCCCAAAAGACTTGAATACGATTTCGTTGCATTGCTTGCGAAAGAATCCAGAGTCGAGATACGCCCAGCCGAGATATTTGGCTGAAGACCTTAGTCTGTATTTGGACAATCTGCCCATCACAGCACGCCCCATTTCAAGATTCTCGCAATTGCTGCGATGGATGAAACGACAGCCCGTGGTCGCGTCGTTGATGGCTGCGATTCTCTTTAGTTTGAGCGCAGGGATCGCGGTTTCGTGGTACTACTATTCGATGGCTCGCCAAGGAGAACTACGAGCGACGCAGAATTTTGAAACAGCGATTGCAACCGTCAAGAAATATCTTTCCGAGGTTGCTGCTAGCCCCGAGTTAAAGGAACAAGGGCTAGAACAACTGCGTAAGAAGCTGCTGAGCAACGCACAGAACTTCTATTTGCAGCTCGAACAAAATCCGACCAGCAGTTCCGATCTGCAGGACCGGATCTCCGATACACATTACAACCTCGCCTTGATCAGTCACGAGATGGGAGAGCTGTCGGAAGCCAAGTCTGAATACGATATCGCGATTGAAGCATTGAGGCAGCGCTCCAACAAGGAGCCAGAACAACGTGGTCTACAAAGAGTCCTTGCGCGATGTCTTAAAGAGCGCGCAACTCTGTGGCACAAGATCGAGCGTAACGATCAAATCGAGCCAGATTTCAAATCGGCGATCGACCTCTATAAAAGGGCCTATGACACGTCGCATTCCGTCTCGGATCGAATTCAGCTCGCGTCTGCACGCGTAGAGTATGGCAACTTCCTATTGACCTTGGATCGCGCCAAGGATGAGCAATCGGAATACGAGCAAGTTCAATCGCTGTGCAACGATTTGAGTCCGGATGATATTCCTAGTATCGATGAGGCTAAAGATCTTCTGCGGGTTTATGAGCTTTTAGCACTCGATTTGCAGCTCAATGGAAGATTCGGCGAATCCGAAAAATGGTTTCTTGCGTCCTTAGATGTCATTCAGAAATTTCTAAAGACGAGTCCTGAGGATACCGGCCTTGTTCATCAATTGGCTCGCGCCAACAAGAGTCTGACATTGGTTTATGCCCGGATGCAGCAGTTCGATAAGGCTGCGGAGCGATTCCACGCAGCCAATGCGGAGTTTGGGAAACTTACTCAGGAGCACCCGCTTGTTTTTACTTTCTTGGATGGCCGTGCAACCAATTTGCTGACGTATGGCTCCATGGAATATCAACGCGGTAACATTTCCCAGTCTGAAAAATTGCTCCAAGAATGCATGGTGTTGGAGAAAGAAATGGTACGTCGGCAACCTGACGTTTTCGATCATCGATTATCAATCTCTGTTGCACATTCGACGTATGCGACTGTTTTAGTACGACTCGGACGAGTGGAAGAGGCGATGGAACAGATGCACGAAGGGATCGATTCACTAGCCATCGCGACCCGCATTCGTCCGGATGACCTGGACGCGGCCTATGCTGCATCGATACAAAAAAACAACCTTGCTAACGTATTGCGAGCGCAGAATAAACTCGATGATGCATCTACGATGTATGAGGCGTCGATCGCAATGCAAGAAGAATTGTGGGTGCAAAAGCCACAGGTTGCGATTTATCCTAGGACGATCGCGATTAATCTTTTCAACCTTGCCAATGTCCGCAGAAAGCTCGGTCAATTCGATGCGTCAGAATTGGCCGCAAGACGTTGCATAGAACTCAACACGCGTATGTTGAGCGAGACACCGGGCGTGCTCGATTACTTGATCGGGCTTTCAAGTGCGCAAAACGAACTCGGCGAAACCTTATTTGTTCAGTCGCGATTCGAAGAAGCCGAGAAGCAGTTCGGGGATTCAAAAAAGAACTTCATCGAGTTGACGGCCAAGGGGCAGGATCCGAATCGCTTTATTGCTCGCCTTGCACACGCGATTTTCTATCTGGGAAAAATCTCGCTACTACAAAATCGTTTCGAGGACGCGTTGTCTCACTTCGATCGATGCGTCGAACTGCAAAGACAGGAATTAGCTCTACGAGAGCCTTCGGATCCCAACGCAGCGAAAATTGCCAAGGATGCTTTGTGCAACATGCTTCGCGACAAAGGGCAAACCCTAGCTTCCATGAAACGTCTCGATGAGGCGGTAAATGTTTGCAAGCAAGGGGGGGAGATGGATGCTGGAGTCGCAGCGCAAGCGAATAAAGCGCTCTATGCGAGGCTTCTAGCTGCTCTCAATCGCGACGCTGAATCGCGAAAGGTTCTCGAACAAGTTGATTTGCTAAGCGAGTTGAGTGCTCAAGGCAATATCGACTTTGCGGCAGCTGCCGTGCGTGTTGCGTCACGCGTCGACGAAGGTCGCGAACGATGGGTCAATCGCGCTGCGGATGCACTGAAATTGGCATCTGCGAAAGATCCACGTCTTTTTCATAGCATTCGTGACGATGCTGAATTCGCTGCGTTGGAGCAGTATCCTCAACTATTGGAGCTTTGGTCCAAAAAAGAGCCGATTGGTTCTGTGGAATAACGCAATCTTTCTTTTGCTTGCGGGAGCATTCGTTTCAGACGCCAACAGGTCAATCGTGAAGACGGAAAGAATTTTTTGTTTTTGTTGGCGGGCTTCGTCCAGCGTTAGGCTTCTAAACACTGCATCGTGATTTGACCGAAATTTGAATTTCAAAGAAGATGATCGAATAGCATTGCATACGTGACAGCTTGCCCTAAGCTAGTTGGCGATCGCAAGATCGCTCGAAGAAGTTGCATTCTGGACGACGTCTAACGCCCCCGAAGCGCAATGCGCTTCCATTTGTTCTTTCTGATCGCAAAGCGATCCCATTGGAGAAAATGATGAGACGAAAACGCACCTCGACGGCTCAGTCTCAATCAGGAACAGTTAAACCCGTTCCAGCGCGAACCAAGAGATCGGTTGTTCGCGCCCGACAGACCATTCGAAGGTTTCTCTTCGAACCCCTGGAACAACGCATCCAGCTTGCAGCCGATCTATCTTATCCTGATACCAACTTGGCGAGTGACTATATCGTCCGAGTTGTGTCGGGAGGTACATCGCCCGTTGTGCAGTTACTCGACTCGAGCTCGTCGTCTGTCGTTAGTGCTGTGTCCTTGGTCAGTGCGAGCGATGTTCAAATCAACGTTCATCGCCAATCTGCCACGGGCGCAGATATTCGTGGTGATACGATTCGAATTGATACTCCTAGCTTTAGCTTGCTCAACACCTTCGTTGCTGACAAGGGTGGCTTCTTCACCGTCAATTTCGACGGTGGACTCGATATCAATGCGTCTTTACCATTGTCGATCGCCGACGATACGCTCCGTATTGAAGGTAGCGGCGCATATTCGTTGGGCTATAGCTTTGTCGTTCTCTCGACAAGCGATATCGTGATCGCAGCCGGGACGCCGACGTTTACCGGTAGTTTCACCGCCAAGAGCCTGGCAACCAACACCGGCAAGTCCGATGCGACGGATCCGACCAAGTTCATATCGATTCCGCATACATCGATCACAATTGGGGGGGGCTCGCTGAGAGCAAGCAGCATTTCGCTCGAAGCGACCAGCACAGTCAATGTCACAATCGACCGCACTACCGCGTTGGGGGGGGCGGTCAGCTTTGGGCAAGCGATCGTAGATTCCGCTGCTGCAATCAACATCACCGGAAACAATCCAGCTAGCCGAACGCGGCTGGAGGCAACAACGGGGGCCATCTCCATAATCGCTGCTTCGCAGGTCATCACATCGGTGATTCGCGTTCCGCAGAATGACAATAACGCCAGTGACGATGATCGGGCTGAGGATGCATCGGTTGCTGTTTCGGTCGTGAGCGGCATTTCGAGAGTTCATATCAGTGGCACTACAGACCTCGTTGCTGCGTCGACACTGAGCATTGCCTCCAACAACAATTCCAACGTTACAACGACAGCGGACGGACTGAACGGGACTTCCGATGCAGGCGGCACGCTTGCCAATGCGAATCTATTTGGCGACACGACATTGCTCGTCGATGGCGGGGCAACCGTGGCAGCCGCTGGCAATATCGCTTTAACTTCGAGTAGTAACCGGACTGCAAATAATCTAGCGACTTCGACCGTCAAAGGTGCCACTAAAGACAGTGGCCAACCGAACACAAAAGGGCAGCAGTCGCTCTCGGATAACAACGCTTCGAACTCGGACGGCAACATGGGATTGGCCGCATCGGTATCGATTTTGACTGTTACAGGTGACACGACAGCTCGCATCGCCGACGCAACCGTACGCTCGGCTTCCGGAACACTTGCGCTAACAGCCATCGGTGCCCATTCGATCACGGCCAATGCAGACGGTACCAATTCGTCCGGATCGTCGGATACTGGTGTTGGCGTTGGTGTTGTCATCTCGTCTGTGAAAGGGGAAACCAAGTCCTCTGTTGGCGGCACCTCGGATGTAAAGGGATCGACGATCACAGTGGCCAGTCAGGTACCGACCGCGACTACAAGTTTGCAAGCCAAATCGGGACCAACGGGTGAATCTCAGAAAGCCTCAATCGGAATCGCGGGTGCGTTTGCTATTGGCGTACACAACGTAAAATCGACATCTCTCATTGAGCCTTCGTCAATTGTTTCTGGTAATAGTTCGAACCTTATTTTGACATCGACTTCGACAACCAACAGCAGCGTTGTTGCGATTCCATTCCAGAACTCGGCTGATGGCAGTACGCTCGGTCTAGGCGCATCGTATGCGCTGAATATCGCTGATCGAGTTACATTTGCGAGCATTGGAAACTTAGCTTCACTTACAGGTGTCAATAACTTATCGATCACATCCAATTCTATCGATACCGAGAATACGCGGTCCAAGGCAGGTGGCTCAGGTGGTGTTGCGCTCGCAGCATCCGTATCCAATTTGATCACGAACCAGGATACAATCGCTGATATTGGTACGGGGTCGACGCTGATTGTCGGTGGCACGCTCAATGTCGCTGCCGATCATCGGTCAGCGATAACCACCAAAGCGGAAGGGGACGTAGTTGGAACGGGTAGCGTGTCCGTTGGTGCCGCCGTATCGTTAGCCATAGTGAACGAAACGACAACGGCAACTCCCAGTCGCAGCGTCACTGCTTCGGGAAATGTGAGTTTCCAAGCAACCAGTGGTTCGATAAGCTCCAACGATTCGATCGCAAGCACAAAGGGTAGCAGCGACAATGGCGGCAGCGTAAAAGGACAAGCCGATTCTCAACGTTCTACTGGTGACGCACAAGCAAGTCTTAGTGGTCGAGGGGCACGGGGAAGCGGCTCAAAATCGACGCCCCAGGCGGGCACTTCCGATGGTGTTGTTTCTGTTGCCGCGGCGGTCGCGATCAGCCTCATCAATGCAACCTCAACAGCGATAATTCCAAGCAACGTTACCGTCACATCCAGTACGGGTACGACGACTCTGCGTTCGCGTTCGAATCATGATGCTTCCAGCAAATCCGATAGTAAGGCGACGAAATCAGGAACGGTCGGTATCGCTGCGGCAGTTTCGATCAACGATGTCGATGTGAACAATCAAGCTATAGTGTCCAGCAATGCAACGGTGAATGCACGTGGCTTAACAGTCGACGCGGGAATGCTCGACGTCTCAGGTGACACACGACATTCCTTTTCGGCCGAGTCCATTTCGGGAGCGGGGGCAAAGAACGTCGCGATTGCGGGCTCGCTTGCACTAGGTCTGATCGACACGCGGACAGATGCTCGAATCGACTCCGGTGTAACGTTGAATGGGCTTACTAGCAGTTCCGACATTCTCGTCAGTTCGGTAGCCTCAACATCGAGTACAGCCAAAGCGCGACCCAATGACGATGGTGCGACGGCCGATACCGTAGGGATTGGGGCGTCATTGGCGATGAACCGCCTGAACAATCAAACGAATGCATTGATTGGCGATACGGTTGTCTTTTCGAGCTCGGCCCGAAGCTTGAATATTACTGCCACTGGCAATCACATCGCTGTCACCGAGTCCACCGCGGGCGGAGGCAACGTCAACGGAATCGCAGGTTCGGTAGCGCTAGCCATCATCGATAACGACACCCTTGCACGACTCGGGAGTGGTGCAACTTTAACATTAACTGGTACAGGTGACGTTCGCGCGACTCATACGAGCGCGACGAGTACAAAATCGGATGCAACCACAACAGGCTCGAATGTGGGAGTAGGCGTTTCGGTCGGTATCAATGACGATGACGAAAACTCTTCGGCGAGGCTATCGAGATCGCTGACAATAACCGGCGTTTTGAATGTTTTGGCAACGTCTACTGTAACGAGCACCATCGATACCAAGTCCACTGCCAAGGGAGCTGATCCGCTATCGGGTTCAGCCGACGCTACTGCGGACAGCAAAAGGAATCAAACACCTAATAACGGCGGTACAAAAATTCTTCCGAGTGGCAATGCCGCAATGAACAGCAGCAACGGCACGGCCAACTCCAACTCCAGCTCCAAAGGTGGCGGACTCGGAATTGCGGCATCGGTGGGCGTCAATGTGCTGAACGTGACCAACGAAGCTCGAGTTGATGCTTCAGTCAATATTAACGCTGGTGCGAGCGCTGTGATCGTCAGAGCCACGGAGTTGGTCACACAATCGACCAAGGCTGTTGGCACATCCGTTGCCTTGTCGGACTCGACGAAGATTGGCGCATCAGCCGGTCTCAATTTTGCAACGGTCGTCAACACAGCGTCCGTTGAATCTGGAGCCATTGTTCGCGGCGGAGCGATCACTGTCGAAGCCATCACGCCTGCAGGTCAATCCAATACCTTTACAGCTTGGGGCGCAGCGGCGGCCGGTGGGACGGGTGGCGTCGGAGTGGCAGGATCGGTAGCGATCAACGTCCCGAGTTTCACGACCACCGCCTCTGCCAAGACCGGTTCGCAGTTGCTTTCGAGTGGAGCGATAACGGTCAATGCCGCGAATAGCTTGAACCCACAAACGGTCGCAGCAGGAGCTGGATTCAATGCTGCGAACAATCCGGTGGTGGGCGGTTCGGTCGCTATTCGAACACTCACCATGCAAACCGATGCATTCATTGGAGGTAGTGCGGATGCATCGAGTGCATTAACTGTATCTTCGCGAACAACAGTCAATCCAGCCGTGATCGATCTTCCAGGTCCCATCAGTGACCCCACAGCGACCAGCGTCGCAGTTGCGGGTGCAGCTAGTACGGGTGGCGTCGGTGTTGCCGGTGCGGTCGTAATCAACATCGACACCTACAATACGAATGCGACGATTGGCGTCGGAGCGGCTATCAACCAAAATCCAGAGATCTTAGGTGCTGTGAATCAAACGATTACGATCACAGCTACCGATGCCATCACATTGACGAGTCTTGCAGGCTCGTTGACCATCGCACCGAGCAGTGTTGGTGTCGGCGCAGGACTTGACTTAGCGGTCATCAACAAAAATACGTTGGCTGCGATTGGCAAGGGCGTACTGGTCACTAGCAGAAGCAATGTATCCATTGAGGCACAGTCAACCGACACTTTCAAGACCCTCTCGATCAACGCGGGCATCGGCAGTTCGGCTGGAGTCGCTGGCTCTGCTTCGGTTTACGATGTCACGTCAAACTCGATTGCTAAACTCGATAGCTCAGCCGCACAGCCAACGACTCTCAACTCCTTGGGGCAAGTTCGAATTGCATCGACTGGCAACTTCACGATCACAAGCCTCGCTGGGAGTGTTGGTGCTGCGAGCACTGCAGGGATTGGCGCGTCCAATGTATCGCTGGTTCATGCCGATACCGTGCAAGCATTTGTTGCTGACAATGCCGTCCTGACGGCGAATGGCGGCAATGGTTTGACAATCGCTGCTGCCTCACGGGAGGACATCGTTGGAATTTCGGCTGCAGGCGCGGGGGGAGGGACCGCAGCGGTTGCGGGTTCGGCAACTGTGTTGGTTTTGACTGAAACAACTCAGGCATGGATTGGTCGATTGGCTCGAATCACGGCGGACAATGGTGCGACGGGCGGAGCGCCGAGTGTTTCGATAACATCGGTGGACAATTCGGCTCTTGTTTCCGTGGCAGGCTCGCTAGCCGCAGCGGGAACAGCCGCTGTTGGATTTGGTGCTGACGTTGCGTCAATGACCAAAACGACGACTGCCAACATGGATTCAGGCGTCGCAGCCACGGTCGAGGGCAATATCATTATTACGGCTGACTCGACCGAGGACATCACTTCGGTAGCGGCTGGCTTGGCCGCTAGTGGCAGCGCGTCGGTAGCCGCCGATGCCGGAGTCCACGTTCTCAATATTACCACGCGAGCATGGATTGGCGACGACGGTCGCGATTCCGTTGCGAGCGCAGGCGGCGGGGCGGTTGTCGCCAGCGGTTCAATCAACATCGCCGCAGACGATCGCACCGAGATCGACAAAGTGGTTGGTGTTCTCGCGGTTGCAACCTACGCAGGCGTTGGCGCGGCTGTTGGTGTCTCAACTAGCTCCAAACTCACCGAAGCGTTCGTCGGTAACGGTGCTGTTGTGACTGCGTTAGGTGGTGGAAACGCACTTTCGGTTAAGACCGGTGAATTCACTCTCGGTACGACGGGTTCTTCTGCGACGACTTCCGGGATCGAGCCGGCAAGCGGGTCTTTATCGGCATCTCCGTCGAGTTTATCTGCAAGCGGTGAAGTAGGGTTGCCAAAAGTGGGCAGCATGGACGTCGATCGAAATGGAGGAAACGACGCAACCGACTCATCGATCTCGTCTCAGCGAACCGCAGTTCCAAGGACTCGCACGGCGAATGGCCTAATCATCACCGCGACCAATCGCGATGACATCGAGGTTTATACGATCAGCTTTGCAGGAGGCCTTGGTGCTGTCGCATTGACGGCTGGAGTGAATGTCGTTGACAATCAAACCTTTGCGAGGATCGGCGACGGAGCTCAAGTCAATCAATCGGGAACACCCGGCGCTGCGCAAAACGTACAACTCGCTGCTGGAAGCGACATCAATCAAATTAGCTTCGGCGGTACCGTTGCCATCGGCGGAGCCGTGTCGCCCGCTGTCGGAGTGACCGTCATCAAAGAAAACACGTCGGCTACCATTGGCGCAACCTCTGTTGTGTCCGCAAACGACGATGTCATCGTTGCTGCGTTTAATAGCGAAGCCGTGCTGTTAGCCGGCGCAGGTATCGCAGGTGGTTTCGGATTAAGTGCCGCCGTAGGTGTGTTGTCCTTCGATAATCATACGACCGCTTCGATTGGAAATGGAGCCCGAGTGTATGCTCGCGGCGATGTGGCGGTAATTGCAGACGACTCGAGCAATATCGATATCATCGCGGGCGCGATAGCTGCGGGTAGTGCCGGCATCGGCGCAGCCGTAGGTGTGATGTCTATTGACAAAGTTACCACGGCCGTGATTGAACCGAATGCAATCGTGGATGGGCTCGGCAATGGCACTGGAATACCGAACGTTCTCACCGGCGCGAAAGCTCCGGATGGGAACAGTACCATTCGCGGAACGTTGTCAGGAGTCATTGTTCAATCGACTTCGAGCGAAGATGTAACGCATTTTGGAGTGGCGGTAGGTGCCGGGGCCGCGGTGGGAGTTGCCGGCGCGGTCACGGTGACAATGCTTGATTCCGATACGGTAGCCCGGATCGGTGGAGCAAAAGTCAATCAGTCGTTAACGGAATTGGCGAGGGCTAATCAAAACGTATATGTTAATGCTGCCAACACGGTCAATGCGTTTGCATTCGCTGGTGCACTGGGGGTGGGGTCGGTGGGCCTAGCTGGTGCTGTCAACATCGGTATTCTGAAGAATGACATTCTCGCCGATATCGAGACAGGCGCCATCGTCTCAGCTCGAAACGACGTGGTCGTAAATGCATTGAGCATTGAGAATATTCGTGGCTACACATTGGGTGGCGCTGCCGGAGTGGTTGGGATCGCGGCAAGCGTTTCCGTTTGGTCCGTCGGCAATGCACTGGACAAAAATTATTCGAATGACAATCGGTCCGGCAGTTCCGCACCAGCATCCGCAAATGCGCTTGAAGGGAGCAATGGCGCTCGAGCCGATTCGGATGCTGGGCGACAAGCTCAAGGCGGTAGTGATCAAACAGGCAGTTATCTCAATAACTTTGACCAGGACAGTGGCAACGCGAATCGCAGTTCCAATAAGCAGGTTAGCAGCATCAGTCGAGCTGCCGTTGCCACCGTAAACTCGCGAGCACCAACACAAGCCAGTCTTCAGGCCGACATCGATTCAGGATCTGTCGCATCAGGCACTACAGCACGAATCAGCGGTGGTGCGCGTATCAATTCCGGCAATGGTATCGCAGTAACAAGTGACGCCGGACTTAAGCTTCTGCAGTTCGCGGGGGCATTGGCCGGTGGTTATGTCGGTGCGGGGGCAGGTATCAACGTCAATACGATTGCTAACAATAGCACTGCTCAGGCGGGTGGAACACTGACTGCGGGTGGCGGAGGCGTTCACGTTCGGTCGCTGAACAACGAGACAACGCAAGCAACCGGAGTCGCTGGTGTCGTCGGGTTTGTGGGGTTGGGCGCAGCGGTAGTCGTACATAACGATGCATCGGTTGTGCAAAGCGCCGTGAGCGATTCTTCCATCGTGAGTGCGACTGGCCCGGTATCCATTCAGTCGACCGATGTTCGGACTCTCAATACAAATACATATTCGATCGCCGGAGGTGCCGTAGCTATCGGTGCTTCGTTTTCTCGAATAAACCTCAAGAATAATGCAGCAGTAGAAACTCAGGCCGTGATAGGCAATGGCGCCTCGATCAACGCTGGTTCGGTTACTCTGCTGGCGAAGCCGACGTTTAATCTGACTGCTGATACGCTTGGAGTCGCCGGTGGCGCATTTGCAGCATCGGTGAATTTTGCGTTTGTCGATGCGCAACCTGAGTCGCGAGCCTTAATCGGAAACAGTACGATTTTTGCACTTAGTGAAGTCAGCATTACTTCAACTGCTACTCATAACCTTGTCGCTAAAGGGACTGGCATTGCTGTCGCCCTTGGGGCAGCTGGTATGATGTACTCAGACGTGAATCTTGGTCGGGGGGATGGGATCGATGAAGTCACGGCCGGGGCAGGCAGCGCTAGGATTTCTGCGAGCAAGCTTACTGTTCGCGCCGACTCAGACGACACGCTTTTCGCGAAAAGTGTTGCAGGTTCAGGTGGTCTAATCGCGCTGGCAGGTGCCTTTGCACGAACGACAAGCGATCAAGCCACACGGACGCAGATCGGTGATAACGCAGTTATCAATGTGACGGCAATCGGATTGTATACCGAACACAAGGCCGATATCGATTCGGTGAGTGATGCGATCACCGTTGCCCTCGGCAGCGGTCAAGCAGGTATCGCAGGTAACACGAATACAGGTAAGGCAGCGATTGTCATCGGCAATAATGCGGTCATCAACGCGGTCGAAATCTTTGGAAGCGCCTCCAACAATCTTGTCAAGAACAAGGCCGACACGACCAAACCCGTTGGTCAGCAATATCGAAACAATATTGATTCACAGTCTTTCTCGTTAGTAAGTCTGGGCGTTCTCACGAGCGACAACGACATCGGTACGGCTGCAAATCCTTTTGCCGCGACGATCTCGTTCGGAACAGGCAGCAAAGTAACTGCCTTGAGCGTGCCCTATCGTGACACAAAGTTCGACTTCAGCACCAGCACGAATTTCGCAGCGCACGATTATGTCAACATCGAAGCGATCTCGCTCGCTAGCAGTATCTCCGCGGGCTTTTCAATCATCGACGCCGTGACCCAAAGCAAGATATCAGTCACAGGGGCAACCCTAGTCAACGAAGCTGGATCCGTCTCGCTTTCCACTCGGTCATCGGGTGACAATATTCCAGATGCGAAGCTGATTGTGATTTCTGGTATTGCCGGTGTCGCAGCCGCGAAAGTTCGAGCAGACACGACTGCAACGAACCAAGTCGATGTCGTCGACTCGACTATCCGAGGCAAAGACGTGGCATTGCTTGCCGGTAAGTACAATTCTGCCAGCGCCGTCGCTATCAATTTGTTCGATAATCACGCTTGGAGCACGGTCCAAACAGCATCGTTAGTCCCAAGCGGGGTTTTCGACAGCGTCAGTTCGAACCTTCGCGAAAACAATTTTGTAAACATCAATGGCACCTCGAAAATAGTTGCTATTCGGGACATCGATCTCGTAGCCCGGAGCGGCTTTAGCTCTTCTAAATCCGACAAAGCAGTCAGTCAGATTTCGGTCATTCCGTCGATTAGTAGCGACACATCGACCTTGGGATTGCAGCAATCGAACCAAGTCAATATTGCAAATTCTGCCAAGGTGGAAGCAGGTGCCGGTAGCAATGTGACTTACAAACTCGAGCCGATTACTTTCAACGGTACTCGAACAACGATTAACGGAGTTCTAGGTCCTACGCCCGATCGCATAGGGCAGTCATTGAATGCATCGGAAAAGTCCAATCGACAGCTACCTGTAGACATCGACTTTGTCTTTGCCCCATTGACTGCTGGAACAATGGCCATATCGATTCAGCCAGGATATGTGTTTCATCTAATCCCTGGCGCGAATGTGGGAGGGCCGGATGGTGGTTACTATAAATATCTGGGGCGTCCAACCGATATCGTGCCCCATCAAACGAACTTCGCCGCAAATTCAGTACTATGGCAGGCTCTCGATCAAGCTGCCATCAATGCCTTGCCATCAAGTGAGTTCCCTGTCTACGACACCGACATCACGAGGAATTTTGCCACAGCACTTTCCAACAAGTATTATGCCGTGAAGCCTGCGAGCGCTGGTCTGCCTACGCTGACGATCCGCAATGTCGGTAACATGCTCATCCAACAGCACGATGATCTTATCGCATGGATGGCAAGTCACTCCGGGGATGCCGAAGCGATCGCTCGCTACGAAGCTCAATTGATCACGGTCGAGGCCCAGCTAGCTGACTTGGGATTGCTCGATTCGATTCGGGTAAACAATCGACGCATTGTAAAGAAGGGGCTCGATGTCCTCTTTATCGATCTTCCATCACTGACAGCATCTCCGGGTAGCATCTATATCGAGCAGACTGGCGCGACTCCCGGCGCATTCGCGGGTAAGGTGGCCGGTGGGCAACTTCTTGCACACGCGGACGCCAAAGTTGACATTGAAAACAGCACACCATTCACGATGACAACCAATGGCGTGGCGATGCTCGATGGTAGGCGGATCGTAACCATCGGAGGCAAGTATCTTACGTTGCAGCCAGGGAATGTTTACGTCAATTACGCATCGTTGACGAATGTCAATTCGGCCTCGACGAAAACAGTCCGAATCGTACAAAACGCCTTGAATCCGGTTTCAGGCTACGATCTTGGCGGATTACCTGCGATTCCAGCCGATCTGACGCAGGATTTGTACATCAACAACGGCGTTTCCAACGAAAATGGCACAATCTACATCCAGAATTTCGAAGGCAGTATCTACACCAGTGGCGATATTCGCGGCCAAGACCCAGTGCAGATCATTGCCAACGGCAATCTGAGCATCAATTCTGACGGTTGGTACCATTTGGCCGACCCGCGGCAATACATCGATTTCAATACACTCGATAACGATGCTGCCGGCGCAGGGGCCGATCGCCGTGTGTTCGACAACTTGAGCAATGTGACCGACGGTACCAAGACCCTCTCACAAGCGATATTCGGAAACACGTCTCGCATCGTCTCTCAAGGTCGACTTTCGTTGACAGCCAGGTTCTTAAATCTGAATGGATTGGTTCAGAGTGGCGTTGATAGCATCGATGTCAGTATCAGTAATGCCTTCGTTCCACCTGTCGACACGATCACATTTTCTGCACTATCCGATCGGTACGGCGGATTCAAACCCACAGATTCCCAAAACGTAGCGCCACGCGGGCCGACACAGATTCCTGGAGTGACATTTGGGTCGCAAGACATTCCTCTCGATGTGACTTGGGATGCGGGAGAAAAGAAGTTTGTCTTTGGAAAGCTCGATCCTAGCGGTGGCGAAATCATCATCGCTGGCCAAATTCTTTCAACGGGCGGCGGCAAGTTGAAAGCGGCAAGTGGCTACGCATCTGTCAACATTCAAAACGAGAC
>CANHVO010000082.1 GCA_947463915.1 Planctomycetaceae bacterium
CGCGGAGCGACGAGCGACAATGTCGCCCTTCGCTCTGCGAAGGTAGCGCAGCAAGAATCGTAGCTGGATTCGCCAGAATTCAGTGTGTTCTGAATTCAGTGTGTTCTGAATTCAGTGTGTTCTGAATTCAGTGTGTTCTGAATTCAGTGTGTTCTGAATTCTGGCGAATCCAGCTACGTTATTTTCCATATTGCCGCTCGCCTAAGCGTTTATCGCTCAACCGTCATCAGCGACAGCCAACCATCTAGCTCTCGATCCTGGCTGACATTCGCAAATCGAAGCGGAAGTCCGTTTGTCAGCGTATTTGGTAAACGAAGCGCCAACGTATAGCTCCCCTTCGGCAATTTACTGAGATCCATCTCGTCGCTCCATACTGTCGGCTTCTCATTTGGAAGAATTCCAGTCAGCTTCCCAGTTGCAATTTGCGTCTTACGCAGTTTAGCCTTCGAGCCATCGGCTCCCTTTTCGATGAGGCCATAAGTTCCCTTCCAGTCGTAGTAAAACGGCGCAACGCCGCGGTTCTCGAGCTCAAGCTTAAATTTGAGTTGGCTGTCTTGGATGGAATACTGAATTGCGGACACATGAAACTCATAACCCATTCTGCGAACTTCCAATTCGGCTCGTTCTCGCCGCTCTTGGTTTGCCTTTTTCTGAAACATGCCGGTATCCATTAGCCAGGATGCATGCGTTTGTTCAACACACTCGCGAAAGGATTGAATGCTCTTGTCGCCGGGATCTTGGTCAAAGACTTTGCCCCAAGCTTCCGGTCGAATCTCCCCTCCAATCGGATGCGTTTTCCATTTGTCCATTGCTGCCGTACCGGCTTCCGCAAGAGCTGGCATATAGAACCAATTGTCCGCTTTCTTACCTGTATCGAGAGTTGCCCATGCGAACGAATCATCGTGGTAACCGAATGGCCTCTCGGCATTCGAGGCCTTGCCCCAAGTCTTCTTTCCGGCTGGATAGCGAAGCAGAACTGGGGTGACTCGAAAGGCTGCCGCATAAGCGTCCATCACGTCAGCCTGGACCGTTTTCGATGCAAACAGCTCTTCTCTTGGATACGTGTGCCATTCTCCCCACGTCCCAAGCAACCCCGCGGTAATGAAACCGATGCGTGCGTCACCGTCATACTTCTTTCCCAAAGCCGCGATGAAATTTAGGAGCGCCCTGCGAAGATTTTTATCTTCGTAGTCTGGAGTCTCGACATTGGACGGAGGCAACGGCTGCGTGTTCGTATTGAGATATTTATGAACTTTCAACCCATCGTCAAGAAGAAACTTCGGAATGACGTCTGTCTTTCCTGGATACTCCAGAAAAATACGAAAGACCGCCTGATTTCCGCGTCCTGCAATCGGATTCAGTAACCGTTCTAGCGGTTTCCAATCGTACTCGTCATATCCCAACATCAACTCTGACAAGCCGACATACGAGAACTCCATGGTGTGCGGAAAATGCACATTGGTCGCACTCGCATACGGAACAAGCCCCTTCAATGGATTCGCAACCGGTCCCGGTGCATACTCCAGTTCCAACCGCTCATCGGCAATCGTGACACAGGACACGAAACAGAACGAGACGATAGCAAGAATGCGAATACGACTAGCTAATTGAAACATCGACTTCGAATCCTGACCGGTATTTTCGTTTGAGCAGTGAGTTTGCCATGGCGTGATTGGGAATGCTCATGGCTTCGGCGTTCCATCGAAGTTCCTGTTGAGGGAATCGATTCGCCAGCACACCTAACAGAACTGCTTCTGTGAGTGGACCTGCGTAGCCAAAGTGAGCGGTGGTCGGTGCTCCTCCAAGACACGCGTCGACAAACAGATGGTAGTGGTCGCCGTTGGGCTGCGGCTCGATTGCCGTTTTCGCAAAGTCGGACTCCGGCAACAAAATCGGTTGGGCGACGTGAGGCAAGAGAATGTACCCCTTCTCGCCAACGAACATCGAGCCTTGGTCGGGCAGCGCTGCCGTTTTGCCTTCGGGGGCAGATTGCTTTGGCCATGCGGACGTATCAGGCATCATGCCGCCATCGCTCCAAGTCAGCACAAATCCGTCGGTCGTAAATTTCGAAGCACCAAAGGTGTATCGTGTTTGGTTCTTCAATCCGTACGAATTTTTCGGGGGTTCAGGACTGCTTGAAATGACTTTGTTCGGTGCTCCCAACTGCAAAGCAGTGAATACTGGGTCCAAAATATGGATAGCCATGTCTCCCATCGTTCCGCATCCAAAATCATACCATCGTCGCCAGTTCGCGGGATGGTAATGATTGTCTGAATAAGGCCGGTCGGCAGCCGTGCCCAACCAAAGGTTCCAATCCAAGGTGGCAGGGACTTCGTTAGGCATCGGTGCGGGCCCATCGTATCCCCAGGTCTTGTTGCTCCAGGAGTGCACTTCCTTGACCTTGCCGATCACGCCACTTTGCACCAGTTTGACCGCAGTTCGATAAGCCGTATGCGAATGGATTTGAGTTCCCATTTGCGTGACAAGCTTCTTCTTTTCGGCCAGCAATCGCATCTGCCTGGACTCATGGACATCATGCGTGAGGGGTTTTTGACAGTAGACATGCTTACCGCGATTCATCGCAGTCAAGGCCGCGGGCGCATGGGTGTGATCGGGCGTGGAGACTTGGACGGCATCCAGTCCATCTTGCATCTCATCGAGCATCTTCCGAAAATCGCGAAACAGTTTTGCGTTCGGATGTTTGGCCGCTGCGGCAGCCAAGCGGGACTCATCGACGTCGCAAAGGGCCACGATGTCGACTTGAGCGTGCGAACTGAGCGAAGCCAAATCCGAACCGCCCATGCCACCAACGCCGATACTGCCCAGTCGTAAGCGACCAGCGTTGTGCGAGGAGGAGCTATGAGCAGCCCGAGCCCAGAAGGGGAGAACAAGCCCGGCTGCGGTCGATTGGACAAGGAAATCTCGGCGATATGATTTTGATGGAAGGGCGGGATGCGACATGTGCGAGCTCCAAAGGTAGGTGGGATATATGAGAAGTCCTAGTTTGGATTCGGGGGAGACAAAACGCAAGTAGGTGCATTCTGCGATAGAACAAACACATAGCAATGTGTTTCCCCTTTCAATTAGCCGATGGGCGCTAGCCCCGGTTTTCAAGAATGCTCGACATTCGTCGAGGACCGCGGTGATTTTGTTTGGATAATGTCACAAGTCTGCCTGCAGAGCCCGGAGGGCGGCATATCCCTGCCGGTGGCGTAAGCCACCGGACTCTAGTACTCATAAAAATTAAGCCCGGAGGGCGACACCTTTCGGAATGATTGGATGTGTCGCCCTCCGGGCTTTTCATTGGGTGGTCAGCCTACCGGTGGCTCACGCCACCGGCAGGGATGTATCGCCCTCCGGGCTGTCAAGCTCTCAGCATTTATTTCATCCTCACCTGACCGCTCTCGCAATCCCGACAACCGTGTGAGTGCCAATTGATATTCGATCTTGATACATCGAATGCGTTGGGCTGAACGTCAGGTTCAACTACGGATAAGTGTTAACCGAATCAGTCGAATCATGATCGACCTTTGCCAGGCGTTTGGCATACTCCAATACCGATACGTCACTCACTCTAGCATTTAATACAACCCAAAGCCATTCTTTCGATCGCTTAGTCACAAGCGAATTCTGGAGCTTATCAATGTCAGCGCGCCGAATATCTCCCAAGCCCCATAAATTCCATTTCGCAAAATCGCGATATGCCTGTGGCAACTTTGCCAATATACGCGAGTCTTGCTTTTCCGCTTCATGTGCTTTCCGGCTAGAGATGGACTGCAGCAA
The DNA here is from genome assembly GCA_947463915.1 of Planctomycetaceae bacterium. GTDB lineage: Bacteria > Planctomycetota > Planctomycetia > Pirellulales > Pirellulaceae > JBKCUI01. The sequence continues at coordinate 3,784 of CANHVO010000082.1, forward strand.
GAGTTCTGCAAATACGTTTGCACTAGCTGCTCTCAGCATGTCCGGCGACAGTTTTCGAATATCTTCGGCTGTCTCTTTCAACTGTTCTACACCAAACGGCCATTCCAAGACCAGATTCGGATTTATTGTTTGCTCTGCCAACATCATCTCGCAACTTTGTCGAGCAACTGCCGTCGCTTGGATCAGTTCTCGAACCGCCTGCTCAGACGATGACGGCGAGCCAAGGTGGTAAATTAAGGCCAATGAACTCATTAGTTCGGAATTCTTGGCAAAACGTGGGTCTCTCATTAGTCCAGGGACCTGCCAGTGGCCGTTGCTCCAAACCGTTGCCACGGTGGCTTCCGTCGGACTCGTAATCGCTGACAACCGAGGCATGTCCTTGGCAAGTTCGACAAGACGTCTTTCAATAGAATGGGCAACCGATTCCAATCGGTCTATACCAATGGACGACGTCATCTCGATCAGGAGCGATGCCGCGAGAGCGACTCGATTTGGTTCTGACGATTCGTTCTGCAAAGTCGCAATGGCTAAATCGATGATTCGGGGCGTCAAGATCGAGTAACCATCTTTCGCTTCGCCAATCGGTCCCCAAAGAAAAAACTCATCGCCATACCGATGTCGGGCCACGTCGAAACAAAGTTCGAGAATAGGTTGCGGTAAGCTTCGGTCGGCTAGAACTCCATACAAAAAGGCACTCACGGGAACTGTGGTCTTGTGTTCTAAATCCGACAGCCATTTCAAGAAGAACTCATGTTCCGATAGCCACTGCCCGTTCCTGACGCACTACTTGCTTATGATGCGTATTGCCCAGTCATGTCCCGCAGTAGCTAGTTCGTCCGTTAGGAGTTTTCCGTAGCCCTCCCCTGCACACAATCGTAGTAATGCAAATCCGTTTTCGAGCTTCTTCGCGACCGCGTTGTCGTCGCCAAGACCTCGTTTGCTTCGAAGATTCTCAAGCGTCGCAGTCAAGATGCGCGGCGTGTCCGCTTCGTTAAGCAATCCTGTTAACCCCACGAACGCATCGGACTGACCCTCGGCACTTTGCTCGACTTGCAACAAGGCCAACCACTCATCCACCGATCGCCCTTTGAACTTGGGCGTCGCCATGACGGTCGCCTTCGGTTCGCTCATTTGCTCAACCTTCGCATCGCTCAAGTCCTCGCCACTCAGTTGCTTCTTGAGGTCTTTCGCATAAAGATAAATGAGGAACGATCTCCAATATTCCTTGGACATCCTAATGTCTTTGGATTCCGCAGATGGCCAAATCAGTGTTGGCGTAATTTCCCGGGAACGCAATAGCTGTTCTTCATAGAATCCAACGCCGTCCATGGCAAAGGTACTAACGTAATGGATCGTCTCGTCAACGAGCCCTGATATTTCCTTCGAAGGGTACTGTCTCGCTAAAGCCAATAACTCAATAGTGGGCATATGTAGTTCTTGAAACCGCGTGGATTTCGCTGGCTTCGCATTCGTCACGATCTTGACGCCCGCAAGCTCTGCACCGTTTTTCATCGTGTTCGATAGTTCCATTCCGAGCCAATGGTCAATTATCTCCACCTTATCAAAATCACTATTGGCCAGCAGACGACTCAGTTGGCTTGCTATCGCGTTGGCAATTTCTTCGTGCAGTTCTGGGTGATGCGGCTCTCGAGTTTGCAGCCACGCCGCGGCAAGTGCAACGTCCGCGGTATTGCTCTCTACATTGCGAAGAATAAGGAGAGCTTGCGCAAGAGGAGATCGTAGCGGCAATGAGAACCTGCTCCCACCAGAATCATTTCGCCAAACGGTTTTCATCTTGGACGCATCGAAAAACCAAAACGCTTCACCGAGGCGGTCGCATCGTTCTAAACGCCGAAAAAGTTCCATGCGGTCTGCGTCACTCAAGGTGTTCGTATCAATACATTGCAAACAGAAATATGCCGCATCAAGCAGCAATTCGGGTGCATCCCCATTGAAGACATTCTGATCAAGCCAATTTCCAACAGCTTCAAACTCTCCGAGCGTTGCAGGTGCGAAGGCAAAGTCACGAAGCAAAAGTCTCCGAAACTTCAAATCTCCCCGCTCAAGCTCTCGCGCAAGCATTTCAGAATACCTCGCCCCTAGGTTTGCACGTTTAAGAATCGCAGATACTGATGGGAGCCAGTTTTGATGATTCATCGAAATATCTAACGAAGGCAAGCTTGACATGAGTCGGTTTGTGATGACTTTCGCGTTCTCCTCATTTGTCATCGCAAAGATTGCCTCAATCGCTTTCCCTAAAACCGGCTCACTCTTTTCCCTGTCTAAGATGTCGAGCCAATGCCAAAGCGGCTTGCCGTCGTAAAGTGGTTCCGCACTTAACGCACTTAATTTTACAGGCAGAACATCAATCGCCGGCTTGACGATGTACTGACTGTAGGCAACTTCAAGTTCCTGCCGAAGGGCTGGAAGCGTCTTGCCTGCAGCTGGAACTGGTCGCTTCAAAAGCGGCACCACAATGGTGCCATCGGGCATTACCGGGACTCTTTCTTGCTTAATTGAACTGTCTGAAAGAGAAGAAAGGCTGACCTCATCACCGATTTTCAAACGATATTCGTCAGCTGCTTCTGTGGGGCTCGGTTTATTGGCTAAAGTCGAAGGTTTTGATGTCTGCCGAATTCGAGCGATGGTCGTTTTTCCTTGCCGAACTTCAAACTCGCTACCGTCTACATAGATCCCGTCACTCGCTCCATCGATGGTGACTTCGTACTTGCCAGCATAAAGCCGTGTTTCTTTCGTGCCTGGCTCAATTTTGAATTGCTCATAAACCGCCCCGTCTCGCAACAGCTTGACATTGACGTTGACGCTTTCCGACTCGATGACCAAGTTGCCTTTTTGCGTCTCCAATGTAATGAAAATGCCCGCCAGAGCCAGCAATGGTAAGGCTGCAGCTGCAACAAACCATTTCAAGCGATCGCGTCTGCCTCGGCTATAACTCGGTAAGGGATGACTTAGTGCAGAAGCGTTCGACGTGAGTTGCGGCAAAGCGGGACGCAATGCGGCCCGCGATGGACTTGAGAAGTCTGTTTCGAGTTCCGTTTGATACTGCTTGGCTTGGCTCGCGACTGTTGCAAGTACCTTTAGATCGGCCTTATCGCAGAATGGCTTCAAAAGCTCGGCCACGTGAGCAGCGCTGGCCGGTCGCTCGTCTGGATTGCGAGTTAGCATCGAAGCGACCAATTGCGATAACGCTTCCGGAACATCGGCCCTTAACGTCGAAAGACGTGCCGCTTCTTGAGTCGCCAACATGCGCAGTTTGGTCAGCGGCGACATATTCGGTGCTACCGCCAGCGGTGCATGCCCACATAGCAACCGAAACAACGTAGCACCCAAAGAATAAAGATCAGCCCGATAGTCGACTCCCTCGGGGCGATCGACTTGTTCGGGGGCCATGTAATCCAGGGTCCCCATGAGCTGACCAACGGTCGTCAGTTCCGCGGACGCTTCGTCCCATAAGCTATGTCTCGCCAATCCGAAGTCGAGGATCTTCACGAGCCCTTGGCTGCTGAGCATCAGATTTGAAGGTTTGATATCGCGATGAACGATTCCCATGGCATGAGCATGCGAGAGGCCTGTCGCCGTTTGCCGAACGATTTCGCAAGCGTCCGCGAAAGCGATTTGTCGCACACTCTTGGCGACGCGGCTCAAGTCCATGCCGTCGATGTGCTCCATCACCAAATAATGGGTCCCATTGTGCACGCCTGCGTCCGTTGCATTGACAATCGAGGGATGGCTCAGTCCACCAGCGGCTCGAATCTCGCGTTGAAACCGAGCGGCAAGCGATTGCGGAAACGAGGCCGAAGTCGGCAGCAGCTTGATCGCGACTTGTTTCTGAAGTTGCCGATGCTTGGCCAAATACACGGAGCCCATGCCACCGCGCCCGATGGGGCGAATCAATTCGTACGCTCCTATATCACCAGGGGGCGGTTCCCAGCTTTCGAACGAATGCGAAGTTTGCTGAGCCAATTGCTTGGCATGGAGCAGGGCTGATGCAATTGCGATATCGGACGTCGATGTGGACTCCGCTTGGGCCGGTTTTCGCGAGAACTCTGGCAATGGATCGAGCTGACTCTCTAGTTCCGAAAGGCTCTGCTCGCACGTTTGGCATATTTGCAAATGCACTTCGATGTCGGCACTGGACTCGGGGTCAGACCAGCCGCTGAGGTACTCCATCAGCTTTTCGCGATCAAGGCATTCGAGTTGAGTCATGCGTTCAGCTATTATTGGGCCTGCGGTCATCGGAAACCTTCGTTATTTTATGGTAGTCTTTCCATGGCATGTTCACGAGCCATGCGACAATTACTAGAACGTTTTGTGCGTGACAGGATTTTTTAATTGGTAGCGGAATGCGTCAAGGATTTCGATTGGCCAGGAAATGCCATCAGAAATTTGGAACCCTTAACGAAAACGCCGAGAAGCATTTGCGGCTGCTAAAGACAGCCTATTCTGTAGCGAAAGTCGTCAAGACTTTCGGCTGCATTGCATAGACCACCGAAACTCTTGACGAGTTTCGCTACAAAATGCTTCACAGCCTTGCCTTGACGAGTTCCGCTACGAATCGATCGCAATTTTACGGTACTTCCCATCATGCAGACAACAACGTCCCTGAGTTCCGACTCTGGCCAAACCCGAAACAGTCTCCTCTCGCGGGCCCGAGCACGCGATTCCGTCGCTTGGTGCGAACTCGTGGATTTATACGGTCCTCTCATTGCCTTTTGGTGTCGGCGGCGGAAATTGGATTCGCATGCAGCCGCTGATTGCGTACAAGAAGTATTTTCAGCCGTTTCCAAAAATTTGGCTGGCTTTCAACCAAGGCACTCTTCTGGTGCCTTTCGCGCATGGCTGTGGTCGATTGCAAAAAACAAAATCATCGATGCGATGCGAAGTCGAAACTCACAGGCCATTCCCACGGGGGGCAGTAGCGCGAATCTGGCCATGCATCGAGTACTTGCTCCCGACGCTACGTTGGAAAGTTCTCTTAACTACGAGTTGGATCGTGAGCCCACCGATGACGAGCAAACCACGGCGTTAGTAAAACGCGCCATGCGCCAAGTCCAAGCGGATTTCGAACCTCGCACTTGGCAAGTATTCACACGAAGCGTCATCGATCAAACGGCAACCATTGTGGTTGCGGATGAATTCGGAATCACTCAGGCGGCAGTGCGACAAATCCGTAGTCGCGTCCTCCGCAGAATTCGACAGCAATTAGGCGATTTGGAATGAACGCAACTGGACGATACGATCAAGATGATTGCGACGACGAAGAAGAGCTAGCCAGAACGGCTTATCATGAAGCCGGCCACTGCGTAATGGCTGTTCTATGTGGTGCGCGAGCTTGTCACGCTTCTGTGGCTCCCGAAGAAGACAACTTCTTTGGCAAAGTGGACATTCAGTGGCCAGGCAAACGCATTCTTGCCAACGAACTCTCAGTGATTTTGGCTGGTCCGGTGGCGGAGATGATCTATCGAGGCGAACCGCTTCATCCAGGCTTTGTACCCGAATGGAGTTTGGATTGGCAACAGGCCTGGTCGCTTGCTCGCCCTCGGGCAGCGAGCGATGTCAAATGTTTGGAAATGATGGAGCAACTCGTTGCCAAGCTTTATCGATCGCTGTCGGACGATCGTGTGTGGGCAGCGATCGCTGCGGTCCAAGATCTGCTCATGGCTCATGAAGACATTGAGCATGAACAGATCGAATACGAAGTGCGAGCTTGGGTGAGTTAGTACGTTGTCGATCGAAAGTGGCTTCGCGGTTCAAGGTCACACCCGGCAGGTGTGACCCACCGTGGGGCACTCTTTCCGAGAGTGACCTTGCATGTGCCGAGAGTGACCTTGCATGGTCAAGACGGTTAACCAACCAATGGAACTACTGTCGGCGAGCTGGACGTAACGGTGCCATATCGATAGTCAATGCAGCACCCTTGAGTGTTTCGAGCTTCTTCGTTTGCGATTCAGTAAGGACAGCCATTAACGCTTTGGTTTGTTCCGTGGCCATTTTGGCCATGGCTTCGGCTCGTTCCTCTTGGCTCATATTTTGCGCACCTGCCATCGCTTCGCGACGCGCTGCTTGGTTCGCTTCGTTTGCTGCTTTTAGCTTGGCTGTTTGTTCGTCTGTGATTTCCAACGCTTTTGCAATCGCGGTATCCATCAGTGCAGCAGCACCGTTCACTTGAGCGATCAGGCCATGCATACGAGTCTTTTGGGCATCATCCAATTTGGCACTAAAAGTCGCATCGAGTTCAGCACCCATTTTCTGCATTTCTGCACGGGCCGCTTGCATGGCTGCACCGCCGCCACCTCCACCGCCTCCTCCAGCAGGTGCCATGGCTGCTTGCTTTTCACGGAGCTTTGCAAGCTGTTCGCTAGCAAGCTTTTTCTGTTCTTCGGTCAGTTTGAGTTCCGATTGAACTTCTGGAAGCGTTGCCAATTCAAAACGGGTACGCGTCTGTTGGCCGCGGCCAGGGCCTCGTCCACCGCCGCCACCTTGTGCGCAGGCCACATCTACAGAAGAGATGCAGGAGAGAAGTCCAACGAACGCAAGAGATAATTGCTTGATACGCAACATGAAAACACTTCGCCTATGCTTGGGGAAACAAAACAACAAAAACTCGCTCAATCGCGACGATGCGATCGCTGCGAGGCGTGAGGGGTGTCTAATAGAACACTGCTATCCTAACGAAGTTTCGAGTTGAAATCGCTTTGGCAATGCCCACGTTTGGCGTTTAGCAGGAAAACAACTCAGTTTTGAGAATTCTCTTTTGAATTCCGTCGTGCTCGTTTTTAATGAAATGGTGCTCGCGCACGTCATCGAGTCTTTTCTGCGAGCAAGTGGGAGAGCAGGTACCGTCATATGACTGAGCAAGAGCCCGAAATCACTTTTGAGTAGCGAAAGTCGTCAAGACTTTCGGCTTCATTGCATAAACCACCGAAACTCTCGACGAGTTTCGCTACAAAATGTTTCACAGCGTTCACGAGGCACCACCCGCCATGATCAAGTTTGCCGAACTGTTCAACAAGTTGGTTCCTGAAAAAGAACGGATTCCGTTGAAGGCTCGAGTTACCGTTATGGGAACGAATGGATTAAGATGATATCTGAATACGTTTTAGTTCGAAGGGCGGACGATCAGAAGTAAAGACTGAGTTATGGCAAAGGGATTGCAAGGGATTGTTTGGTTTGTCGCAGTGCTTTGGGTCGTTTATCTGGCGGATGTGATATTGACAGTCGATTTCAATCAATATGGGCTGGTCCCCAGGACACTGCACGGCCTCCTCGGTATTCCGTTGATGCCATTTCTTCATGGGAGCTTTCAGCATCTGCTCAGCAACACGGTGCCGCTTTGCATTCTGTTGTTTATCTTGCACGGGTCGCGGCGGGATTCGCTCGAAGTGATTGTGAGCATTGTCCTGTTCGGTGGCTTGCTGTTATGGTGTTTTGGTCGAAGCCGGACTCACATTGGAGCCAGCGGGCTGGTTTATGGTTTGGTGGCGTTTTTGATAACCATTGGTTTCGCGGAAAGAAAGCTTGTTTCGTTATTCGTCGCTTTGGTCGTGGGGTTTCTGTATGGAACCACTTTGCTTTTTGGAGTGTTGCCAACGGCCGGATGGGAGATTTCTTGGGAAGGGCATCTTTTTGGGGCGATTGCAGGGGCCTGCACGGCGGTCGCGTTGGCCAACAAACCGGGGCCAGAAGAATCATCGGATCGGCACAGAGAAGCTTGAAGGTGGCCTGGCGTCGAAAGCCCCAAGACCCGTTTTCGCCACCCCTTCTTGAACCTTGCAACAGATTTTTCGTTTCTGGTTGCGATTGTAAAGCTGAGAATCATGTATAGGATCTGTGGTTAACAAATTGTTTCACTGACAATCAAGATACAACGAAAGCAATCGTGGGGCGTAGCCTCGACAATGATCGTTCAATACCTAAGCGAATACATAGCGGCCAAGAGTGGCGATGAGAAAAAAATTGCGGAGTTTGTAGACAGGTACGGGTACACGCCAAAACCTTGTTTGCGGGAGGGGCTTAACGACTATCGCTACTACCAATTGTCAAACAGACATCCGAATGAGGAAAGCCGATACGAGGCAGCCGTCAGGCTATTAGCTGTTGTCTTTCATGAACCCAAAGTAACTCCTCCTAGGGGCAAGCAGCGTGAAGTGGTTAAGCCGTGGCTGCTATGGCTAAGTCGTCGTCAGGAATTCGAAGGCATGGAAGAGTTGGTCGATCTTTGCAGACGAGCAACTGGTGTTGAAAGCGTCGACTTGATCAACAGCATTATCGGCCAGACGCCAGAACTAGCGAATTGGCAAAGAGCAGGGGTGGCGGTCACCGAATCGAATAGCCATCTCGATTCGATTGAGGCCGAGAATGCCGCGAAGGCGATCGCAGCCAAGACGATTAAGGATACCGTTGAGACTCCTGAAGTTGCGGCGGTTCCGAATGCGACGGACTTTGAGCTACTGGAGAATTTCAAGAATTCGGAATCGTATCTTGCTGCCAGTCCCAAGGACAAAAAGGCGATGAAAAAGGCATTTGCCGCGATGAGCTACGAGGAACGAGCAATGTATTTTGTGGTGGATTGACCTGGTTTTTCGTCGTCGTTTTGATTGAATACGGCTCTTGGTTGATCGATCTTCTTGGACATGCACCTGTTTGGAAAAACAGCCTACTGCGTGGCGAAAGTCGTCAAGACTTTCGGCTGCATCGGCTCAACTACTGGGAGGGGCGAGCCGTAGCGAGGGGGCTTTATTGAAGAACCCCGCCGATGGCAGAGCGGCAGCAAAAAAACTACCCTAGCACGAAACGCAAGCTAGTACCTAGGAGATTACCATGACGCGCACGCTAGTGAATTGGATCACCAAATCACTAGCGTGCGCGTCGTGCTAGGTATAAAGGCCAACACCGCTTTAAGCCTCGACGAATTTTCGTACCCTGGATGACTCAATCGCAATATCGTTGCTTTGCGACTCTCAGGTAATCCGTTTCATGATGACCACGGATTTTATCCGCATCTTTACCCACATTTTGATTCAATCTAGAAATCTAATTCCCATGAAACGAAACAAAACCCCTGCGATTTCCTCCCCCTCTCCCCGTTTCGGGGAGAGGAGGGGGTGGTGGGGTAGAACTGTCTGTAACAAGTCTCCGGTTCAGTGATTTGTTTTGACCTTTTAGGTATCGTATGGAGTTTCTAGCGATGCCAAAATCCCTATCAAAACACAGAGCAAACCCCCTCACCCCCAGCCCCTCTCCCCTAAGAGGGGCGAGGGGAGCAAAATCAAGAAAGATGAGGGTTTTATCCGTGGCATTTCAAATTCCACTGCTCCGCAGTTAGGCGAGTCGCGGGGGACCAAGTACTTAGCACGACGCGCAAGCTAGTGAATCTATAATGCAGTTCACTAGCTTGCGCGTCGTGCTAGGGTCGTTTTCGTGTTGCCGCTCGCCTTGAGGCTGGCCGCGGTGATCGCCGATTTCTCACGAAACCGGCTACGTACGATGAGAACAGCCTGAAAATGGAAAGCCACTCGTTTGATAGCGAGATTTTCGAAAAAAGTTTATGATGCGGTGCCAATTCCAACTCTCCGAACTTTGAGCGAAAACATGACGGATACGATTCAATGCCACCGACTGAACTTCGGCAGCCGACGCTTGCCCCTGTTCATCTCTCTTATGTTTATTGCGAGTCTGGCAGGATGCTTCGCGACTTCTGAGCAAAAACAGAACGAGCAGGATGCCTTGAAAAACCGATCGATTGCTTTGCTTGAGGGAGGCTCAAAAGGTAAAGAGGACGACAAGAAAATCCTGTCCGACGCGGCGGCAGGATTCAGTAAGATTGCGAAAGAGCTTCCCAAGGAACGGCTTGGTTTTCAAAATCTTTGCGTTTCCTTGTTGCTCCTGATGCAAAAGCCAGATCTCGCGGATAACCCAACGGTACTGGCTTCGACTCGCATTCAGTTCGAGCAAGCGATCAAATCGCTAAAGCAACTTTGTCCCGACGACCCAGTTGCTTCTGTTTTGATGAGTCGATTTTATCGTACTCAAAACGAGCGTGAGCTTTCGATTGAGAGCCTGAGAGCCGCATGTAAAACTTCCAAGGCGACAGCGGACACCTACTTTAACCTCTACGAACTCCTAGAAATGGATGCAGATCGGAAACCGGAGTACCTTTCCGAAATGAAAGACGCTTTGAAATCCGGAGTAAAGCTCGCGCCGAGCAACTTGGCCCTTGGCGTTACCTTGCTAAACACATTGGCAAAAACGAAGGATAACGGATTCAAAGCGGAATCCGAACGTTTTCGCGAGATGCTGAAGCCTTTGATCCCCAGAACGAACAGCAGCTTAATGGACATCCTGTCGGACGGTGCCGTTGCTGCAGAGAAAGGGGAATGGAATATCGCCGAGAGGAAAGCGATGGGCTTGAGAAATACGTTGCTCGCAGAGCTTGCCTACACCTCGGACCTTCGTCAATTGCGTCCTCATGAGCTTGAATTCGTTGAACTTGAATTCAGCGAGCAGCTTCGCAAGCAGCGCCCGGTACAGAAACGTGTGGCTGCGTCCAATTGGCGTCTAGAGAACAAGCAGACGCTCGATTTTGCAGGCAAGGACATCACCGCAGTTGCCACGGAAGATATGGACTTGGATGGCCATAAAGATCTTGTGTGTGCGGTCGGCAGACGAGTTGACGTTTGGGGTACGAACGGAGTTAGATCCGCGAAGAAACTATTTGGTTCTAGCGTTGAGGTCTCTTGCAAAGGATTGGTTCTCGTTGACTTGGATCACGACTATCAAGTCATGAAGGATTCAGAGTTGCCACCACCGATTCCGAATGCGCCTAGTAGCGATCCGAAAGTGGTTAGGTTTTTGGATACCGACGTGGACGTTGTTGTTTACGGAGATGAGGGCATTCGCTTGTTTCGCAATGATATCGATAAGGCTACAGGTGCTCGCAGCTTGACCGCGATGCCTCAGCCGGATTCGTTGGATTCTCTTCGAGGAATTCGAACCGTTGCGTCGATCGATTTTGACCACGACTCCGATCTCGATCTGGTGGTCTCTTCCGATTCAGGAATCTCACTTTGGTCCAATCGAGGTAACTGGACCTTTGCCGACTTCACTGCCTTTTCGGACCTCCCTGCATCGTTGAAGAATGTGGATTCGATTTTGGCCATGGATTTAGATCGGAATGTGCTCAACGATTTTATGTTTGGGGCGGACGATTTAGAGCAACCGGTTTTCCTCACCAACAATTTGCATGGTCGGTATCACCCTTCTAACCTTGCATGGAAGACCGATTGGAAAGGGGCTTGTCGTGCGATCGATGCGATCGATGTGAACGCCGACGCGTGTTGGGATTTGGTTGCGTGCGGCCAGCAGGGGACCAAGCTCGCCATGATGAAATCGTTAGGGCGCCATAGTTGGATTCCGGATCAAGTGACCACTCTGTCCCAAACCCCAATGCTTGGTTTGGTTTCGTGCGATTTGGATTTGGATGGATTCACGGACTGTGTGGCATGGGGAGCAACTGGACTTGAGCTGTATCGCGGTGGCACCGATGGCACGCTCGTGCTGGACAAGTCTTCACTGCAATTTGGACAGAGTACTTCGCAAGTTGCAGTCATGGATCTGGACCGGGACGGCGATGACGATTTGGTTTGTTTGTCGGCAGGTGGCGTGGCGAGTTTTGTGGAAAACGTAGGAGGGAACTCGAACCAACATCTTGAGGTCGTCATCCGAGCGGACGAGGGTGGGCAGCAGACGCCGCGCGAACGCTGCAACATGCACGGGGTCGGGAGTTTGATCGAGCTCAAGTCGGGAGGACGGTACCAAGCGCAGATCGTTCGAGGAACGATGTCTAGGTTTGGATTAGGCAAGGCAAAGGGGGCGGACGTCATGCGCATTCTTTGGACCAACGGGATCCCAAACAGTGTATTGGACGTGTCGAATCGCACGACAATTTTTGACCAGCAGAACTTAGGTGGGTCGTGCCCTTATCTTTATGCTTGGAATGGTGAGCGATTTGAGTTTTGCACGGACTGCCTTTGGGCGGCGCCGATCGGGCTGCAGTTTGCTCAAGGGGTATCAGCCCCAACGCGCGAGTGGGAGTATCTGAAGATCGATGGTGATCAGGTCAAGGCGAGGGACGGGCGCTATGTGCTTCAGATTACCGAGGAGCTTTGGGAGGCAGCTTATTTCGATGCCGTACAATTGATGGCGGTCGATCACCCTTCTGAAGTCGAAATTCATACCAATGAAAAGGTTGGGCCGCCGGACCTGGCCAAGTTCCGAGTGCATACAGTGAAGAATCGTTTGCAGCCCCGGTCCGTCTTGGATCAGGAAGGTAATGATATCTCGGAAATAGTTTCCAAGCGTGACCGGAGATATACCCGTTGTTGGACCAAGGGGCTCAACCAAGGGTTAGTGGAAACGCACTGGATGGAAATCGACTTGAATGGGGAGGGTTCCGATGCGGAAGAAGTGATGTTGTTCTTGACCGGCTGGGTCTTCCCGACGTCGACGTCGCTCAATTTGGCGATGACCGAGAATCCGTTGCGGCCCAAGTTAAGCCCCCCATCGATCCAGGTGCCAGACGAAAACGGAAAGTGGGTCGAGGTGATTCCGTATGCTGGATTCCCTGGGGGAAAGACGAAAACGATCGCGATCGATCTTTCTGGGAAATTTAAGTCGAACGATCATCGAGTTCGAGTCGTAACCAACATGGAACTCAGTTGGGACGAAGTGTTTTGGACAGCGGGATCGGGGAAGCCGGAGTCTGAGCTTTATCGATTGACCAAGCTGGAGTTAATGTCCGCCGAGTTGCATTATCGCGGATTTTCGCAATTGGTGCCCAAGCCAAACAATGCGCCGAAGTGGTTTGATTACGGCAAAGTCACTAGGGAGTCCATTTGGCCGCCGATGACGGGCAACTTTACTCGATTTGGGGACGTCAAGGAGTTGGTTTCGGAGGCGGATGATTTGCAAGTGGTTTTGGGAGCGGGAGATGAGATGACGATCGAGTTTTCGGCCGAAACAGCGGAGTTGCCGCCTGGCTGGAAGCGAGATTTCATCATTTACAATATCGGCTGGGATAAGGATGCGGATTTGAATACGATTCACGGACAATCGGCAGAACCACTCCCGTTCCGGGCAATGACCAAGTATCCTTATGAGCCAGATCAGACGTTTCCTTCTGAGCCAAAGCATGTCGACTATCTGAAGCGTTATCAGACGCGAAATCAGTTGCCGGGCATGTTTTGGAATCAGGTTCGAGAGAATTGATTGGTCTAAACTATGCCTTTTGCACCCGTCCACAGGTTCCGCCTGGGGACGCAATGCGGCAGGTGGAAAACAACCGTAGCTGGATTCGCCAGAATTCAGTGCGTACTGAATTCTGGCGAATCCAGCTACGAATCCAGTTACGAATCCTGGTATGTTCTCTCCCGCTGCTCGCCTAAATGCGCGGAGCCTCGAAGGCAGTGCGTTCCAAGGCAGAGCTTTGGAACGAGGGAATAGTGCACATTCAAGTATGCCTTTGGCGATTGTTCAACAAATAAACTCCATTCAAGAAACTCCTCTCCAATGCAGCTAAATCAGATTCGGTCTTGGGCCTTTTGCTTCGCGATTGGCTGTTTGCTCATGGGTTGGGTGAAGCCAACGCGTGGACAGGGGCTCGACTATCCGCTGGCCGTCGTTGCTGGCCCAGAGAATTCGATCTTTGTTGGCGATTTGAATTTCCATGGGATATGGAAAATCCAAGACGGAAAGGCAGCTGTTTATTTTCAAGGCTCGAAGAAATTCCGTACGCCGCTGAATGCGGTTCGGTGCTTGGCAATCGATAGCAATGGAAAGCTGCTTGCTGGGGATTCGGCAACGCGAGAGGTGTATCGTTTTGATGTGCCCGAGACACCGATCCCGTTAACGGGCGGTGGGATTGGGATTCCGACAGCGATTGCAGTCGATTCGAAAGGTGACTTGTTCGTGGCGGACTTGGAGCTTCACTGCATTTTTCATGTGCCGGCTGGCGGTGGGAAAGCGACCGAGTTCGTCAAGGTGCCGGCGCCGCGAGGTTTGGCCATCGACGCCGAAGATCGATTGTGGGTTGTGTCGCATTCCAAGGAGCCATTGGTTCGATTTGGAAAGGACAAAGTCAAGGAAGTGGTTGTGAGCGAGGCGATTTTCCAATTTGCCCATCAAATCGTTTTGAATCCGTCGGGTGACTGTTATGTCACGGATGGTTATGCAAAATCGATTTGGAAGATTCCATCGCAAGGAAAACCAGAGCCGTTCTTTAGCGGCGAACCGCTGAAAAATCCGGTTGGACTAGCGAAGCAAGGAGATCGTTTGCTCATTGCCGATCCGCATCAGAAAATGATTTATTCAATACCGATGGCTGGCGAGAAAGTACTTCAGCCTGAGTTAAAGTAGTGGTAAATCAGGGCTCACTTACAGGCCTGACTGGCGGAAAACACCGTAGATGGATTCGCCAGAATTCAGAACGCACTGAATTCTGGCGAATCCGGCTACGAATCGTGGTATGTTCTCTCCCGCCGCTCGCCTAAGTTAACGAGGAAAGCTCCCCTAAATGCCTGTTTATGCTGTTTCCTCGCGCATTGCTTGTTGACGAAGTTGTGGGTGTTGACTAAGATTCTGTGTGATTCTCGATCCATTCGGTCCGATTAGACGATTATGGCCAACCCTCAGAACATTACGCGGATGACGAAAATGGCACTTTGTGTGTCAATGTTCGTGTATTTTGCGTGTGCCGTTGGCGTAAGTCGGGCTGAAGCCGGATGCGGTGATTATCTGCATCATGCCGTGAAAAAGGTGTTTTCCGACCCTTCGACCGATTCGCCATCGGTACCGCTTTGCAGGGGTGGTAATTGCCATTCGGCTCCATCGGTTCCGCCGGTTGAGCCGTCGCGGATTGTGGTCTCCTTCAAGCAGTATCTGGATTTCCGATTTTCCTTCGTCGATGTAGATGGGGATAAATTCCGAGCTTTTGAACTTTCTGACGATCTTCTTCCATCGTCTGCTTCGCTAGAGGTTTTGACGCCGCCACCAATCGCTGCCATCTAGCTGCATTGCGCAAGCTTTTTTTGAATTGAGCGATTTGTGTTGGCTCGCGTTTGGGTGTCGCAACCTTTAGGTTGAATGTGCTCCGGCAAGCCTCGTGAAGTGTGTCTCTTATCAAACGAGCGTTTTGGTTCGCGCTGCTAGCTGTTTGCATTCTTGTACGGTCGCGAGGCTTTGTGCTTTTCTCTGAGAAGGAATCGCAGTGCCTATTCTTATTCAAAATCTTTTCGATGCTTGTTCTTTTTTATTCGATTATTTCAAGGCTCAAAAATTATGTCTCGACTTCCTTTTCGTCGTAGTGGATTTACTTTGGTCGAGCTTTTGGTCGTTATTGCGATCATTGGCATTTTGGTTGGTCTTCTTCTTCCGGCGGTCCAGGCGGCTCGCGAAGCTGCGAGGCGGATGCAATGTGGTAACAACCTCAAGCAGTTGGGGTTGGCTTTGTTGAACTACGAGTCTGCCAATAGGCGATTGCCTTCCTGCAGGGCTGTTACAACAAATCTGTCCGCATTTGGTTCGTTGATGCCATACATGGAGCAATCCACCGTCCATCAATTGATTGACTTCAATGTGAATGGAACGCACGTAAACAACACTGCTGCACGTGCAGTGGTTGTTCCGACATTGCTTTGTCCGTCCGACCCGGTCACCGTGCTTCCCGTTGCTGGTTGGGCTGGAACGAATTACCGAACGAACCAAGGGTCTGGGATTCTTTATGGATTGCCACCTGCTTTGAGCAGTGATCCGAATTTTGGATATCCAGAACCGAATGGACCGATGATCCCAACGCGATTTCTTAAGTTGGGCGACATCACCGATGGTACGTCCAATACCGCTGCATTTAGCGAGCATGGCAAGGGTGACTTCAGCAATGCGATTTCGACTTTCACCGATACGTTCCAGCCTGGAACCAATCCAACGACGGCGGACGAAGCGATTCGCGATTGCGCGGCGATCAATACCGCCAACTTATCGTTTCAGGGTAACAGCAATGTAGGTGGCCCATGGCTCGTAGGTAGTCACACAGCCACTTGCTATTTCCATGCTGCTCCCCCAATGAGTCGTTCTTGCATGTTTCCTCCTGGACGCATTTCGACAACGGCCAAGAGCTATCACACGGGTGGTGTTCAAGTTGCTCGATGCGATGGTTCCGTCAGCTTTATCTCGCGCAGTATTGATCTCGTTGCTTGGCGTTCGTTCGGTTCGCGAAACGAAGGTGAAGTACTGACGGGAGTGAACGAATAATGTTTCTTCCGTTTTCAAACTGCAGAGCAATCGTAGTTTTGCCGGGGCTCATTTGCTGTTTGTTGGCTACCGGTTGTAGTCCTGCTCCTGTTCCTCCTTCGGACAGCAAGCAGGCGCTAGAACTCGTTGAAAAGTTGTTGGGCCAGTGGAAATCGGGAACAACGATTGAGGAGCTCGAGAAAATGACTCCTCCGACATACGTATCCGAAGCATTGTGGAAAGGAGGAGCGAAATTGACCGACTACAAGGTCGTTGGCGATGGCGAGATGCTTGGCCCAAATGTCCGGTTCAAGATTTCGCTGAAGTACGCGGGAAAGAATGGTGCAGTTGCGGAGAGATCGTTCTACTACTTGGTAACTACGACTCCTGCATTGACGTTTTTCCGTGAAGAAGGCTAAGTGGAAAGCGGTTCTACTAGGGTTCTAGGCGTCTCGCCAGACCAAACAATCATTGGGAGGGTGAGGCTCCTGCCGAACCGCGGCGAAAAATGCTCGGCAGGCGCCTCGCTCTCCCCAATTTTTTCGAATGAATTGGCAATTTATAACGACTACAAGCCGAGTTACTGTTTCCATGACGAATAGCATGGTCGCAGCTAGCGTCCGCGGCTCAATTATAGTGAGTTAAAAAATCCCGGCTCGCAAGCGCGTCCCGCTACTTGCATTAAGATCAGCAGCCAATCAAAAGATACTAAACCACGAGTCAAAGAATCCCAGTCATGTCAACAGCCGCGAAATCGCCTGTTCCCAAACGCGTTTATACGCCAGCCATCGGAGTGAAGCTAAAGCGATTGCTTTTCGTGGTGTTCGCCTTGCTTTCGTTGCTGGGAGCAAATTCGCTTTACTTGGCGACCATTACCTTTTTGGAATGGCAGCGAGGTGAGACGTATCAGAATCAGTTTTACATGGCGATGTTTCTCGGCCACGTCGTGCTTGGTCTGATTTTCTTGGTACCGTTTGTGGTATTCGGCTTGATCCACATGGTGACGGCTCGCAAGCGGAAGAACAAGAGAGCGATTCGCGTTGGCTACGCGCTCTTTGCAGCGAGTTTGGTTGTACTCGGCACGGGGCTTTTGCTCGTTCGAATTGGTGACGTTTTTGATTTGAAGCAGCCAGCCACGCGGTCGATCGTCTATTGGCTGCACGTCCTCTGCCCCGTGGTCACGATTTGGCTGTATTGGCTGCATCGATTGGTTGGGCAAAAGATCAAATGGAAACTTGGGGTTGCCTATGGTGCCATTGCGGTAGCGTCGGTTGCGGTGATGGTCTCAATGCACACCCAAGATCCTCGAGAGTGGAACAAAGTTGGGTCGGTGGAAGGGGTCAAATACTTTGAGCCTTCGCTTGCTCGAACGGCGAATGGCGCCTTTATCTCGGCGAAGAATTTGGACAATGACGAATACTGTCTGAAGTGCCATCCGGACGCGTACAAGAGTTGGAACCACAGTGCGCACCGGTTCAGTTCGTTCAACAATCCAGCGTACCTTGCAAGCGTGCGTGAAACACGCGAGGTGTCGCTCAAGCGAGATGGTGACGTCAAGGCTTCGCGGTGGTGCGCTGGTTGTCACGATCCGGTTCCTTTCTTTAGCGGTGCGTTTGACGATCCCAAGTTTGACGACGTCAACCACCCGACATCTCAAGCGGGGATCACATGTACGGTGTGCCATGCGGTGACCAACGTCAACTCTACACGAGGGAATGCAGATTTCACGATCGAGGAACCCTTGCACTACCCATTTGCATTTAGCGAAAACCCGATGTTGCAATGGGTGAACCAGCAATTGATCAAAGCGAAGCCTGCCTTTCACAAGAAGACTTTTTTGAAGGACTTCCACAAGACCTC
>CANHVO010000083.1 GCA_947463915.1 Planctomycetaceae bacterium
ACGTCTTGTGCATCCGCCATCAATTCGTAGAGATCGCTCGACTGTAGCGTAGGAGTTTCCAGCACATAGTAGGGAGGCCTAGGCTGAAACCTTAACCCCAATTGCTCGGCCTCTGACCGGAACGCAGTCCCTGGCAAGATCGCGAGGTTAAAGACTTGTGTCGACGTGAACAACTTGTTGGACGCGAGGTATTCAAAGCCCCTTCGCACAGAAGCTACCGTGTCACCTGGCAACCCGATAATCAAATCCACCTTAACTCGGATCCCTGCGTCCATGAGCGCAGATACGCCTCGTTCAAATGCTTTTAGATTGTTTCTTCGATCCATCAAGTCTTGAGTGGCTGGATCGATCGATTGCAATCCAATCTCGACCTCGGTGAAGTTAGCTTCGCGGAGCAGTTTGGCTGTTTCTGGCTTGATTCCTTCGGCTCTCAGCTCGCCGAAGTAAGTGAACTGTTGATTGTGATTCTCTCGAGCAAGCAACCTCAGAAATCCGTCGAAGTCCTTGCGTTGATTCAATGTCGGATCGAGCAAGATCACCTCGGTCGCCCCAGCCTCTCGTGCATGCTTTAGATTGGCAATGATCTTTTCTTCGCTGACAAAGTAGAGAGAGTCATAGCTCTTCGGATAGTAACAGAACTTGCACTTGAAAACACAGCCCCGAATTGTTTCCAACAACAGCATGCGTTCATCGGCCGCGTTCAAGATGCCTTGCAAATAGGGAGACGATACATCGTCCAAGTTTGCGATGGGCTTTCGAAAGAGAGGCACTTGAGGATTGGTCGCTCGCCAAAGTCCGGGAATCAGCTTTTGCCCCTCCTCGCCCGCCAACATCGCTTCGAGCAGATCGCTAAAGGTCTGCTCCCCTTCGCCAACGGCCGCATAATCAATGACACCTGAAGCAAAAACCCAAGCGTTATCGTTGGTGATTTCGGGGCCGCCCAGAACGATGATGATCTCTGGACGCATACGCTTGAGGTGAGACGCGATCCAAAGAGTTCTGTCGATGTTCCAGAGGTAGCAAGAAAAACCGACGATCCCGGGTTCTCTAGCCAAGATCTCCTCGACGAGGCCGATATCCGAGTGGTAGTTGCAGATTTTGGGAGGGAGTATTTCGAACTGAAAATGCTGATCGAGCCCTCGCGTACGGGCGTGCAAAATCAGATAACCAGCGGCCAGCGGGACATTTCCATGGATCGGAGCAGGGCCAGCTGGCGGGATGGGCAACTGCACGAAAAGAACGTTTCTAGCAGTGGTTTTTGCGCGTTGGTTCACAGAATTGGTTGCTTTGCGTTAGCTAAGGCAGATTGGTCTGAATGACATCCACGTAGGGTTATCGGCATCCCTTCCATTAAACCTCAACGCCATCGATTAAGCGAGAGTGAAGACCGGGGTTCCTTAAGTCGTTTGCCGCGATTTTCGACGAATTTGCCCTCGTTCCAGGGCTCTGCCTCGGAACGAGTTTTAAGAAAGCGGTACGCCTTCGGCTGACCGTTAAACGAAGTCAATCTAAGTCGCAAGTTTCTTGTATCGGAACCGATGTGGTTCGTCGGCTTGCTTGCCCAGTCGTTCTTTGCGCTGTGTCTCGTAGGTTTCGAAGTTGCCCTCGCACCAGTGCGCGTAGCCGTCTCCTTCGAAGGCCAGAATGTGCGTCGCGATCCTATCGAGGAACCATCGATCGTGAGAGATCACAACCACGCAACCCACGAAGCCGAGGATCGCTTCCTCGAGTGCTCGCAGCGTGTCGATGTCCAAGTCGTTGGTTGGTTCGTCCAGCAGCAGAACATTGCAGCCTCGTCGCAAGAGCTTGGCCAAGTGAACGCGGTTTCGCTCCCCACCGGAAAGATTGCCGACCTTCTTTTCCTGATCCGTACCTTTGAAATTGAACTTCGATACGTACGATCGCGAGTTGAGCTTTTTGCCTCCCAAATCGATCCAGTCGTGACCGCCTGAGATCTCTTGGTAGATGGTGTTGGTATCGGTCAACGAATCGCGAGATTGGTCGACGTAGCCTAGCTCAACCGTCTCACCGATTCGGAGCGTACCCGCATCTGGTTTATCCTGGCCAGTGATCATTCGAAACAAGGTAGTCTTACCTGCACCGTTAGGGCCGATGACTCCGACGATACCGCCTGCAGGCAATCGGAACGAGAGATTCTCGACGAGGACCCGATCATTGTAGGATTTCGTGAGCCCTTCAGCATGCACGACAACTTCGCCGAGGTGTTTGCCTGGCGGAATTTGGAACTCGAGTTCGTCAGGTTTTTCCTCGAACTGCTGTGCTGCAAGTTGTTCGTACGAACTGATACGAGCCTTGTTCTTGGCTTGTCGAGCACGAGGTGACATACGGATCCACTCGAGCTCTTTATCGAGTGTCTTTTGTCGTGCTTGCGCGGCCTTTTGTTCGATGACCAAACGCTTTTGCTTTTGCTCAAGCCACGAGGTGTAGTTTCCTTCGAATGGATAGCCGGAGCCGCGGTCCAATTCCAAAATCCACTGGGCAACGTTGTCGAGGAAGTAACGATCGTGAGTTACAGCCACAACCGTACCAGCGTATTGAGCAAGGTGCTGTTCAAGCCAGTTGACCGCTTCGGCGTCAAGGTGATTCGTTGGTTCGTCGAGCAAGAGCAAGTCGGGTTGTTGAATCAACAGTTTGCACAAAGCCACGCGGCGCAACTCTCCCCCGGAGAGCTTCGAAACGCTTGCGTCGCCAGGTGGCAAGTTCATCACGGCCATCGACATCTCTACTTGCCGATCGAGGTCCCATAGATTCTGTGCATCGATAATATCCTGCAGCTTTGCCATTTCGTCGCAAAGCTTTTCCATCTTCTTGTCATCGGTGACTTCGCCGAGCAAGTTAGAGATTTCGTTGAAGCGATCCAAAACCGCACGGCGTGGCGCGACCGCTTCCTCGACGTTTCCTTGAACGTCTTTGTCGGGATTTAGTTGCGGCTCTTGCGACAGGTAGCCAGCTGTAAATCCGTTGGCCAACCTAGCTGTCCCATCAAAATTCTTGTCCGTGCCAGCCATAATCCGCAGCAGCGTACTTTTACCAGCCCCGTTTGAACCGAGGACGCCGATTTTGGCCCCTGGGTAAAAGGCGAGAAAGATATCTTTGAGGACTTCTTTTTGACCATGACGCTTGGTCAGATTTTCGATTTGATAAATGTAGGAACGACTCATGACTTATTACTATTCCCATTCAATGGTGGCTGGTGGTTTGGAGCTGATGTCGTAGCAAACTCGATTCACGCCTCGTACTTCATTGATGATTCGTGTCGAAATCCGTGCGAGCAAATCGTACGGCAGATGGCTCCAATCCGCCGTCATAAAATCGTCAGTGTTTACGCAGCGGACCGCGACTGCATTTTCGTAAGTCCTCGCGTCACCCATGACGCCGACGCTTTGCGACTCCAGAAGCACGGCAAACGCTTGGGAGGTTTGACGATACAGGTTCGCGTTTTTGATTTCGCCAACAACAATTGCGTCCGCTTCGCGTAAGACGTCTAGTTTTTCTTTCGTGATGTCGCCGAGGCATCGAACGGCCAAGCCTGGCCCTGGAAACGGATGTCGCCAAACAAGATGCTCGGGCAACCCAAGTTCGACTCCAAGTTTGCGAACTTCGTCTTTGAACAAATCCCGCAGTGGCTCGATCAATTCAAAGCCTAGTTCTTCGGGAAGGCCACCGACATTGTGATGCAGCTTGATTGTTGCCGAAGGGCCATCCGCAGCCGCTCCGCTTTCGATTACGTCTGGATACAGTGTGCCTTGGGCGAGGAATTTGGCGCCATTGATCTTTTCGGCTTCCTCTTTGAAGCTATCGATGAACGCATGTCCGATGCGACGACGTTTTTCTTGTGGGTCGCGTATGCCTGCAAGTGCAGTGAGGAACCGGTTACTTGCATCGACGACTCGCAAGTCGGCTTTGAAGTGGTTGGTAAACTCGGAGATGACGGCAGCCTGCTCGTCCTTACGAAGCAAGCCATTGTCGATCAAAATGCAAGTGAGCTGAGGGCCAATCGCCTTGTAAATCAGAGCGGCGGTAACAGCTGAGTCGACTCCGCCCGACAGACCGCAAATGACACGGTCTTTGCCAACGACACTTCGAATCTGCTCGATCGAGCGTTGAGCGAAATCGCTCAAGTGCCATTTGCCTTCGCAGTTGGCAATGTTGTAAAGAAAATTATGGATCAGGGTTCCACCAAGGGCAGTGTGCGAGACTTCGGGGTGGAACTGCAAACCGTAGATTGGCAATGTTTTGTGTTTGACGGCCGCGAACGGACAAGTCGAGGTGGAAGCGAGGGTCTCGAAGTCGTCAGGCAACGCGTGAACTTGATCACCGTGACTCATCCACACATCGATTTCGTGCGGGAACCCAGCGAAGAGCTTTTCCATCGAAGCGATTTCAAGCCGCGAGCGACCAAACTCGCGTGCGGGACACTTTTCAACCGCACCGCCGAGCGCTTGGGATGCGAGTTGCATTCCGTAGCAAATGCCGAGAATCGGGATCCCCAGCGAGAAAATTCGCGGGTCGCATTTCGGCGAATTGGCTTCGTAAACACTGGCAGGACCGCCCGAAAGAATGATTGCAGAAGGCTTGCGTGCCATGATGACTTCTGCGGAAACGTCGTGACGAATCAATTCGCAGTAGACGTTTTGGTCGCGAACGCGTCTAGCAATGAGCTGAGCATACTGAGCCCCGAAATCGAGGACGAGCACGCGCTCGCTGAGAAGATCGGAGGCGGCGGAAGATGGGTCGGGATTCGAAGCCCCGAGGGAACTGTTATTCATGGATGAGCAGCCAAAAGTGCTGGCCAATTTTGGGCCAGTTCTTCAAATATTGGAAAACCCAAGAGTATAGCGACTTTTTGGTGGTCGGCTAGCCAAATAAGGTGTTAGGTTTAAGCTGTAAGGGATAAGCAGGAGGTGGCGGTTTGCCTGCGTTTCAGGATCGTTTGGGAATATTTTTGAACTTGGACTAATAAATCGATTCCAGACGCGTCATCCTAATGAGCAAATCGCCTCGCGTGTGATCCGTCAACTAGCCGTCGAGAGGGTACCAAGATGTTCGGTCGAGCACATATCGTATTTTTGATAGCTGGAATCTTGCTAGCGACTGGCTGCAACAATGCCCCGCTTCCCGGCGGCTATTCGTCCGTTAGCACTTTTTCAAGGGACGTCACAGATGCAGCTGAATTCGCTGTCGCTGAACAATCAAAAGCGAACTCCGGACTGACATTAAAATCGATCGAGTCTGCGAAATCGCAAGTCGTGGCTGGTATGAACGTCGAATTGACGTTGAGTGTGATCGATGGCGGCAAAACGAAAACCGCCCGAGCTGTGGTCTACACCGATTTAGACCAAAAGCGTTCGCTGACATCCTGGGTTTGGCTTTAGGCTAGGGGGAAGGAAAACAACCGTAGCTGGATTCGCCAAAATTCAGCTACAGAATTCTGGCGAATCCAGCTTCGGATTGTGGCGGCAAAGGGCCACAAGCCATTTGCTTGCTTTTTCTACGCCATTTTGCAACACTCCCTTCGTAGCCTTTCCTCCTCTAGCTCTAGGATCACGATGCGAAATCCAAAGTGGCTAACTCTGTGCTCTTTCTTTTTGTTTCCTCTTTCACTGGCAACTCCCGTCTTGGTGGGGTGCTCCAAAGAGGAGATGAACAAGATGGTTGAGCAAGTTCAATCCAAAACAACTGCGGCAGTAAAAGAAACCGTCGCGAAGATTGCTCCCACCGGTTCTGTCCAAATCGCCTTGGATGATGGAATCGATATACCTTCCTGCTCGGTTCGCCTGCTGAGTATGGGGGCTGGGCGGGCCAATGTAGTACAGATCCGCTCTTATCGCGACGAATCCTCCGATCAGCCGCAATCGTTTCTCTTCCAAGGAACAACGGCTGCCAATTCGGTAAAAGAACTCGTCGGTGCGACCGTTACTGGGCAGCTCTTTGCTCAAAGCAATCGGGAACTCGGACTCTGGCAAAGCGATTCCGAATCCCCGGCATCGATCAAATTCCTATCGATTAAGGAAACGGAACTCTTCGGGGAAATCAACCAATCCCAAATGTTGCGGGTGGATGGCAAAAACGCATTCCCCAGCGGGGCCATCAAGGCTGTTATCGAAAAGCCCTAACACTTAAAGCAAATCATGCGATTAAAACTTTCCTGTTCTGTATTCCTATCACTTTTTGTTTTGCCCCAGTGGAGTGCTTCGTCCGTCGCAGCTGATCCAAGTATCTCTGACCCGAAACCTCCCATCGCAATCTATGGCTTTATGGAGGAGGCCAAGTCGCTATTTGAGCTGGCCGTCAAAGATGATGAAGCATGCACAAACCTGTATGCACAAATGAAAAAAGGTGGGCCGAAAGCAGATTCGGTTGGCAAGCAAAGTGTTCATGTCAAGCGACTCCTTCGAACTGCCGAGCGAATGATCGACCTGGGCGAGCCAGCGGGCGCCGAGCTTCGAATGCGCTACGAGTTTCATGAGCTTGAGCGCATAGAGGCATTCAACGCGTTTGCGTCAATGCCGCAATCGCAAGCGTTTCGTGGAAAGGCAATCGCTTGGCTCCAGAAGAACTTACAGAAACGACTTAAGAAGATCGAGGAAACGCAAAGCAAGGCTTCCAAAGCCCCCCTGGAGGCACAATCGACTCTCGACATCGCCTACGATGAATACGAAGCGGTAGCCGGAATCCTAAACGCTACAGAGCGAGGCCCGTTTAGCGAGCTCATCGAAGCTTCAGGCAAACTAGCACAAGTCGCAAGTGCTCATCGACGTCAGCTCGTCAATCAAGCCGTTGATAAAAATGCTGCGGCCGTGGTAATCGACGTCGATCGGTTTCTCGTGGACTGCTCCGCAGCAGTGGGTGGCGTTCAAGCGGGCCAACTCAAATGGAGTGACAAGACATTGACCAGCATCGACTTTGTTCATGAGATCATGAAACAAGGCTTTGCATTACAAGCTCGTTTGCAAAAGGCCATCGCCCTTCACCAACTGAAAAGAAAGGACATGGCGAGCGGTTCTTCCTTCGAGTCCAGGTCAGGTGAACCGGTCGCTAACTTGGGGGATACAACTTGGTCGGATTCACTTTCAAAGCTGAAATCGGGTTTGCAAGATACGGTCGTAAAACTAATCGAGCGTGACACGCAGGAACTAGCAGCCAATGAGTTGGGTAGTCGCCTCGCAGAGTACGCATCCGCACTTGGCCGGTACTCGCACCGAGTGGCTGGCGACCAATGGAACAACGCATTTGATGAAGCCATAGCGAAGTCTGCGAAACGCGTCCCTGATGTCGAGAAATCAATTCGCAACTACCAGATTGCCACCAAAGAAGTGCTTCGTTGGAAAGAGCGATTCGCGAGCAAGCAGGCTTCGATTTTATCCGAAAAAGGAAAGCCGCTCGCCGTACTCCTGTCGGCGGCCTCAAATCGGACGCAAAGCACCCCTGGTTATGTCGCCACCGGGCAGCCCATTCCGTTTTTTTACAACACGACATTCGAAGCATTGCCCGCGTTGGGCATGAACTTGGGAAAGGATCCGGTTGCGATCGTAGAAAACGTAGTGCGGTTCGACGGCGACGCGTCGGTGCGCGTAAGCAAAATGGACAATTTCATTTACGCTCGGCTCCCAAACGATTTTTACAACCCAAGTTTTGCAACCAAACTGAAGACGGAACTGATGATCGACGAATCGAAGCCACCGTTGAGCGTTTGCGCTGCCTCGGCGATCTACACGGCCGAGCGCGGCGAGAATTTGACTGTGGGCGGAATCGTGAGCGATGTCTCCGCAGAAGGAACTATCAGTCGGATTGCGATGATGAAAGAAAACGCAGCGCCTTTCACAGGACTAGACTCTCCAGTGTCGTTATCCGAACAGCCCGCGAGGCAAGCTTCACTGCGTGCAACACTAACACCCAAATGGGTACGCCACCGCTACGCAATGGTTAGCCAATCGAACTAGTGTCGCAAAGAGTGCCGCACGACTGTCCCAATCGTAGCCTCGATCTGCCGCAGTAAAGACTAATCCATGTCTTGAAACGCATTGAAACAAAGATATCAGAAGAAAAAGAAGCAGGGACCCGCTGCGTTCTCCAAGGAACGGTTGAGGACAACCGTTCTACACTCATGGCTGCAAAATACTGTTCTATACTTTTTTGACACAACGACGGAACTCAGGTTATCATCATTGAATCATGTCGCTGAGTCCAACGCCAGATTCTACGTCTACCTTTCATCGTCAAATCGACACACCGACGAAAATGCAAATCGGTGAGGAAGACGTATCTGCGGAACAGTCGTTAAACCCACAGCAATTTTCGATCGCTGAATTGTTTTGGGTGTCCGTCGCTGTTGCGGTCGTTCTTGCGATTGCAACTCCTTTCCTTCGCGGATTGCCTCAGGCGGTCTTAAATACCGTGGTATTTGCCGCGGCGATTCAGTCCTTTGCCATCATCGCCTTAGCAAGCTACATCTCTCATCGACGCAAACGAATGTTAGAGACGAGTGGCAAGCGGATGCTTTTGGGAAGCTCGTCCGAAAGCCCTTCCGTCAAATGGGCAGTGTTTTTCTCCTACTTCAATGTTCTTTTTGCCGTCGCAATGCAACTCTACATTTCGGCCGGGTTGGTATGGGCACTGTCCGGAGAAGAAGGCGACGTTCTTTCAACGATTGTAAGGATTGGAATAATCTTGTCTCAAACGATGGGCCCCATGATGTTCATGACTCAAAGCATTCGCTTTTTGAGATGGAGGATTCGCTCCGACGCGGTCGAATTCTTTGAAAACGGCGTGGCTATTTTCGATTTTCTAACGCCGTGGGGCAAAGTTGAATTGCGACCAAGTGAATTCTACCAAAATCGAGTGATGGTCTATTATCCAGAGCAGCAAACCAGCGTTATGGTCTGGTTGGAAAATTCGGAAACCGGTCGCTTGTTGGCATTTGCTGCCGAAAAATGCAGAGAATGCAAGAAGCAAAGCGTCTCTGTTGCAAGGCCATAGGGTCGGACCAGTCCAACCCCGCAAACATTTTGGCGTGCCCCAATCATTTGAAATCCGTCGGGTGCGCATATTGGAAAATGAGTTAGGCTTGGCCCGAGCATCTGGTTTGTATTGTCTCCTTGACTCGCTAGAATCCCGGTCGCACGTACGCAATCGTCGCGGAGCGACGAGCGGCAATGCCTCCCTTCGCTCTGCGACGGTGGCGTGCGGGTTGTTGACTTACACTTTCGTTTGCTTCATTGCCAACCACCCACGTCGTAACATGTCTGACCAACGTTCCAAAATCGTCATGGATTTGGTTTGAATCTGGACCGAGGCCAACCCGTTGGCAATCGGAATTTTTGATTCCAAGTTGAGATCAATCAATATCGAGTAACTCGCCTGCTCTGGCGTCGCTTCCGATTGCGCCCCTTTGACCGCCGATGCAAAAAGTGTATCGCCTACCAATACCTTAGGTGTTCGCTGAAGATTTTCCGCGGAGACCGAAACGACCTTTCCTGGAATGGTAACACTTGGCCATTGGTCCAATCGAACGAGTACCGTTGCCCCTTGTTTGCATTCATCGATCTCTTGTTCACTCACGAATGCTCGCAACCGCCAACCACTTGGTCTTGCCAGTTCGCCAACTTGCTGGCCTCGCTGGACGTACGGATGGTCCCTGGCTATCGCGCCAAGCTTTTCGCTCCGCCCCCATTTGCGACCAGCCAAATCGGTTTCCGTTTGCGACATCATGGGCTCTAGGAATCGTCCGCTACCAGGCGATCGAATGTTAAGCTGCTCCAGTTCTCGCGCAAGCTTCTGTACGTGTTCTTCGGTCGCTCGAATTGTCTCTTGTAGCTCTCCAGACTGCTGTATTGAAGTTGGGTCATCCACCGAACGATTGGCGGATTGCTGTAGCCGGACTTTAGCGAGTTCCAAATCTCCCCTTGCTTGAATAAGCTCCATTTCTACCTCGAATGATACCGTTGAGATCAGAAGTTCACCGTTACCAACTGTCTTTTCTCGCTGCACGTTTTGAACAATGGCCGAATGCCGTGCATAGAGCGGAACCAATTCGCCTGGCTCAATCACTCCACGTGCAAACAAATAACGAGGAAAGCTCCAAGTGCCCAAAACCCAGAGCACCAGCAAGAATACTACACCACATGCGCTGAGACGAAACCACGAAATAGACTGCGATCCGCACCGATTAGCCCCGCGACTTCGGAGCCCTCGCCATGCATTGGTAAGAAAAGCTATAGCCAATACCGCCGTGAAGATCGCAGTCAAGATGACTCCAAAATTGCCAAGCCGACGCTGCAATAGCCAATGATTGAATCCCCATATCAATACCGCCAGCAACAAATACCGATAGAGCGATGACGCGAGGTGAAACAACGCAAATGCGATGGTTCGAAACGTCATTTCTTGTTTGAGCGTACCAAACAAAAAGTTGCACCAAAGCCGCCGCCAAGCCTCGCGACTCTGTTCCGCTAAATTTGGTACGCCAAGCCCATCCGACAAGATGTAGTACCCATCATAACGCAAAAGCGGATTAGCATTGAATAGAATCGTGACCACGGAGCTGAGCACCATGACTTGCAACGCAACATCCTGAATCCAAGGTGTGAAACTGCCAACCCAAAGGATGCAGGCCAAAATGGCAATCCAGAGTTCGATTATCATCCCACCGGCCGACACAAGGCATCGTTTCCATCGGTTAGGAACACGCCAGGTGTCACTGACATCGCAATACAGACACGGAGCCCCCAGGAAGAACACGAGGCCGATTTCATGACTGTTTGCGCCCACCGCTCGACAAGCTAATGCATGTCCGAATTCATGAATCCCTTTGACAACAATAAGCAAACAAGCCGCCAGTAAAACTCGGTCGCCACGCATGCCTGATTGCAAGTTCAACAGGCCCTCGCTCAACGCAAGATATCGATTTGCCAGAAGGAACAGACAAAGCGAAACCATCACGGGTAGTAAACAAAGAAACCAGCGGCTGAAAAGTACCCGCCCAACCGGTTCGAGAACTGCGACGACACTGGAGGGATTGAACAGTGGAATGCGAATTGCGAATGCGGATTGAACGCGAGCTAACCACGGTTTGGATGACGATTGGTCAATCCTATGAAAATGCCGCCAATTGCGATGCAACAACAGGGACGAATGATCGAGGCGCCGTATTAAATCGCGAACAAAGCTAGCGGAGACTGTTTCGTCGACTCTGCTACTATTTTGAACAATTGCGTTCACGGAATGGTTTCCATCAAGGCAAACCGCGATCGCCTTTTCCAGGGCACTGAAGTAATAGTACTCGCGATGGATCGGATCATGGGCGACCCAAATATCCGGTCGGTCACTTGCGTAGGGGCTCCATCGCAAATCGGGTCGCAATCGCGTAGGAACGGGGATGGCATCCGGATTCAGAACACTCATTTTTGAATCGCCGCAGTCGTTGCCATGCCTGGTCGAAACTGGAGGTCCCGATTCTCAATTTCGATGTAGACACGAATTTGGCCATTTGCTGGATTTGCGGTCGGACTTACAAACGTCACTTTGCCAGAAACACTTTGCGTTGATTTGGAAACAGAAATGGACACTTTTGCTGAGTCTCCTTTTTTGATTCCTAAAGCGTCATTTCCATCGACAAACCCCTCCACTCTCAGCCGGTTGATCGACATGAGTTCCAGGATCTTGGTGCTTGGCTCAACCCATTCTCCAGCGTGCTTTTCGACCGAAACCACCATAGCCTGGGCCGTGCTGCAGATGGAATGGCGATCAATCAATTGCTGAGTCTGTTTCAGTTCAACCTCTGCTTGTTTCTTTGCCAAAAGAGCAAGCTGCTGATCGAGCTTGTATCGTTCGACCTCGATCTTAGATCGCTCGAACACGAGCCGATAGCGATCGACTTCGTTGGGGGGATACGTGTCCGCTGCGAGCAAGTTTGCTTTAAGCGTTCGTGCCAACTCCTGCTCTGCCACTTCCGCGGACTTCTCCGCCAACCGCACATCGACGTCGCGATTTGCTTTGACAGCAGCTGTCTCGAAAGCGAGCTCTGCCCTTTCGTGGCTCAGTTTTGCTTCGTCGCATCGAACGCGAACGAGAGTTTGACCGATCGCAACTTCGTCCCCCTCACACACAAGCGCATTGTCGATCACGCCCGCCACACCGGCCGCAACCGAGACCGTCTGAGTCGGTTTGAGAATTGGGTTCTTGAGCGTAATCGAGTCCGCTTCGCTCTGTTGACTTGCTGAAATGTCTTTTGCTAGGGCAAATGCGGAAACCATGGCAATAAGACAGATAAGCTTTTGGCTGAATAGTATTGACATGCTCTACTCTAAAATGTTTTTGGTGTTGGTGTTTTTTTGTAGCCGTCGTTTAACAGTCAGCCCTAGGCGTACTTAGCACAAGCCAAAGTACGCCTACGGCTGACTGTTAAACGACTTTTCGATCCCTATTCAAAGCCAAAATCGACGACGGACCGCATCGATGATGCTCCGCGTCCATACGAACCAGCGAGGAAATTGGCCGCAAGGAATCGAAACCGTTGCTGATGTTCCCAATCGAGGCCGCTGAATCGGCTTATCGGGGCTTATCTCCAAGTCCAATCGTTGACTGCCCGCCACGTCACGCATAGTTTCGCTCATTTGTGACACGTGCCCAACATGCGTTTCACCGGAGGAAGATGACACTACGAATTCCACCGCAAGAGACTTTTTCAATTCCGTCGACTTGTGATGCGCAGCCGTTACGTAGCCTGCTTCCCAATCGACAACAGTCGCTTCAATCCGCCAGTTTTGCTCAAGAGCGGCGATTCGAAGAAGCGTATCACCACGACGAACGGGACGGTTCTCGAGGAACTTTTCTACCTCCCAAGCGATCACGTTGCCATCGATCGGGCTGCGCAGCGTTAAGCGTTCATCTTCTCGATCGAGTAGCTTTTTTTGTTCTACTAAGCTCCTTCGTTTCGCTTCCAATTCTTGCACCTCACCCACAAGGCGACTACCCGTTAGGTTTGCTGGATCGTCCGCAGATTTGAGTTGATTGATCGCAATATTGAGACCGTCCCGTTTTTGATCGACGATACCAATCTCTGCTGAAACTCGATTGATCTGGAGCTGCAGCTGCGGCGAGGAGAGCGAGACGATGATCTCGCCGGCTGCAACACGTTGGCCGTCGGCGATATGGATCTTTTCCACGTAGCCATCCGCCGGAGCAAAAAGGAAACGTTGCTCCGCCGGCTCCAATGTTCCTTGCGCTAAAATCGTCAATTCTGCCGAACTTAAGAAAAAGAGAACGGTTCCAGCCAAGAATGCAGCTGCGAATGCCCAATTCACGAGACGCGATTTCCAAAGCGCAGGTGTTTTTGCCCGGGGCATCTCATGCCATGCATGGGTAAGCCAAGTCAAGGAAGACGAAACGTGAGATGCGTTTTGCATATAACGCTCCCGATCAAACCATTCGAGGAGCAATGCATTACTTGGTGCGTTAGGAGCAGGCAATGAGATATTGTCGGGCCGCTTTCCGAATGGAAACAAGACCGCAACTGTTGATCCGTTTTCTTTTGCAAAGCCATCGAGTTGCTGATTGGAAATATCCCACTTGGAAGAGTGGAGAAGTTGCTGCAACGCAATGCTGAAGTTGGCTTTTGGTTCAAGTTGCGGCTGCCCGCTGATTGCGAGGATCTTGGTTATCGACCCTGCACCTTTTGTTTGAACCAGTGAGACTCGGTCGGCATCAATCAAACATCTCGCGCCATCGACAAGCAACCGGTCTGCCTGTCGCTCCCCATGGCAGGCGACCATCGAACCAATCACAGAGCGAATCTCATGGGACCGAGACTCGGATTGAGCTAGCTCCTGCCGCATGTGGAAAACACCAGCCGTATCCGCCATGGCAGACAACAATTCTTTCGTTTCCGCTGTATTGGGACCAGACAACTTTACCAAAATTCCGCCCGACGACCAATCAACACCATTGAGGCTACGGCCTAGCCAAGATGCATTGCTGGTTTTGCTCTCACCAGGAACTAGGTTACTCTCGGCAAGAGCAACCCACTGTGGGTCACTCTTGCCGAGAGTGACCGCGAACTCCAGCCACGGTGCTAATGCGACCGCAGACCTCTCTATCAACATGCTTTCAAACGCCCGTTCGGATTCTTCTCCAAACGCCGCACAAGTCGCGGAGATAGCGCACCAGCGTCCTGAATGCACTGGAACGACAATACAGCAGTCGACCGCAGCCAGAACCAATTTAAGCTGGCCGAGGAGTTCTGCGTAGAAGTGGGGACGCGCACAGTCTGTGCGCGCAAGACGATCGAGCTCATTGAGAACATGGTCCACACGAGCCAGTCCGAGACTGTTGTTTGGCAAGGCTCCTATCTTACCCAAGCTGCCTGACCCTCAAACCGAACGCAACCGACACCGTCAATTGCCTCGGTATTACCGTTTCATTCATTTCTACTCCTACAATCGGAATAATTTGGACGATCGTAGCTATCGAAGCCGAAGAACACAACCATCGCTAGAATTTGGACTAAGGACAAATACTGAGAACTTGTGTTTCATGGCTCGAAAGCTCAACGGAATAGCTGGCAAAAAAGGTGCGAGCCTAGTCATCGCCCTGACTGTTGCTGCTCCCTTCTTGACTGGGTGCTTTCCGAACCGACAAGCAAGGCATTTCAGTGCTCTCCCCACGCAAAACTCGGCTGCCAACGAGTCTCATCGATCGGATCAGCTTCGTCGAGGCGATCCACCTATTTCCTCGTGCAGTCCGGTTTCTGAAGTCGGCAGCTCTCCTTTTGATGTTAACCTGACCTCCCTTTCTGCTGAAACGACGATTCATCTTAAGCTGGAAGAGGCCATACAACTGGCACTTGCCAATTCCAAAATCCTGCGAGATTTGGGAGGAACTGTCCTACGCTCCCCCGTGGCAAGCACAAGCACCAACGACCCCGCTATGACGTTCACCGATCCGCGGTTTGGAGAAGAGGCTGCGTTGGCGGAATTTGATGCCGTTGTTCATTCGTCTGCGTTCTTTGAAAACAACGATCGTCGGCTAAACAACCGATTCTTCGGTAATCAAGGTATCTTCCAACAAGACTTGCACAACTACCAAATCGGAATCACCAAGCGATCCGCCACCGGTAGCACGATGTCGCTTCGCAATTTTACGACCTACGACAGCAACAATCAGTTGTCCAACGCAATCGGGCCTTCGTCGTTTGATCAGATCGTCGAAACCGAAATTCGACAACCGTTGCTGCAAGGTGCAGGGACTGAATTTAATCGGATCGCTGGACCTGGCGCGAGACCAGGGCAAATCAATGGCTTTTTAATCGGCCGAGTTCGAACCGATATCAGTTTGACCGATTTCGAACGAGCCGTGCGGGACTTAGTTGCCGATGTGGAGAACGCCTACTGGGATCTTCACTTTGCGTTTCGCGATTTGGAGGCAAAAGTCGATGCTCGCGATATTGCGTTGGTCACGGCCAAAAAATTGGAAGCTCAAACGGCAGTACAAGGGACCGGCGATGCAGCTCAAGCGATGGAGCAATACTATCGCTTTGAGTCGGATGTGATCGACTCCGTGAATGGACGCCCCATCGACGGAACACGAACGAACAATGGCAGCTCAGGTGGTAGTTTCCGAGGTTCTGGCGGGCTGCGTGTGGCCGAACGCCGATTGCGATTGATTCTTGGGATGGATATCAACGATGGCAAACTAATTCGCCCAAGTGACGATCCGGCCCAAGCACCCGTCCTTTACGATTGGGCGAATTCGAGCTGTGAAGCCCTCTTGAAGCGAGAAGAGATTCGGCGCCAGCGTTGGGTGATCAAACAACGTGAGTTGGAGTTACTCGCCAATCGCAACTTCCTCAAGCCCCAATTGGATTTGGTGGGACGATATCGATTCCGAGGATTTGGAAAAGACCTCATCAACTACGATGACAAGTCCGATGCCGTCTCCAACATGCTGGACGGAAACTATCAAGAATGGCAAGCGGGATTGGATTACACATTGCCTGTGGGATTCCGCAAAGCGTTTGCCGCTGTCCGCAACTCGCAACTTGCGCTGCATCGCGAAGCAGAGGTCCTCAAAGAGCAAGAGCGAGTCGTGCTGTATGGTCTGAGCAATGCGATGAACGAGATGAAGCGATCGTATGATTCCATGCAGTTGCAGGAAAAACGACTCGGAGAAATTGTCCGTCAATTACAGAGCCTGCAAGCCAAGTGGGAATCAGGAAAAGATCCTGCGCTAGACGTACTGCTTGATACGCATCGGAGGCTTTTGGACGCTCGCTTGAGGTACCATCAATCGCGGGTCGAATACGCATTGGCGGTACGCAATGTGGAGTTCGAAAAAGGCTCACTTCTAGAGTTCTGCAAGATTAGCCTCGCCGATTGAGCACGAGCCGAATTCACAAGCAAGAGCCACCAATAGGGGCGAAACAGATGTGAAAGTTGTGGGTAATGACAAGCGTCGTTAGACGCGGTTTTCGACGAATGTCGAGCTATCTCGGCGGCTCTAACGCCCAAGCCCATTAGACTAAATTGCCGTGTCTGGTGGTGTTCGCTTCGCACAAACCGCCGGTTATCACCACCGACAGAGGATGTGCCAGCCCATTCGGGCTTAAGACCAATGGCGTTAAGTTAGCAAATAGTGGAATCTCGTAAGAGTTCCTGCACTGCCTAAAACTCCAAGAAGTTTTGCAACTTCCGCTACGAGGACAAGCTTAGTTCAACACCCATTCGGGCTTAAGACGCCTAAGCTCTTTGCCCGCGTTCCGCTGCTTTGACTACGAGTTGATTGACAACGCGTTTGACTCCCGAGGTTCCCGAAGCCGCAGACGTCGCGGCCATCTTTTGATGGGCTTGAGTGACTGTTCCTGTCAATGTTGCTAGACCACTTTCCACCGTAACCGTCACCTTGCATGGTGTTCGGATCCCTCGCATCGCCAGCTTATTGATCACTGCTTGGGTCAATTTGATGTCTGCACTGCTTTGGGCCATGGTTTGCACTCGTTTTTCAAAAGAACGAAAAGGAACCTTGTCACGATACCCGACGAAGCAGCTAAACCCGGGTAATTCTGAACATTTGGACAAAAGACATGGCGTTCGTTTTTTTTAGCCACAAAAAGACACAAAACCACAAAAGGAAAGCATGAGCACTATCCTGAAAGAGATAAGCATTTACATGCTCGCCTTTTTGTGATTCTTGTGACTTTTCTTGGCTAAACTTGGTTCGCAAAAGTTCAAGTTGCTTTGACAATAGCCTGGCCACGTTTCGTCGAACTTAGATCGATGTTATCCTGTGATTTGTATCGACTAGCCTGATTGAGCACTGCTCGGCGATTAAGGGCCAGTTGATTTGGTCGTTTAACAGTCAGCCGAAGGCGTACTTGCTTTTGCTGGCAGTACGCCTACGGCTGACTGTTAAACGAGATGCACTTGTGTTCTCATACCGCCTCAATTAATCACGAAAAGACCATCATGGAAGATTCGGACGAAATCGACATCCAGGAAAATCAACCCGCTTCGGCGTCCGCGGGCCAAGCCCCTAAGGCAGCACCTGAGTGGAAGCCGATTACGGCCAAGCAACGCCGTGTTCTTGGCACGTTGATGGAGAAGTCGAAAACGACCCCTGACGCGTATCCGATGACCTTCGCCGGGCTATGCACCGGTTGCAATCAAAAATCCAATCGGGCTCCGATCTCCAACTATAGCAGCGAACAAGTCGAGACGATCGTCGATGAGCTGCGGGCCATTGGTGCCGTTACGATCGTTCAGGGCCTGGGCCGAAACACCAAAGTTCGCCACTATGCCTACAACTGGTTAGCCATCAGCAAGGTCGAAGCGGCGGTTATGACAGAGCTGTTGCTTCGCGGCGAACAGACCTTGGGTGAGCTCAGGACGCGCGCGGCACGCATGGAACCGATTAACGATTTGCAGCACATGACCGATCTGTTTAACGAACTCAAACGCCGCAATCTGGTGGTTGAGCTCAGTCCGCCTGGACGCGGTCAAATCGTCTCGCACAATCTCTATCCCGAGTGGGAGCTTGAGCAAGTTCGCAAGTCGGTGGCTGCGGGCATTTCTGCCGGCGGCGATGCCGACGAGCCATCCAGCTCCGTCAGCCGCTCGGCCCCTTCGAGCGCTGCAGTCAATGTCGAGGCAAACAATCGAATCAAAGAATTGGAATCGGAAATAGTCGAGCTCAAGGAATCGATTAGCGATCTCCAGACTCGCTTGAGCCGACTGGAGAAAGACTTAGGAGTCAACTAGTGCGAGTTCTGGTCATCAATGCACCAGGCATACTGTCTCGTGAACTGCAGAGCCGCGCGAAGGCCAGCGATGACTTGCAGTTGATGATTGCTTGTCGAACGAATCCGCTGGGCCAAGTAACCGGCAGCACTGAGTTTTCCTTTTTGGTCAGCCGAAGAAAAGTGGACCTCGGAGCCATTGCTAGGTTAAGGAAACTCATCCGGAATTTTCAGCCTGACATTGTCCATTGTTTCTTGCCTCGCTCATTGTCTCAGACCGTGCTCGCGACGATCGGCTTGCGAAGGCGACCGAAGATCGTTTCGTTTTACGGAATAACTCGCGTGCCAACTTGGCGCGATCCCTCGGACTGGATTACCTATCTGAATCCGAAGGTCGCGATGCATTCCTGTGAATCCAACGCCGTGAAACATGCATTGCTGCAGGCTGGGATCCAAGAAAGCAAATGCGAAGTCATTTACAATTGTGTTGAGAAAGTCTGGCATTCCCAGTCCAAAGAGCAGTTGCTGGCCAAATATGATTTCCCTACCGATTCGTTTGTCGTAGGGACTGTCGCAAGCGTCCGCCCCGTCAAAGGCATCGATATCTTGCTCCGTGCTTTGCTGGAGTGCGTGCACATTCCGAACTGGGTCTCGATTATTGCGGGTCCATTGCAGGATCCAGTCGTTGCAAAACTTGCAGAACATCCACAACTCAAAGATCGCATTCGATGGCTTGGCTATACACCTAACGCGGCGGCACTGATTAAGGGTATGGATTTGTTTGTGATGCCGTCACGCAAAGAAGGGCTTTGTCGAGCGCTGATCGAAGCCATGGGGCAAGGCGTATGCCCGATCGTAAGCGATGCAGGTGGGATGAAGGAAATCGTTCGAGACGGAGTGGACGGCGTTGTTTTTCCTAGCGAAGACTACAAGAACTTGGCGTCGATTATTCAGCGACTGCATGCCGCGCCGGAACTGATTTCACAATATGGAAATTCTGCGTTGGAACGAGCCGAAGCTATGTGTTCACCGCAGGTCGTTGGGGAACGAGTTGTCAAAATGTATGAGCGACTGATGGCAAAGTGATGTCGCCGACAAAGATATGCCGTTACCTCTGTCATCCTCCCGTAGGGAGTCTCTATCAAGTCACCCTCCCCCTGGGAGGGTCGAGCGAAGCGAGGGGAGGGTGAAGCGCCAGGGGCAATTGCACAAGTCAGTTCACCCTCCCCGGCCTCCGGCCGACCCTCCCGGAGGGAGGGTGCCTTAGCTTATCGCCGAAGTGTTCGGCCCATGCATTCGAGTAGAAACTCGATGACTTCAATATGCCGAGCGGCTTCGGCTAAATCTTTACCCCATGTATAAAGACCATGTCGGCGAATAAGATAGCCCCAGCACTTTTCTTCTGGATGCTCATCCAGGTAACGCACCACCTGAGCCTGAAGGGCTGGGATGTCTTGAGTATTATCAAAGATAGGCAGCCAGCACGAAGATTGATGCGTCGTAATTCCTTCGAGCCCTTTGAGCATCTCGAAGTCATCGATCCGAAGTCCGCCCAGTTGGAAAAAATGCTGCGAGAGTGTGGTGGCCCAAACGCTATGCGTATGAAGAACCGCGCCTGCACCACATCGCGAGGCGGCCGTGCAATGCAGCAACGTCTCGGCGCTACTCTTGGGTTGGTTCGTTGGCGTGACCTTGCCATGCTCGTCGACAATAACGAAGTCATTCGGGCCAAGGTGTCCTTTGTCTTTACCGCTGGCGGTGATCAAAAGTCGCAATGGATTGCGATCGATGACAACACTGTAATTACTGGACGTACCCAGTGACCAGCCTCGGTTCCAAAGTTGGTGGCCGACGCGGCGAAGACCATTGATTTGATCGGCGTAGGGTTTCAGATGGGGTGCGAAGTCTTCGGTTGCGTCTGACACAGGTAAAGATGGAAAGTAGGAGATTTGTATAGGGAGGATTGTTGTAGCGAAACTCGTCAAGAGTTTCGGTCGTTTAGCAGATGCAGCCGAAAGTCTTGACGACTTTCGCTACACAGATGCCTGCACGCTTCACTCTCATCGCACAACAAAAATAGGACCGGCAGGATTCGAACCTGCAACCAAGGGATTATGCGTACCAACTACGGCTTTCGCCGCCTCTTTCGAGTTTGGGGTCTGGACCATACCTTCACTTTACGTGTTTGCCGTCTGGTCTCTACACCTTCCGCTATCGAATACCGTTTATGGCAAATCGATATTGGCTTGGCTCGGGATTAACATGCCTGTTTCTCCAAGGAATTGGAGGGTTTAGCGAAGCCTTCCCCGAATTTGACAAATTCTACATACGATCTGTTGGTTCACGGATGCAGACCAACAAAAAGCATGCAACCCAAATGAATCGACCATAGCAACTCGCCGCGTTTCCGCTCGAATTTCGCCTTAGGCCTCATCGCTCAAGTCCCCTGCTCTAACCATTGAGCTACGGTCCCAGCAAGAATCGTAGTTTAGCCCATTTCGAATCGGTCGACAAACCGCAATTCGCCAGGTCTGGATGAAAACCGGCCGTTGGGCTATGTTGCTTGACTTTGAAACTATCCACTTTCCAGTCATTTTCAAGCGATGCGAGTCCTTTCCCTCATTCGATCCAGGTTTGCCCCGGTCCTTGCCACTTGGCTGGCCGAACCGGACGCCCTAAACGCCGCTCTCGAACGCATCGTCGCTTCTCGAGAAGCTGGCTTGGCTGACTATCAAGCCAACGTCGCTATGCCGCTCCAGAAAAAGCTCGGCAAGCCACCACTCGCTATCGCCGAAGAGATCGTCGCACAAATCGATCTTTCGGACATTTGCGAGTCGGTCACCATCGCGGGCCAAGGGTACGTCAATTTGCGGCTGTCTCCCAAATGGCTTGCCAAATGCCTGATGGAAGCCCATGCCGATCCAGAACGATTGGCCGTGGCTCCCGTTGCCAACCCAAAAACCGTGGTCATCGATTATTCGTCTCCGAATGTCGCCAAACCGATGCACGTCGGGCACATTCGTTCGACCGTCATCGGCGACTCCATCACCAAAATCCTACGGTTCCTCGGCCACAAAGCCATCTCGGATAATCACCTGGGTGACTGGGGCACGCAGTTTGGAATGATCATTTACGGTTACAAGAACTTTCGCGACGATGTAGCCTACTCCCAAGCTCCTGTAGCAGAACTCAGCAGACTCTATCGCGTTGTCCAACGAATCATCGGATTTCAAGATGCCGTCGCCAGCATTCCGAAGCTAGAGCTTGCTTTGACCAAGGCAGAGCAAAAGCTGACCGAATCGAAAGCAAAGTCGGCCGCTGCTCCACAAGACAAAAAACTTGCCAAAGAAATCGCAGTCGCTGCTCGGCAACTTGACGAAGCAAACGAGGAGCTCCAAAAGGCCAAAGCCAGTATCGAGGAGACCTCTCAAGATCACGAGTTTATCGAACGATCGAAACAGCATTCGGACCTTGGCCAACGCGTTCTCAAGGAGACAGCCAAACTGCACTCCGGCGATCGAGAGAATCTCGAGCTCTGGGAAGCGTTCGTGCCGAATTGCAAAGACGAAATCCATAGTGTCTACACTCGTTTGAACATTCGGTTCGATCATGAGTTCGGTGAGAGTTACTACCATGAGATGCTTCCTGCTATCGTCGAAGAGCTACTGGCCAAGTCTTTAGCCACCCAAAGCGGCGG
>CANHVO010000084.1 GCA_947463915.1 Planctomycetaceae bacterium
ATGCAAGTTGTACCAATACGAGCCATGTGAAGTTTTTCTCATGCTCGAAAGATCGACAGTTAGATCTTTGTAGTTTAGGTCTTCAAAGATAGACTGCGATTTCGAAGTCGCCATAAGATGATGGTTGGTTTGCCCCTGGACGTACTGCTCAACTATATTTCGCTCTTGGGTTCCGAAACTGCGTATCGAATAGTGCAATCGCAGTGCTTTTTTTGCATACTCTAGGATCACGTATTGCAATCTGCCCTTTAGTCGTTGGATGATAATGCATGGACTTGAGCCCGGCGTTGAGCTAACGACGAATTGTGTTGAGTCAGGTGTCAGCCAGCGCCAAGAGAGGATACGAATTTGGTCCGGACTGAGGGCGGATCGAAGTGCGTCGAGCCATTTACTGTCGTCGACAGGTGTATCCCAATGGATTGTGATACCCCAACGCAGTTGGAATGCGAATTTTGTATTCTCATGGGTGTAAATTGGCTTAAGGGCGAACTTGGCCATTTCGAGGCTCACGAAGTAGTACAGTGAGGCAAAAGGTGAGATCAAATTTTAACGAATACACTCCTAGATTGCTGAATCGCGCCGTTCGACATTGGATTGTTTTGGTGCGAACGGATTTTTTGTAAATGTTGGTACTTAAAGGCGTAGTTTCCCGGCCGCCAGCTGTTTCATTACGGACTACGGTTTCAGGACGGCAGGGGCTTGCCCCTCCGTCCGCAGCTTTGGCGTTCTACCCGCATGTCGCAGTCTCTCTCCACCTTGCATGCTTTGCCCCGCCTCCGGCGGGGCAAAGCATGCAGGGGCAGTGATTTCGCCGCAGAGTAGAACACCAAAGCGGTGTCCGGTCGGGCAAGCCCGAGCCGGACAAGCCCCGGACAAGCCCAGACAAGCCCAGAAAAGCCCGGACAAGCCCGGACAAGCCCAGACAAGCCCAGACAAGCTGAGACAAGACACTAACAAGCCACTAACAAGCCCAGACAAGCCCGAGTCGGACAAGAAACTCCAGGCTGATTAAACGCGGTGAGAACTGTCCGCTACTTGCCGAATGAGACCAATTGGTTCAAACTACGGTTCTAGAAAACAGGCGAAAACCATGTCGCCACACGTTGCTAAACCTACTAAGATGCATCCATGAGCACAGTTACTTTATCACAGCCCTTGCAACTTTTGCCCGCGAAAACCATAGACGGAAAGAAGCCCACGCGGGAGCAAGTTCCCAAGGGAGCCTCGCTTTGCGAATACTGCACCGCCAAATGCTGCCGTTATTTCGCCTTGCCCATCGATGCCCCGACCTGCGAGCAGGATTTGGACTTTATTCGTTGGTATTTACTGCACGATAGGGCAACCGTGTTCATTGAGGATGGCACTTGGTATCTTTTGGTACATACCGACTGCAAGCATCTGCAATCCGATCACCGTTGCGGCATTTACCACACTAGGCCACAGATATGCCGCGACTATTCGACTGCAAATTGCGAATTCGATGAAGATGCAGTTTACGAAATGTATTTTGAGACTTCGGAACAGGTGGCAGAGTACATGGAAGCTCGATTCCATTCTTCGGACGCAAAGACGCTTCGAAGCCCTGAACCTTCTTTGCTGCCGATTCTCTAGTAATCGACAGAGAAATTTGCGATCGCTGAGCGGTCGAACCTAAACACACCTCGCTGAAACAGTTGAATCGATGGCTCTCATTGAACCCAGAACCCTGAGAGGGTTTCGCGACTTCTTGCCCGCGGCTATGATTCCTCGCGAGAAACTCATGGAAGTCGCTCGGGGAGTTTATCGGCGTTACGGTTTCGTCCCGATCGACACTCCAGCGCTAGAGCTTCTCGAAGTCTTGACGGGAAAAGGGTCTGAGGAAACAGACCGTCAAATGTACCACTTCGTTGATGCCGGTGGTCGAGCCGTGGGGATGCGATTCGATCTGACGGTGCCGTTTGCGCGTTTTGCGGCGCAGCACATCAACGAGCTTGGCACCCCATTCAAACGTTATCACATCGGTTCCGTTTGGCGAGGTGAGAACCCACAAGCTGGCCGGTATCGGGAATTCGTTCAGTGCGATTTCGATACGATTGGAACGACTGGAGTCGTGTCGGACATCGAGACGGCGCTGGTAATTCATGAACTCATGCATGCAGTGGGTGTCGAACGCTTTAAGATTCGCATCAACAATCGACAAGTACTCACGGGCTTGTTAGATCAAATGGATTTGCAAGGAGCAAGCACCACGGTCCTTCGCGCTCTCGACAAATTTGAGAAAGTGGGGGCTGAACAAGTAACCAAGGAACTCAATGATGCAGGCCTGAGCCAATCTCAAACAGAGCAAGTTCTGGCGTTGGCGGCAATACATGGCTCGACCGATGACGTTCTTTCTAAGCTGGACTCACTGTTGCAAGGCTCTGAGATTGGTCAGCAAGGTGTCGAGCGATTGCGCACGATTTGTGGCGCTCTCAAGGCGGCCGGCGTTCAAGACGAGTTTTATCAGCTCGATGTTTCAATCGCGCGCGGTCTTGACTACTACACGGGAGTTGTCTTTGAAACTGTACTTGGCGACCTACCTAGCATCGGAAGCGTCTGCAGTGGCGGGCGATACGATAATTTAGCGGGACTTTATACCAAGCAACATTTGCCTGGCATTGGCGCGTCGCTTGGACTGGATCGACTTTTGGCGGCACTGGAACAGCTTGACCTGCTACCAAAAACGATTTCGTCGGCAGATGTTTTTATTCCGCTCTTCGACTCTGCACGCATCAACGACTACTTCCAATTGGCGTCGATTGTTCGCAATGCCGGTTGGTCGGCCGAGATCTATCCTGAAGCCAAAAAGCTTGGAGCTCAACTGAAGTACGCAGACCAGCGAGGTTTCCGAATTGCCTTGGTGGCGGGCTCTCAAGAACTCGATGCCGGCCAAGTGCAAATCAAGAACTTGGCGACCAAGGTCAGTACGACGGTATCCTGGCGAGATACGCCAAAAGAATTTGTCGAGTCTCTAGCCAACATGATGCAACTGCCGAATCTGCTTGCGTAGTCTTGGTAAGTCAATTTTGTCGGCAGTGACTTTTGATTTTTGTCGTTTTGTCCGGTTCGGGCTTGGAGGCCGTCTCACTTTTGGACCCGGTAAATCGCTTGGCGGAAATTGGGAGGGCGAGGCTCCTGCCGAGCCAACGGTACAAAGGTTCGGCAGGAGCCTCACCCTCCCGTTGAAACTGCAAGCAATTCCCAAAAGAAAGCGAGACGGCCTCCTTGTTCCGACCGGACACCGCTGTGGTGCTCTCATGGGGCCGCGAGATGAAATAACAACTCTGGATTCGTGCACCACCTTTGGCGGTGCGACGAATCCAGAGTTGTACGATCGTGTAACGTGAATGTAGAACTCCAAAGCTGCGGACGGTGGGGGCAAGCCCCAGCCGTCCTGAATTGTTTCACCGCGTCGCCCGAAGGGGCAATACATGAACGGGTGTGTCGAGGCTTCGGCCCTCAGAATAGATAACGCAACTTCAAAATTTGCGCGTCGTGCTATGCCTATTGGCCCCTTCGCTTGCCCATAGTCCGTCGATCCGGCTCGAACTTGACTCTCGACATCCGTGTCGAGAATCTCGTCGAGGGTTGGGCTTTTGTTCCGGATTACGAGGCTACGCAAACTGGCTTAGAGTTCGCGACAAGAACTCGAGCTTGTCGATAGCGCGGATCAGGTCGGTGAGACGTTTGGCATTCATCTTCTGGTAGATTTTTTGCCGTCGAGATTCGATCGTTCTTTGGCTCACTTCGAGCTTCGTCGCAATGTACTTGTTCGGAACACCCTGCACGACGAGTTCCAACACTTCTTCTTCTCCTTTGGTGAAGGAATGGCGCTGCATGCTCAGCATGCGAAGTTCGCTTTGCTCCATTCGGAGCTTTACGCATTGCTCATTTGCCTCGAGCATGGCTTTTGAAAAAGGAGCGTTTCGAACGGGTCTGTCGATAAGGCCAAACATGCCTCGTCGCGCCAGCTGGGCAATGATACTACCAGGAAATCCAGCTCCGATCCCGAGCACAATGTCTCGTGGGTTCCGCTTTAATGCAAAGGACATTTCCTCGTCGCATTCGGCGTCCGTACAGCCTTTATTGAGATCGAAAAGCAAGATTTGCGCTAGAGCCGTCTTCTGTATTTGGACCTGCTCTAGATCGGAG
Organism: Planctomycetaceae bacterium; assembly: GCA_947463915.1. Taxonomy (GTDB): domain Bacteria; phylum Planctomycetota; class Planctomycetia; order Pirellulales; family Pirellulaceae; genus JBKCUI01. The sequence continues at coordinate 4,171 of CANHVO010000084.1, forward strand.
AACGACTGAAAGTCCACAATTTGGAGATCACGACAGAGGTTTGGGACCACGTCTAGCAATTCAGGATCGTCTGAGATGAGACGAACCGGGCACCAGGTGATGTTCATGATTGGATGGGTCGCGAGCGAGTTTTGGTTGGTAATTGATCCTTCGATGTTTGGAATCGAAAAATCACCCGACCACAAGTATCGCGTCATCCAGTGCTGAAAACCGCAATTTTGCGGAGAAGCCACCACTTCGGTATTCCGAAGAGCCCAATTGACAAGGGCGGAGAAAGAATGGCGAGTGGCTTTGAAATAGCAGGTGGAATCTCGCAAGTGTTCCTGAAGGTCCTTTCCCTCCAGGAAGTTTAACAACTTCCGCTACGGGGATAGACTTAATTCAACGCCATTCGGCTGAGGGCAGTGGGAACTTCGGTTCAAGCATTGACGAATAGTCGGAAAAACCTTAATTTTCGTTCCTGTTTAACAGCTTTCACTTTCACATAACAACAACGAGGATTAACGATGGCACGCGCTGGAGCAATTACGTTCAAAGGTACCCCGATGACACTGCTAGGTACTGAACTTGCGGTAGGCAGCCCTGCACCTGACTTCACCGTCCACTTTTTCGAGGGCGGCCTTAAGACCATTACTTTGGCCGATTTGAAGGGCAAGCCGACCATCATCAGCGTTGTGCCGTCACTCGATACAGGTATCTGTCAAATCCAGACCAAAAAGTTCAACGTTGAACTGGGCGCGATGGGGGACAAGATTAACGCGTTGACTGTCAGCCGTGACTTGCCATTTGCGATGAATCGCTTTTGCGGTGCCGAAGACATCAAGTCGATGAAGGTTGGCAGCGACTATCAAAACGGCGGCTTTGGAATGAGCTTTGGCTTGATGATTGATGAGCTGAAGCTTTTGACGCGAGCGGTCTATGTTTTGGACGCTAGCGGAAAAGTCGTTTACGGGGAAATCGTTCCTGAAGTGACTCAAGAGCCAAATTATGCCCCAGCCATCGCTGCGCTGAAGACATTGCTCTAGAGCAAGCCCCGGCCCCGGAAGATAGTAAGTCGCCCTCGTTCCAGGGCTCTACCCTGGAACACGCTGCTTTCGAGGCTCCGCCTCGCCGCGCCAAAACCCGAAAGGAACTACCGGGTTTTGGAACTAGCGTCTGCTGCTCAGGGCTTAAAAGTCAATGATAGCAGCGTGAACTCCAGCCAGCCGATGCCATACGGTCATTGGTCATGCCAGCTCGACCTTCTGAGCCTTGACCACAACGCTAAACGACGCGATGCGTTTGTTTTTCTGCATCGACTTAACCAGCTCCGCGGCGTCGGAATCGATTTCGGCCAAATCCTTAACGGAAATGATTGGAGGGAAGTGCTTGCCTTTCCCGCATTTGCCATCCTTGAAATGAAGTGACTTCGTGGATTTGCGATAGACGTATTCCGCTGAGTTCGCCACCAAAGCTGTCTGTTCATCAGGAATCTGAATCGCAGGCGTCGATTTGGTAGCCCCTTCAGTGCACCCGCCGGGCATTGTAGGTAGGCAAATAAAACCACTTGGTGCATTGTTTGCAACAAGAACCCATTGCCCGCCTATGCACTTATATCCACACTGATTTGCTACTGCGGCTACTTTTGTTTTGGCCAATTGATGCTCCTTCAAAGCTAGAAAAAAAAACGAACGAATTAGTCAATCGAACTCCGGCAACCGCAAAACGATGCGCATCCCAAAAGGATTCGAGTTGGTTTTAGCGAAGGCAAAACCAACTGCAACATTGCTTCGGCTTTTTGGCGTCAGTTCGTCGACATTGTCTCGCATAACAAAAAAAGGTATTTCTTCATGAGCAATTGGTTCCGATGGTGTGGAGCGGTAGAGAGACATCGTCCACTCGGCTTGCGATGCCTGAGTATTCTTCAATCCCCAACGATTAGGTAGAACTTGATCAGGATTGCCCTCAGACAGTACTCCATCCGAAAACGGTGTGTCTAGCGATCCACGAAAGCTTGGAGTGGCCGTCATTGCGCGACTCGCATACTCCCATTCCTCGCTTGTCGGTAAGCGATATTGCTTGACCGGTTCCAGAGGCGCCAAGGCTAGTTTCGTCGAGTACTTCTCGCGATCAATCGTGGCCTCAATTCGTGCGAAATTTTGCTCTTGGTTCAACAAATTGCAAAAGTCGTAACACATAATCCAACTTAGTCCACTTGCTGCGGATTTCGATGGTAGTCCCTTTCCGAAGTTGCTATCGAATCTTCGGAATTGCTCGACGGTGACCTCGTCCATCCCAATTGCATATGCCCCATTTCCTTTGATGAGGGACATATGCATTCCGAGTGAATTCACAAACCATCTTTTGTCTCGCATAAGTCCCAATTGCATTAACCTTTTATCAGCAGATTCAGATTGATCTTGAAGCTGCCATTTTGTGGATAAGAACCGACACATACCGTGAACACCGTTATCGCGATGATCCTCGTATTGCCGAAGCACCCAATTCTCAAGCAGGGTTAGAGTATTTGAGTTAATAATATTCGAATCTGTTACTGCCACAATCATTAACAATCCATATAACACATCGGGTCTGAGATTATCCGACAAGATGCTTGCAATCAACGGGGCGATGGCTAGCCCACTCTCTTGAAAACGATGGACACAGTATGTCCTAAGCCGCGGATCGTCACGGTCCTCCATTGCTTTGAGCAAGCAATCCGTATCGCCCAGGGCGTAGCGAGCCAAAACACGATTGGCCTGCTGAATGCAGAATGCTTCACTAAATCCCATGAAGTCAACTCCGGATTCAAAGGATTCCCATTCAACCGTCAAGCGTTCCAAGTTTCCTTTCCCTAGCGTCTTCGACCAAACTTGGATTTCTCCTGGATTAGCCGCGCCTAGCAACTCGATTCTCTTTTCTGGATTTTTTTGATGAAACAAAGCGAGTAGGTCTGCAAGTAAATTACGCTTAGCGGGCACGGATTCTGACCGATAGGATTTTTCGAAAGTTTCGATCCAGGGCAGAGGCAACTTTGCCAAGAAAGAGCTTCTTTGAGCTTCCGCTGCGTCCGTGAATAAATCGCAAACCCAGCTCACCAGTGCTTCGGCCTGTTCTTGCGTTTTTGCACGCTCAGGCTCGAGCAAGCATTGCAGTCTGGAGATCGATTCCACTTCCTTCTTCCTAAGTCCGTCGACTTTCAATTGGCGATCCAGCGACTTGACAACCTCCGATTGCATCGCGTGAGGCAATTCCAGAATCATGGAAACATCCTCGAGGGATGCCGTCCCTAGGGCATCGGACAGAGCAGAACCATTTTGAAGCGACCCCGGCATGGAACCGATCCATGATTGAATAGGCGAAGGAGCTTGCGGCCGAGTCATTAAAAAAGCGACCACAAGAACTGTCCCTAAAATGGCGACTAGAGCGGTCGTCGCAACCTGTGCTAGTTCCAATTGCTTCCATTTGGACCGAGCTCGCTCGATCAAACGGACCGGTTTAGCCAGAATGCGCTCGCCTCGTAGATGCCGTTCGAGATCCTCCGCAACTTGGGACATGTCCTGATAGCGACATGCTGGATTGAGGCGTAAGCAACGTTGGCAAATCGTAGCCACAGCAACCGGTATTGACGGATGTGTGGAGCGAATCATCGGCACTTCTTGTCGGCAAATTTGCTCTACGAGTTCGGCTGCGGTGCCTCTAAACGGAGTTTCTCCGATGAGAAGTTCGTAAAGGATGACTCCAAGAGAATAAATATCAGCACGGTGGTCGGCTTTTTGAGATTGGCCGCTAGCTTGCTCTGGACTCATGTAAGCAGGTGTGCCCAACATTTCGCCGTCGTTAGTCAAAATGGTGGCGGAATCGAGCAACCGAGCAATTCCGAAATCGAGGATCTTGATTGCAAGTGACTTCGAAGGCTCCGACTCGGCAGCATCCGTTGGAAATAGGACCATCAGATTCGATGGCTTAAGATCGCGGTGAATGAGCATGTTGTTGTGCGCATAGTGAAGTGCCTTGGCAACATCCACAACCAATTGCAGTTTCGCCTCAAGCGTCAAAGGGACGTTTACCTTGAGGTACGAACGCAGGTCGACTCCATTCAAAAATTCGTAAACCAGATAGGGACCGGATTGGGTCTGACCGAGATGCAAAAATTCGACGATGCCCGGATGCTTTAGTTGCTCCGCATAACGAGCTTCCCGCAGGAACCGCCTTGCGTCTTCCTTTCCTGCCATTAGATATGCGTGTGGCATTTTGATGGCGACCGTTCTTCCCGTCTCCATTTCTAGGGCAGCGTAGACGACTCCGGATGCGCCATGCCCCAAAATATATTGCGGCCGATACGGCCCAATCTGAGCGGGCATGGAAGACTGCTGTCTCGCAGTTATCGGTTCACCACGCTGCGTCGTATTTTCCTCTTGGATCGGAACAGCTTGCAATACATGAAGCTTCATTTGTAGCTGCTGTTCGGTGATGATCAACTCTCGAAGGGCTTGGTAGCGAATGGATCCATCGACCAAACTCGCATACTCACTGACCAGCGGCCGATCCCCATTTTGCCAACTCTTTAAATACGCATCCGCAACCAGGTCGATTTGGCAATCGGGCGAGAGTTTGGATATTTCGGTTGGATCTAGATCGGGCATTTCAGTCGGCAAATCGAACAAGAAACAATTATGGTCTCAATCAAACTCAGGCGTCCTAATCAAAATTCTAACACCATATTCCTTACCGGATGTATTTGCCGGCGAAACGGAAAAGCACATACAGTCCCGAAACGCTGGATGCGAATTAGAATTGGCCCCGCGAAGCACCATAGGTATTGTTGCAGGAATATTGGGATCGTTTCCAAAACTTGTTTCACGATCCTGTACCGATTCCGTCATTGTCCATTCAGTCAGTGAGCCAATAACATTTGTTAAGCCAAATCGGTTTGGCATCGCTAATGTTCTACCTAGCGAATCGACAAAAGTACCGTCCGAGGCTGGAGTTTCGGGCTGTCCATGGAATCGTGAGGCAACGGTCTTCCCTCGAGCTGCGTACTCCCACTCTTCGACAGTGGGCAATCGGTACTGTTTGACCGATTCCAAAACCCCAAGGTCTACTTTGAGTCGTTCCGGTTCACGCTCCATTTTCACGTTCAACTGTCTTAGTTTTTCGCATGAGTTTAGCCATTGGCAGAAACCAATTGCGTCTATCCAACTCAGGTTGTTCGCCGGAGCAGCGGCCAACATCGCTTGATCGTACGCAGGTTGAGAGTGACGAAATTGCCCCGCATTCACTTCGTCCATGGCTATCGCATACGAACCCTCTACAGTGGCTTCGCGGCCAACGCTCTGGTCATACAAATCTTCAAGTGCCTTTTTCTTCTTTGCTGGTTTCCCCATCCAGAATTGCTTTTTCCCTTTGATGATCGCCATATGCATACCAAGCGGGTTTACGAACCAATCCTTCTCTCGAACGATCCCTTTTTGGGCCAGCCTTTCATCCAACACCGCTGCTTGATCCTCCATTCCCCACTTAGCAAGAAAGAAGCGACACATACCGTGCACACCTGAATCGGGATGCTCCTCGTACTGACGAAGCACCCATCCCTCAATGGTACTCATCGTAATGGGCGTGAACGATTTCGTTTCTAGAGTGGCCACAATCATTAACAGTCCATAAAGCACATCTGACCTAGTGCTCGCTATCAGGTGCTTTTCGATCAGGGGAGCAATTTCAATTCCGGTCTCCTTGAAGCGATGCACACAGTAGGTTCTAAGCCGGGGATCAACGCGATCCTCAAGAGCTTTCAGCAGACAAGCATCATCTCCCAATAGGTAGCGAGCGAAAACGCGATTCGACTGCTGGATGCAATCCGATTCACGGAATTCGGGATGGTCTATACACGTTTCAAAGGGCGTCCAGAGTACCTGAAGGCGTTCCAGGTCGTCACGACCAATCGATTTTGACCAGATATGGATCTCGTTTGAATGGGCAATATCCAAAAACGGAATAAGCAATTCTGGTTTGCCGCGATGAAAAGCAGCTAGAAGCTTGGCCATCGTCAATCGTCTCGTCGGCTTCTTTTCATTGCCCAACGACTTTTCAAGGGCTGGAGCGAGCGAGCTCGCATAAGGGCTCAATGCCGTACTCCATTTTTGCTCTTCAGTATCCGTGAACCGGCTGCAAATCCAGTTTATCAATGCGTTGGTCAATCTTGGCTTTTTTATGCGATCGATCTCAAACAAACACTGCAGCCCTTGAATCGATTCGATCTGCTTTGGGTCAAGCCCATCCACATCCAATTGTCGGTCCAACGACTCGACGATTGCCTGTTGCCTGTCTGCAGGCAATCCGAGCAATTTACTAACGTCCTGAACGGATGCCGTCGGCAAGGCCGTGACCAACACGGATGTGTTTCGCATCGACCCTGGTAATGCAGCCACCCATGTTTGGATGGGCGACACTACGGGGGGACGAACCAAGAAGGAGGTGACCAAAAGTGCGGTCGCAACAATGGCTACCAGTGCGGTCGCTGCAACTCGAGACAATTTCCTTTGCGTCCAAGTGGACCAAGCACTCTCGACCAAGCCAATTGGTTTGGCCAAAATAGGCTCCCCTCGCAGAAACCGTCCTATGTCGTCTGCGACTTCAGATATTTTGCGATAGCGATACGCAGGACTGAGCCTCAAGCACCGCTGACAAATCGTGGCTACAGGCTCTGGTATTTCCGGATGGGTAATGCGAAGGAGCGGAACTTGATTGCGGCAGATTTGATTGACCAGCTCGGGTGCGGTGCCGCTAAATGGCGTTTTGCCGGTAAGAAGTTCGTGCAGGATCACACCAAGAGAATAGATGTCGGCGCGATGGTCTGCTCTTTGTGATTGGCCGCTGGCTTGTTCGGGGCTCATGTACGCTGGCGTACCCAACATTTCGCCATCGTTGGTCAAGATTGTTGCGGCATCAAGCAATCGAGCGATTCCGAAATCAAGAAGCTTGATGTCCAGCGATTTCAAAGAGTTAGGATCAGTTGAGTCCGAGGGGTAGACGACCATCAAGTTCGAAGGTTTGAGGTCGCGGTGAATGAGCCCTTGGTCATGCGCATACTGCAGTGCCCTGGCAACGTCTGCAATCAGCTTCAATTTCGTCTCAAGCGTTAATGGGACGCCGACCTGGAGATACGAACGAAGATCGATCCCATTTAGGAATTCGTAAACCAGATAAGGCCCGTTATCGTCCTGACCTAGCTGAATAAACTCGACAATTCCCGGATGGTCTAACCGCTCGGCATTGCGAGCCTCTCGCAGAAATCTTTGAGAGTCTTCTTTGTCAGCGATCAAATGTGCGTGTGGCGATTTAATCGCAACCATCTTGCCGGTTGTCCATTCCTTGGCCGCGTAGACGACCCCAGATGCTCCATGCCCCAAAGCATATTGCACCTGATAGTGCCCGATCTGCGAAGGCATATTGGATTGAAGCCTCACTGTCCTGGGCTCACCTCGAACCGTCGAGTCTTCCATCGAAACAGGCATCGCTTCAGAAGCGCGTCGCTTGATTTGAAGTTGCTGTTCGGTGAGTATCAACTCACGCAGCAATTGATCTCGAAACGAAGGGGCTACATAGGACGCAAACTCGCTAACCGAAGGACGTGTCCCGTCTTGCCAACTTTTTAAGAACGCATCCGCCACCAAATCAATTTGGCGGTCTGGCGCAAGCTTGGATAGTTCATCAGGGTCGAAGTCGGGCATGACACGTTACGCAGTAAAACAACGAGGATTAGCCTGGAGGGATGTATCTAATCACAAAAAAGGTGCGCTGTTGAATACTAATATAATGCCAGCACCAACTCATTTCGCCCGCCAAGAGACCTATTCCAAAGTTTTTGCCGGCAATTCCCAGAAACCTCAAAGCCGCTATTTTGGCTAGCCAGAACAATGGGTGCCAACCCTACGATTGGGGCGTCGTTTGTCGGCAAATACGACAAAGGTTCACAACGAAAAATACAATTTGCTTGCGGTCAACTGGTTTCGCGTTGTAGGATTACAGCAGCACATACCTCTTCCTGCTTCTTTCCAATTTCCTACGGAGTTCTCTATCGTGATTCACTATTCATGTGACAGATGCAAACGAGAAATTGATAGTTCGACGGACCTTCGCTACACAGTGACCATTGAAATCGAAGCGGCCTTGGATGGTCCGGATCATGAATTGGTAGATGACCCAGACCATCTTGACGACATTCAAGACATGCTCGATTCGGCCGATGATCTTTGCAGTTCGGTCTTTGATGACGAAGTTTATCAGCGAAAGCAGTTTGACCTCTGCAAAGACTGCTTCCGACAATACATCAAAAATCCGTTGTCCCGAGAGACAACCACTCCCATGGGCTTTAGCAAAAACTAGCAGTTGTCCAACAGTTCAACCGCTGCAAATTTCTCTCCTTCTAGCATCGAAAGACTCGCCCCTCCACCGGTGCTAACGTGCGTTACCGAATCCGCAAATCCGAGTTGTTCGATTGCGGCAGCGCTATCGCCCCCACCAATAATACTGATGCCATCCGACTTAGCGATCGCTTCTGCTACAGCGATCGTACCTTGATCAAATGGTGGCATCTCAAACACTCCCATCGGTCCGTTCCACACAATCGTCTTTGCCTTCCCAGCGATCGAGGCAAATTTCTTTGCAGTTTCCGGACCGATATCGAGACCTTCCCATCCATCTGGAATCTCTCCCGCTTTGACGACTTGTTTGTTGCAGCTTCCCTTGAAGTCATCGCCGCAATGGGTATCCACTGGCAGCACCAATTTGTCGCCACCCATTTCGATCAGCTTTTTCGCGAGGTCGACTTTGTCCTTTTCGACCAAACTCTTCCCTGTCGCTCCACCCTGTGCGAGGGAAAAGGTGTAGGCCATTGCGCCCCCGATCAAAACCTGGTCGCAGATACCGAGCAGGTTTTGAATCACGTTGATCTTGTCGCTGACTTTCGCTCCGCCGAGGATCGCCACAAACGGACGTTGAGGATTGGCGATCGTGTCACTTAGGTATTGGATTTCTTTGGCCACCAAAAAGCCAACCACCTTTGGCTTGGATCCCATTGCGTTCGGGACAGCAACCATGGACGCTTCCAAGCGATGGCAAGTCCCAAACGCGTCGTTGCAGTAGACATCCGCCCAGCTTGCGAGCTTGTTCGAGTAAACGGCTTCTCCGTCTTTTTCGCCTGGGTTGAAACGAACGTTCTCCAGCACCAACACTCCACCGTTCTGTAGAGCCGCGACTTTGGCCTCGGCATCTGGGCCGACGGTATCGCTGGCAAAATCAACAGGGAGCCCCAAAAGCTCCGACAATCGCACCGCTGTCGGTCGCAGGGTAAATTCAGGCTCTGGCCCCTTTCCTTTTGGGCGGCCAAGATGGCTCATCAAAACCAGCTTCCCGCCCCTTTTGACGACGGATTCAATGGATGGCAACGCCATTCGAATTCGGCGATCGTCGGTGATTGCACCGGAATCGTCCTGCGGAACGTTGAAATCCACCCGCATCAGAACGACTTTGCCCTGACAATCCACATCCGCAATACTCTTCTTTGCCATTTCGCTTGCGCCATCCAATTAGTTTTCGAGAGAATCTCGGCCCTCTCAGATACGTTGGAGAGCCCAATGAAACCGCTTTTTTAACGGAAAACCAAGTTCTTGCTAGCGTCAAACCCGACCTGAACCTTCTGTTCGAGCCAGATAAAGTCCAGGTGAATGTAGCTACAACCCGATTGATTAGTTGCTTAGGTAGAGTTATAGTTGGGGCTGGTTGCGAAAAAGCGACCCCTTAGCGTGTGTTTTTGGGAGGCATCCCCTCCGATCGACACCCCTAAGCCCACCGGTACTTCACGTTGACTTGTGCAAAGTAACTCTTCTTCTCCAAAACGCGAGTTTGCCTCATTTCTCGCGGGGTCAACGTGAAGTACTACTATTCCTCCCAGAAACTGTTTCGCCTAATTACTACCAGTCATCCCATTCAATTTCCCGGAGCTACTTCGAATGTCCGAAAACCCAATCCAACTCACTCCTGCTGATAACCGGCGCGATTTCATCAAGACGACCTCCGCTGTACTAGCGACTGGTGCGTTGGCCGGCACTTTGCCAATCGCTCGCGCTGCACATTCCTTTGATAGCGGTGAAATCAAGATTGGATTGGTTGGTTGCGGTGGACGCGGAACGGGTGCTGCCACGCAAGCTCTGGATACCAACAGCGCAGAAAATCGCGTAAAGCTGACCGCGGTTGCAGATCCGTTTTCCTATCGAATCGACGAGGCTCTCAAAGGCATCGGCAGCAAACACGCCGAACGCATCGATGTGACAGACCGCAAATTCGTCGGCGTCGATTCATTCAAGCGATTGATCGAATCCGATATCGACATGGTTATCTTGACTTCTCCTCCAGGCTTCCGTCCGTTGCACTTCGAAACGGCCGTCAAAGCAGGCAAGCACGTGTTTATGGAAAAACCTGTTGCGACAGACGCGCCAGGCGTTCGCCGTGTATTGGCCGCCAACAAATTAGCCAAAGAAAAGAAGCTTGTTGTGGCCGTCGGATTGCAACGGCATCACGAATCTGGCTATCAAGCTACGATCGCTAAGCTCAAAGACGGCGCCATTGGCGATATCAACTTCACACGTTGCTACTGGAACGGCGATGGCGTTTGGACTCGCCCTCGCAAACCGGAGCAGAGCGAACTCGAGTACCAAATGAACAATTGGTACTACTTCAACTGGCTGAGCGGTGACCATATTTGCGAACAGCATATTCACAACCTGGACGTCATCAACTGGTTGATGGACGGGCCACCTGAAACAGCACAGGGGCAAGGTGGACGACAGGTTCGAACAGGTCCTGACAGCGGCCAGATCTTCGATCACCACATGATCGAATACACTTACAAAAACGGAGTTAAGCTCCTGAGCCAGTGCCGTCACATCCCAGGGTGTTGGGCATCGGTTAGCGAATACGCACACGGCAGCAAGGGCTGGTGCGATATCGGTGCAGGCAAGATTTATGACCTGAACAACCAAGTGATTTGGAATGCTCCGAAGAACGAGTTGGGACATGCAAAAGAGCACGTCGACTTGTTCGCCGACATTCGAAAGGGACTGATTCCCAACGAAGGTGACAATGGAGCGTATAGCACCATGACCTCGATCATGGGACGTATGGCGACGTACACCGGAAAAGTCGTCAAATGGGACCAATGTCTAAACAGCAAGATTTCGCTCGCCAACACGGACGCAATGAGTTCGTTTGACAACGAAGCACCGATCCAGCCAGAAAATGGCAAATACTGGGTCCCAACCCCAGGAATCGACCCTGAACTGGTGATTTAGTGTCGTAATTTCCCGTTCACCACGAACTTTTCAGTTCGGTGGTCCAACGGCCCGTTTGGCAGCCTCTCTGTCGCCACGATGGCGAACTGCCAAACGGGCCGTTTTTTTGGTCCGTCTGTGATGTATAATACAATCACGATGAATACCGCACCCGATACAACCAACTCGACGCCAATTGATTCGACCTCGCAAGTAGGTTCGAAACTTCTTTCTCGATTTGCCGATGTCGATGCTTTGTTTGCTCGCCCAACGCCGGAGGCTGCCCCCTCGAAGCGAGGCTCAATTCCTCTCGAGAGGTTTCAGTATCTCGAACAGGAGATCCGTAATTGCCCGGCAAACAGCGCTCCCTATGTCGAGCTCGGGCAAATCTACATCAATCAAGAACGATGGAACGACGCAAAGCGTGTCCTAGAGGCAGGTGTTCAGCTTTGTCCGGAATGCGAACCGCTCGTCATGATGCGAGAGGAACTTCTGCTCCATCAAGCAAGTCAATTGTTGCAACATGCGAAAACGGCACTTGCACAAGACCCGTCCGATGAGACGCGATATGGTCTGGAGCAAGCCGAAGTCAATTTAGCCAATGAGCGCATTCGAGTTTGCCGAGATCGATTTGGTAGACATCCCGACCAAAAAGAGATACTCATCAATTGGGCGATCGGGTTGAGGCAACTGGCTCGCTTTGACGAAGCCATCGAACTGCTGGTCCGCGCTGCCGACGAGCCCGAATTGCGAGCTCGTGCGAATCTCCAACTGGGGATGTGTTATCAAACATTAGGTCGACCTCTGGATGCTCTGGATGCTTTTCGCAAAGCCGCCTTGTTTCGAGCCCCCCCACCGGAACCAAAGATTCGGCTGCGAGCACTTGAACTAGCCCTGGACCTAGCGGAAGAAAGTCGTTTGATCGATTCCGCCCGATTTTATGCGGAACAAATTTTGGTTGACTGCGATCGAGCCAGACAAATCGAGGTAAAGGAGCGACTTCGGAAACTCGAATCGCTTGACCTTTAGTAGCGAGCCGGCACGGCCCTCTTTTTGTCGAAAGAAACGAAAGAGGGCGAAAAAAATCGACTTATTGCTTTGTTAAGTCTCCATTCGCTGGTCATTCAAGATACGCATGAACTCGTTATTTCGATCTTCTCTTTGTTTCGGCTTTTTTCGTTTTTCTCGGTTCGATTGTTGATGCAAGAACCTGAGTGGAACTTCCAGTTCTTGGCTCAACTCATGAATAAACTGGGTTAACCGTTCGCCCCTTTCGCTTCACTGGCATAACCTGCATAATCTGTACGCAGGAATTTACACAGGTGATTACGAATGAGGGTGCTAAGCATGCTGATTAGGCTCAAGACGAGGACAATTCGACGAGCGGCGATTTTCGCCGTCGGTTTCTCCATCTCCGCAACGATCCTAGATCCCGTCGATGCCAGGGCAGACGGTAGTCTGGATTCCATCAAGGTCTTGCAAACGCTGACATCAGGTGACGACAGCACTCTTGCCGCTTCGAAGGCGATCAAGCAACTTAGCAAAGCCAGCGATGTCACCCTAATCCAGTCTTTGGCGGCCATGAAGGGAGCGACACCAGTCGGTCGCAATTGGCTCTTGGGACTCGCCAATTCCCTCTACCGAAAGTCTGGCAAGTCACAATCTGCCGAGCTTACCAAATTCTTGGCGGACGCCAGTCAAGACGGCGAGGCTCGCTATCTCGTTTTCCAATGGCTTACCACCAACAACGATGTTCTCCGAAAAGAACTGCTCGCCAAGATGAATCAAGACTCGAGCCCCGAGCTTCGATTCTTGGCGATCGACGAAGCCATGAAGGTCAAGCTCGAAAACAAGGACCTGTCGGTGTTGCTCGATGCCGCCCGCCATCCGAGCCAAGTGGTATCGATCATCGAAAAGCTCAAAGAACTCGGTGTCACGATCGACCAGTCCAAGCAACTCGGGTTTTTGCCTGAATGGCGATTGATCGGCCCGTTTGATAACGTCGGGACGGTCAACTTTGACAAGGTCTTCCCTGTCGAAACCGATTGGGCCAAGGGAGCGACCAAGAACGAGTATCAGGGCAAGACGGAAGCTGTCACGTGGAAACAGCACACCACCGCTGAGCCTGACGGAGTCGTCGACTTGGCTGAGCTCTACAACAAAGAAAAAGGCTGCATCGTTTATGCTGCGGCTGAATTTGATTCCGAGAAAGATCAAGACGCTGAAGTGCGATTGGGCTGCATCAACGGAAACAAAATTTGGGTCAACGGCAAGCTCGTCATGTCCAACGAAGTTTATCACACTGGCGCTCAGATCGATCAGTACGCAGAACCTATTCGCCTCAAGGCGGGCAAGAACCAAATCCTGGTCAAGGTTTGCCAGAATGAACAGAAGGAACAATGGGCGCAAGACTACAAGTTTCAAGTGAGAATTTGTGACTCCACCGGCAAAGCCATTTTGACAAAAGGACGATAGACGATGAGACTCAACATGCACAAATTCTACAAGACATCTTGGTTTGCGTTCGGTTTGACTGTGGCAACACTGTCGCAACAGGTAACCGCAAAGGCCGATTGGCCCATGTTTCGCGGACCGAACGCAGGCAGCGTCGGTATCGACTCAAAACTGCCGACCAAGTTTGGCGGTGAAGCAAAAGAGAATATTGCTTGGCGTACAGAACTGCCTGGCCGAAGTGTTGGTGGTGTTATTGTCGTCGGCGATCAAGCCATTACTACCAGCAGCAGCGGCATGGATCAGCGTCGTCTGCATTTGATTAGTGTCAACACGAACGATGGGGCTATTCGATGGCAGCAAGAGTTCGTTGCTCGCGGTCGTCCGTTCTGTCACCCCACCAGCGCCAATGCTGCTCCGACGCCAGCATCGGACGGCAAGCATGTTTTTGCATTTTACAGTTCCAACGACATCGCCTGCGTTGACCTCGAAGGCAACTTGGTTTGGTATCGCTCGCTTTCGACCGATTTCCCTAAAGCTGGAAACGATGTCGGCATGAGCAGTTCGCCAGTCGTTCTCGATAGCGTTTGCGTGGTTCAGATTGAATGCCAAGGGGATTCCTTTGCAGCGGGCTTGAACGCCGAAGATGGAAAGGTGCTTTGGAAACTGGATCGACCCAAGCAAGCCAATTGGTCGTCGCCCACTATCGTGAAATTGCTTGACGGTCAGCAAGTCATCGTTATGCAATCGAGTGAAGATCTTCTCGCGGTTGAGCCCAAGTCCGGCAAGATTCTTTGGAAGAAGGAGCTTCGTTGTTCTACGATTCCATCGTCGTTTGCAGCGGAAGGCAAACTCTTTGTGCCAGCCGGTGGTCTGACCGCGTTTGACTTGTCGAGCGTCGGAACTGGCCCCAGCAAACTGTGGGACAACAACAAACTAAGCTCGAACGCTTGTTCGCCTCTGGTTGTTGGAAAGAGTGTTTATACGATTAGCCGAACGGTTCTTGCCTGCGGAGACCTATTCACAGGCGAATCCAAATGGCAAACTCGCTTGGCAGATGCCAAAAGCATCTGGTCCTCGCCTGTCGTTGCGGCCAATAACTTGTATGTCTTCAGCGATGACGGACGTTGTTTTGTTGTCGAGCTTGGAGATAAAGAGGGCAAGGTCGTAGCAACGAACGAGCTTGGGGAAGCGGTACTTGGTTCGCCAGCCGTTTCTGGAAATGCCATGTATGTGCGTGGCGTCTCGAGCCTTTGGAAGATCGCTGAAAAGTAAGCCATGTCCGAAATGGGTGCTTACGCCGTCTCGTTCCAACCAGTCTTGCAACCCATTGTTGGTCGTGTGACCGTACCGGGCTCCAAGAGCATTACCAATCGCGCATTGATATGCGCGGCCATGGCTCGCGGTACGTCTGTCCTTTCCGGTGTCCTCGAAAGTGAAGACACTCGTGTGATGATCGACGCGTGGATTGCTCTTGGACTTTCCGTTCACTGGGATAGGACAGCGAAGACAATCGAGATCACGGGGTGCAATGGCCAGCCACCTATCCCAAAGGGGGAGTTGCATATCGCAAACAGTGGGACGACCATTCGTTTCCTTACCGCGGCTTTGGCTGCAACGCGGGGCGATTATACTTTGGATGGCGTTCCCAGGATGCGTGAGCGACCCATCGGCGACTTGATCGATGGCCTGCGAGAACTTGGCGCCAACGTTTTTAGCACCAATCCAACCCATCGCAACTGCCCGCCAGTCCGTGTGCTCGCCAATGGAATACGGGGAGGAGAGGCAAGCGTTGCAGGGGACGTTTCTAGCCAGTTTTTGAGCGGTATGATGATGGCTTCGCCATTTGCCGATTCTCCGGTTGCGATTCGCGTGATCGGCGATCTCGTTTCCAAGCCGTATGTCGACATGACCATCGCAGTCATGAAGTCCTTTGGGGTGGTATTGCAGGCAACCATTGGAGCAAATGGCCTGCAATACGAAGTGGACTCACCTCTGTCCTATACGGGTTGCAACTACACCATAGAGCCAGACGCATCCGCCGCCAGCTACTTCTTTGGTGCCGCCGCCATTACCGGCGGAACCATGCGTGTCGATGGCCTTAGCTTTGACGCTCTGCAAGGTGACGTTCAGTTTGCAACGGTACTCGGAAAGATGGGATGCCACGTCACGAGTGGTGACGATTTCATCGAGGTTTCAGGGCGGGCTTCCACCGGGATCGATATCGACATGAACGCAATCAGCGATACAGTCCAAACGCTTGCGGCGGTTGCCTTGTTTGCCGATGGCCCAACTCGCGTTCGTGGGGTCGCACACAACAGACACAAAGAAACAGACCGTATTGGTGACTTGGCTTGCGAACTCCGTCGATTGGGTGCTGCCGTCGAGGAGCACGACGATGGTTTGACAATCCACCCAAGGCTACTGGTCGGACAAGACCTAAAGACCTACCGAGATCACCGAATGGCCATGAGCCTGTCCTTGGTCGGCCTCAAAGTACCGGGCGTTCGGATCTTGGATCCCAAATGCACCGAGAAGACTTACCCTGAGTATTTCGAACACATGGGAAGTGTCCTAAAGCAAACCCCAAAGTATGATGCATCGTAGCCGTCGGGCGCTAGCCCAGGTTATCGAAAACGCTTCGCGTTTTATCAATAACCGGGCTAGCGTCCAACGGCTTGTTGCATCGCAATCTCGTCCTTTACTTTTAGCCTCGATTTAGTCCCTGTTCCGTATGGAGTTCAAAGTGAAATCTGCTTTTCGATTTGGTGTGCTCGTAGCTTTGATTGGTTCTATTGGGTTAGGTGCGTTTTTTCAGCCGAATGCAATTGCGATTCCCTCGAGCAATCCTGCACCTGAAATCGTTCCGGTCGATACCAATATGCACGACTTTATGGAGGGGATGTTTCAGGCTCCGTATCGTCGATTGAAAGAGGCTATTGCAGCGGAACCAAAGGACAACAGTGGTTGGAAAGCCATTCGCTCGGACGTCCTCATTTTGGCGGAAGGGAGCAATATTCTGGTATTGCGAAAGCCAGAGAAAGACCAGGCTAAATGGGATGAGTTCAGCCTGGCATCCAAGCAAGCTGGCGAAATGGCCTTCAAAGCCGCCAAGCAAAAGAACTTTGCCGAAACCAGAAAAGCATACGAAGCTATGTTGGTGCATTGCAACGACTGCCACAAGACCTTCGCAAATGGAAAGCATCAGCTTGCTCCGTAAGACGATCCTCCCTTGCAACGCAGTGAATTGCTTCGTAGCGAAACTCGTCAAGAGTTTCGGTCGCCTAGGCGATACAGCTGAAAGTCTTGACGACTTTCGCTACACAAAAGCATGTTTTTTTAGCAGCTCAAGATGCTTCACAGCGTTGCCTATCGGGGCTACAGGCACATACACTCACGCATTGGATTTCAACGCGCAGCCAGCAACAGTAGTCCATTCGCGAACGGACCATTTCCGTATAAGCCCGTTCTGAACATATGGATCGTTGTTCGCAAACGATTCGGCAACTTCGGGGCTGTTGCTACGAAAAAGCAGAATGGCTTTGTCGACGGGGTCTGCCAACGCGCCGCCCAATACAAGTTCCCCCCGCGCAGCAGCTTGTTCGGCAAGCGCGAGATGAATGGGCCGAAACGGTGCTCGTTTCTCAACGTAGTCATCGACGACTTCGTAAATGAGCAAGAAGTGTTTTTGCATGCTGTGTTCCCCTTTTCGCGGCGTGAAAGGACTTCGTTTAACAGTCAGCCGTGGGCGTACTGCCAAGAACCCGGTACGCCTACGGCTGACCGTTAAACGACTAAATCAAGCGTTCTTTGCAAGGGTCCGATTCAAAAGTTGTCGTATGGATCGAACTCCTTCGTTCCGTAGCAATCCCGCGCGATAGATTC
>CANHVO010000085.1 GCA_947463915.1 Planctomycetaceae bacterium
GCGACTTCGGCGGGACAAGCCCACCAGTCGCGGTCCTCGCGAACTTGGGTATTACGAAATTGTTCTTTACGCGACACAGCGAACGTTGGGCCTTGAGCCCAATGTTCGCAACCTGCTTGGTGTGCTAAACGATCATCGCTCCCCCGCCGCCGTGTAGCACGCCAAGCATTTGCGACTTCGGCGGGACAAGCCCACCAGTCGCGGTCCTCGCGAACGTGGGAATGCAGATGTACTTAGCTCACACCTTACACCTCACACCTCACACCTCACACCTCACACCTCACACCTCACACCTTACACCTTACACCTCACACCTCACACCTCACACCTCACACCTCACACCTTACACCTTACACCTTACACCTTACACCTTACACCTTACACCTTGCACCTTACACCTTACACCTTACACCTTACACCTTACACCTTACACCTTACCGCTGCATTCCGAATTGCGAGTAGTGTCCTCGCGACGGGTCCCATAAATAGGCGTTCCACAAATACGTACGGTATTTGAGTTCGCAGTTCTTGCGAAGGAACAGTTCGAAGCGGGCGCCTGGGTATTCCCATCGAAGGTTTTTGCCTCGTGTTCGAAACTTTTCACGGTTGACTAATATCCACACTCGGCCATCTTTTGCAAATTGATCATCGAGACCATCAAGGCTCGAAATCATCGTCGCGCCGCCGTTGCGGTCTACCAATTGGCCATTCCTCATGACGGCGTAGTCGAACAATAATGGAATTGAAACATCATAGTCAATCCGCCCGTGTTCGATGAAGGCGGCATGCGTGTGCGGCTCGGAGATAGCCAATCGATCTCCATTACGCATTTGTGAATGGACATATCGAACACAACCCGTCGAGTCGCCTAAGATGGCTATTTCATAGCTGGCGGGTATTCGCCACGGCGAAAACGAGGCTACGACTCCTGCAACCACGATCATGGAGCATGCTGTCATGAGAGCTACATATCGATTGGTATGTCGATTCGGGTCGTAGACCAATCTTACACTTTGCGACACAATCAGCCGCATGCATTCAATGCTAATCAACATCCACAATGGAATGAGCCAGTATTGATACCGAAGACTAACATTGGTGACGAGCAAGTTCGTCATCACCACACCGGACACCAGGAACGCAAAAAGTGCGAGGGTGTTGCGATTTTTTCCTTTCCACAGAAGGGGCACACCAGCAATCAATAACGCACTGAGGACGACATGCAAGCGTGAGTAACCGATCAATAGACTAAAGAAGTTCATTGGCTGCCAAAAATGCGGTTTCACGGTCGCTTCTACCGTGGGCGACACTCCCTCTGTTCGCGTTAGGCATAACGTTTGAAACGCAACAAAATCCAAAGCTATCAACGTAACAGAAATGCAAACGGCTAAGAGCAATTGAATGTTGTTTCGCCATCCCAAATCTTTTGCAAACACGATGTAACAAAAGAGCATCGGGACACCCATCGCCGCCGTAATCTCTTGACTCAATACCGCTGCCGTGAAGGAGACCACGGTCGCAATGCGATAGTTTTGACGCTGTTGACTTACAAAGCCAACGCAAAACAAGTAGACCGTCAGCAATGCGAAAAATTGTTGCATTTGATAAAAGCGAATGACGTGTCCAGTAAAGATCTCTAGCGGATGGATCGTCATCAAGAACATCGCAATCCCGCCGACCCATCGACTTCCAATGAGTCTCGAACCGCAAAGATACGTCAGCCAAACGGTTGCGATACTCCAAGCGACTGATTGCCACCGCAAACTCCACAACGTGCCACCGAACGGGTAAGCGATGGCTGCCGTGAGATAGTGAAACAGTGGACTGCGAGTGTAGTAGACATCCTTCGCAACAAAGGCGGGGGTGCCTGTTTCTAGAATCGACAGGATTGCTTGCGTCGACGCATACTCGTCATCGTCAAGTGGCTGCAGATCGAGCTTGTACGCACGCAAGAAACAGCACAGCATCAAAATGCAAATCAAGAGATGTATCCACAAGCCGCTTTCCGGCAACGAACGGAGGGAGTTCGATAGCGTTCGTACTCCGTCTCTCAACTGGGTCTGACCGAAACAACCGAGCAGTTCGACTGCGACAGCAAAGAGGGTAACCAAACCAAGCCCGATTGCGATCGTGGGCCATGCAAGTCCGCTTTCAAACCAAATGCTCTCTTCTCTCTCTTGCCAGCTCATCCATACGAGCAAGCTAGAGGCTAACACAGTCGAACCGATCAACAGAATAGAGTACAACGCGCTCAAAACCGATTCGTTCAATCTCTTTTCTCGACGACCAGCGCCCCATGCGACGATCATCGCGACAAAATATAATGAAAAACACACAACCAAAGTGGAGACCATGGAATCACTTAGGAGGCGATTCAATCCGGATCTGGATTGAGAGATGCCGCGATAGTTCATCGGTGGCAATCGGCTGGCGGGAAAGTCAACGGGGCCGTCGAGTGTGACGTTGAGCCAACGGTCCGAATCGTCTAGTCGCGACGCTTGCCAATTTGCATGTGGTATCGGAGTCAATTGCTCATCTGCGTTGAAACAACCTCCATCGATGGCAATGTGAGGTACCCAATTCGCTTCGGACTTCCCGACACATCGAACTTCAATCTTGTTCTCTCCGACCTTCAACAATCGGCTGACACTGTACGCAAAGAGGCCTCCCGACGATCGATCGCGCTTGAGCGCGTTGGGTATCGGCCGCTCCGGAAAATAGTCCGGCTTGCTCGGTGTTCGACGCGATTCTGCGAGCGTACGTTCAGGGTCGTAAACACCGGCTGGCTCGCTCCGATTGGTCGTACGTTTGTATTGAAAGGGCATGTTGTGCATCGGCCGAACCGGAGTAAACTCTTCCAGCAATTGATCGGCCTTTCGCGGCGATTCAAATGCATCCCCAACAAAAAGATTCCCTACCTCATCTGGGTCGAGCAACTCAGGGTTTGTAATCGGATCCATGGCCGAAGACTGCCCCAAAAGCCATTCGCCATTGTCGTGATCGGAAACGTGATTCGATGCCACAGCTAGCTGTTGATCGTTGACGTAGATCTCGAAGCGACGATTGGCGATCAAACGAAGCCAAGCTTCATCGATCGTAGGCCCGTTCAATTTCCAAGTGGTCCGAAATCGCATCCCTTCACTTGGTATCGACTCTGGATGCCTCATCCATTGCCCTTCGAATCGACTCGAATAGATCGGTTCAGGAACAATACGTTGCGCTTGCTTTACCCCTTCACTTGCTTTCGCAAATCGCCATTCCTTATCCCAATAAAGAGTCTCGGTCCAATCCAACGATTGCGGACCATGTGGCGTTGGCTCGCCAAGCCAGCTCGTATCACTTCGGATCGGAATCTTCTCTCCGCTCCACAATTCGATCTCGCCATGAAAGCAAACCGATGCAGGAGTCGATCTGGACTCGATCTCGACACAGATGACGTTCTTCCCCAATTGAAATGAAGGTGTCAAGTCAACGAAGAGAGGCAGTCGCGAATTGTCGTGTCCCGACCATTGATACTCCCGCGGGAAGTTTAATGCCAAGGCCGCATCGCGAGAATGAAGCAATTGTCCTTTCTCGCTTGAGCCGCTTTGAAAAGGGCGAGTCGGTCGCCAAAGATACATACGCCCCATTGGATTGCGATTCACGCTTACTTCGCAGCCACCCGTCGTCGCGATTGCTATCCACGCGTGACGAACTTCACTGGTTACGTCGATTCGTTTGCGAAAATACCCTGCATGAGTCGGCTCGCCAGCAGCAACGATCCACTCACCCCGAAGCTGATAGTCACGAAAAGGATGGCCGGCAGACTTTCTCCACGTGGTGAGCGCGTAGGCACCGAGCAGTGAAAAAATGAGCAGTCCAATTGCAGAAGGCAGAAACCTTCGTAGGTGTTTGAATCGCAATCGCTCGAGCATTTTACGGGTTCTTTGCTTGGCGAAGCGAGTGCCACGCGGC
This sequence comes from Planctomycetaceae bacterium, assembly GCA_947463915.1. Taxonomy (GTDB): domain Bacteria; phylum Planctomycetota; class Planctomycetia; order Pirellulales; family Pirellulaceae; genus JBKCUI01. The sequence continues at coordinate 3,955 of CANHVO010000085.1, forward strand.
TGCAGCATCGTTCTTTTGTGATGACGAAATCGCTCCGTACTTGTGCACGGTTGCCGAGAGGATTTTTTTGCTATTGAAACTCAGGTGACGAGCGGCTTTGTCCAGCCATTTTGACATTTCCTCGACTTGCAGCGAGTGACCTTGCCTGAGAAAGCACAGTTGCGACAGATAGATCGCCTTGAGGTTGCAAGGTTGCTTGACGAGGACGATGTTCAGCCTTTCCGCCGCGGACAGAGAGTTTCCCGAATTGAAGTCTTGAATTGCAAACCTTTGCACCGCGCGGATCGCTTCACGAGCAATGGCGGTATCGCCGGAATCGATTAGCGACAGTAACTGCTCATATGCTGCATCGTACTTGCCCACACGCTCCAATTCGATCGCTCGGAAGAGTTGGGCGTGTGAATTGATTCCACCTAGTTTGCATTCAAGCGATCCGCGTTGGGCAATCCAGTGCGTGTCGTGTTCCAACGCGGGCATCCGTTGGCATGCCAATTCGAGCGATCGGATTGCTGCCGCATAATCTCGTTGACGCGTGAGAGTCGCAGCGTCATCAATGTGACCAGCCACGATGAAAGGAACGGAGACAACGTAAGTGCCAAATGACGCTAATGCCAATGTGAGAGTGACGATCGAGTAACCAACGCGTGAGAATTGCACTTCACCCTTCGCAACCAATGTCCCGGCGATCAACATCGACCAACCGCATGCAGCCATCGACCAACCACCTTTCGAAAACTGACAAAATGCCTCGCTGTACCCAAACCAATTCAACGCATCCGAAAGATGGTGGATTCCCAACTCGGAAAAGTGATGGGTCGGGATCGGAGCGATCTTGATTTGCCTTGGAATATCTACGCTATAAATTTTGTTCCCCCAAAAAGCGTTGCCAGCTTCGGCACTCAGATTGATGTCACCACCGAGCCAAATCAAGTTGTCGTGCTGCATTTGAAGCCAGATTGCATCGGCGGTTAATGACGGGCTATACGTCATTACTACATAGGGATAGGCAAGTACAATAGCCAACATCGAGCAAGTCGTCAGGTTGCTGAGCAAACTCCACTCTCGCGTCTTGAGCGAACTAAGTGTTAAAATGCTGATGCCGACGACCATGATGAATTGAAAAGTTTGAGTGCACCGCGGCTCATTGGCTACGAACTCAATAACTCGATTCATGTTTCCATCAACAGCCGTTGGAACCGAGAACCAAGGTCGCTGTGAGCTAAAGAGAACAGCCGCATAGCCGACCAATGTGACGCAACGAAACAGGAGTTGATTCATCGTCGGAATAGATTTTGTCCCATTCATCGATGAGTACCACTCATGCCTAGCGAAGAATCCGAACCCATTGCTTGAAGGTTGGATTCGTTCTCGAAGTCCAACGTCGAGCAGTCAATCGAGTCGCCTGGTTCGAGCACTTGGTAACCATCAATAATCACGCGTTCGCCAATCGAAAGACCATCTGTTATCTCGGTCCACTGATCGTCGTTGGCACCTGTCGAAACGTTTCGCGGCTCAAAGCTTCTCCCCGATTCGTCGACGACAAAGATAATCCCGCGATTGGCGGAAAGGGCTGTAACGGTTCCGAGCGGAACACAAATCGCACGGCGAGTCATCATGACGCGACCGAATCCCGTCAGGCCTGGCACCAAGCGTTTGTCTTCGCGATCGAAAATTGCTCGTACCGAAAACGTCGCTGGCCATTCCGGTGAACCCGTTCCAAGCGGGCGGATCGGTCGGTTGGTTTCGGGGCCTCCCAACGAAAAGTTGACTAGAGGGCGAACTTTAGATACGGTGGCGTTCAATGCCTCGTTGGAGAAGGCTGCCAATCGCACTTCGACTTTTGCACCAGGCTGAACTTGTCCGATCGAAGTTTGATCGAGATACAGTTCAAACCATAATCCTGATGCCAAAAGCAACGCAGGCCGACCAGGATCTTGATTGTATTCCCCTGCATGAACCAATACGCGTTCAACGACCCCATCTGCAGGAGCAAGCGATTGGTAGTCCAGCAATTCCATCTCGCGATGCTCGACTTGCAGTTCCGCCTCACGAACAGAACTCTCTGCCATTCGGATGCTTTCCTTCAGTCCCTCGCCAGCGATATGCGTATTGAGCTGTAGTTCTCGAAAGTGTGCCGTAGCCCGAACGGCTTCCAGTTCTTTTTCCAAGACAGCTTGTTCGCTGATCGTGTTGTCCTCGCTAAGCTTACGGTAGGTTTCGAGCAACTGATTGAGGATGTCCGACTCTCGCTCCATGGCATTCATGCGAATGCGCTCACGGTCAGGACGTTCTTTCTCAAGGACATTCACGGTACCGATCGCAACCCGTCGAAGTTCCGCTTTGGCCGTTTCGACAGCAGCTTTCGCGGCCGCAATTTTATTGCGGATGCGACTATCATCCAACTTGACGACGACCTCTCCAGCCTTGACCCGATCTCCTTCTTCGAAGAGCACTTTTTCGATCCGTGCCATTCCAATCATGGGCACTTGAATCGGTTCGCTTTGTGTCATTCCTTCGCCAAGCAACCGAATCTCAATCGTTCGTTGGACGGCAATCGCTGTCTTCACGGGAAACGCTCGACCCGTTTTGCGAAGCACCGATGCGTATCCCAGTTTAGACGTGTACATTCTCGCAATCGGATTCTTGTACGCGGGCCAAATGAGGTAGTACAACATGAGGATCGATAATCCGAGCGTCAATGAGCAGAGCATCAACATTCGAGCTTGGCCGCGTATCTCAGCCAATGCATACTTGATCAACCGCAGCATCATTCACCTGCCTCATCAAGGAACGCGCGAATCCCTATGACAGCGTCGGCAATTCTGACGCGGAGTTTGGAATAAGCCTCTTGGATCGCATCGATTTGATTTTCTTTTGCCATACGTTCGATCGATTCCGCATCGTCACCGAGCCTTGGGCAATAGAGATTGCGTAACCGCGACTTCAGGATATGCATTGCGTCGTAGATTTCGATACAGTCTCCATTGGCAATCGCAATCTCCAATCGGAGCATCATCGGTGGTTGCAATTGAGTGAACAGCGTCATCATTTGGTAAACCAATTCCCTGTCTTGTTCCAATGCATCCTGCAATTGCCCACGATCGAATTGTGGTGTCATCAATGCGACTCCTCGGGAAACGTGGGAGCAATGACGCCGAGGCGTTTGATTTTGTTGTAGACACTCTTTTCGCTGATCCCAAGCATTCGAGCCGATTTCGCTTTGTTTCCCCGACATGCGAGTAAAGTCTGCTCTAACGCGATCCGCTCAATTTCGTCGAGTGTCTTACCTGCCAGATTCTGTACATCCTGAATCGATCTAGGTGATTCGAATTCGTTTCTAAGCGTCTGAGTTGGGATGAGGATTGGCTTGACCTCATTCGCGGTCGCAATCGACTCGTACGTCGACGCTGGAGTTTTGAGGGTGTGCTTGTCGAACATCAAGTCCGCAGCAGATATTCGCGAGAACTTACAGAAGGCGACGGCTCGTTCGAGAACGTTTTCAAGTTCCCGAATATTGCCGGGCCATGGGTAGTTGCTCAATTCGAGGATCGCATCGTCGGATACTTTTGGGACAGGAATGTTTTGACGAGTAGCAATTCGATTCAAGATGTTCGCAACCAACATCGGTATCTCGTCCTCGCGTTCTCGCAGTGGTGGCATCATGATGCGAAGAACATTGAGCCGATAATACAAATCCGGACGAAAGCAATTTGCATTGCACATGGCAGCTAGATCCCGGTGCGAAGCGACAATCAATCGAACGTCGACCTTACGTACCTCATTGCAACCGACACGTTGGATCGTTCGATCTTGCAAAAAAGTCAACAGTTTGGGTTGAAGTTCGAGAGGCAAGTCGCCAATTTCGTCTAAAAACAACGTACCGCCATCTGCTACCTCAACGCGTCCGGCGCGATCTTTGATAGCACCCGTAAATGCCCCCTTCGAATGCCCAAACAGTTCCGACTCGATCAAGTCGCGAGGTAGCGAAGCGCAATTCACCGCGACGAATGGCCTTCCTGATCGCGGCCCCTTTTGATGGATCATTCGAGCGACCGTCGACTTGCCGGTACCACTCTCTCCACTGATCATGACCGTGGAGTCAAGCATAGCAATCCGAGAAATGTTCTCAGCTTGCCTCTCATCCCCCTTCGATTGGGCCGGGCTGAACGATGCAGGCATCGAAATGCTCAGCGATTCCTTCAGGTCGGCGTTCTCGCAACGCATGCTCCACGTTTCAACCGCCTTGTCCACCAACACGAGCAACTCGTCGGAATCATACGGCTTGCGAAGGTATTCAAAGGCTCCTTCCTTCATCGCGTTCACAGCGTCTTGGATTTCGTCCGAGCCTGTTAGTACGATGACTTGCGTTTCCGGGTGATTCTTGCGGATGTACCGGAGACATTCCAATCCCCCAATCCCGGGCATCCGAAGATCGAGCAAGACAACTGCCGTGTCGTTCGAAACCATCTCTAGAGCCGTCTCACCGTTGTCGATGGCGATCGTCTGGTAACCGACTTTTTGAAGCTGCAAGGAAAGCAACCTCAAGGCCATGGGATCATCGTCCACGGCGATCAATTGCGTTTCTTCTACTGGTTTTCGAATCACGTTGCTCGGCTCCCAAGGTTCTTTTTTTGTAAATCGCTCTAATCCCAATCCGACCGCCATGCTGTGTCAGCTCCTTCGTTAGCCGCATTCCAACTTCCGTCCGCTTAAGCCTTTACTCGTAGCGGAAGTTGTAAAACTTCCTGACGTTCGAGGCACTTCAGGAACTCTTACGAGATTCCACTACTTGCTGTTCTCAACACCATTCAAGAAACTCCCGGATGGGTGATATGTCCAGAATCCATTCGTAATGCACTAACTGAACCAAAGGCCTGAAATATCTCCATCGATCGATTTTGACAGTAAATATTACCATAAAAACCACGAATAACATTCTGTTAGTGTAGGTTTTACAGCCATTTCTGTGTCTTGTGCATGTAGACATTACGTGCACGAGTAGTTATTACAGGTTGAAAAGGGGGCTGTTGGGGATTTCTGAAATGATTCGCGTGTTGGCACGTGGCGAGCTTAGTAGGGACGGAACATCGCTTGTAACCCTCCCTACTAACTGATCTTTTTTGGATTTTCTATGACGAAGCTATCGAAAAGCGCCTACCTGTCGGAAGCGTTTTTGTCCCCACCAACATCCTCTTTACGGCTTTCGTTTGTCGTTCCGCTGAAGGATGAACAAAGTACGCTCGCCGAGTTGGTGGCCGGCATCGCCAAGAACGTCGAGGGCATAAGTCACGAAGTGATTTTGATCGACGACGGAAGTCGCGATACATCTTGGGCCGTGATAGAAGACCTGTCGATTCGCTATCCAGGCATTGTTCGTGGGATTCGATTTCGGGCAAACCGCGGAAAAGCGGCCGCGTTGGCAGTCGGATTCGAAGCTGCCCGGGGTGACTTTATCTTTACGATGGATGCTGACCTTCAAGATGACCCGACCGAAATTCCTCGTTTCTTGGAGAAGATCGAGGAAGGCCACGACTTGGTCAGCGGATGGAAACAAGTTCGTCACGACCCATGGCATAAAGTACTGCCAAGTCGTGTCTTTAATCGCATGCTAAGCCGACTCAGTAAAGTTCAGTTGCACGATCACAACTGCGGCTTCAAATGCTACCGAAGCGAGGTTGCCAAATCCATTCGATTATTCGGCGAACTTCATCGCATGGTCCCTGCTCTTTCGGGGATGCAGGGGTTTCGCGTTGCTGAAATTCCTGTCAAACATCATGCGCGTCGATACGGCAAATCCAAATATGGCATCGAACGGTTTATTCGTGGCTTCAGCGACATGATCACGATGTGGTTCTTGCGCGTCTATCAAGAGCGGCCATCTCACTTCACGAACGCATGTGCTTTTGCCTTCGGTGCCATCGCAACCGTGCTGGCGATTGGAAGCTTGATGATGGGCTGGACTTCATCCTCTGGTCTCGTCATCGCGATCGCGGCGTTCATCGCAATTGCATTTGGTGGCTTAACGGTCATCGTTGGGTTGATGTCCGAATTGATGATTCGATTGGACACCAAACCATCGGCTCAGTCCGCTATTGTCGAACGTGCATCACATCCCGAACGCGCCTTTCAATTCGAGCCTCATCTCGCGTATCGGCGGCAGCGTGACAACAAAGAGAACATGTAGCCTCTCTTTCCGCAACATCTATTCTTCCCAATTTTCTTCCGTTGAGCGGCATTGATGCCGTTCCAGTGTTCGTTTTGATAAATCCAATTTCAAGGTTTTCGTTTGCAAATGAGTTCGAAGTCCCAATTGAATATCCTCGTCATCTCGAGCACTTATCCGAGACACTCCAGCGATTATGCCGTACCTTGGATGCGCGAAGCACATTCGCGATTACGAAAGGAGGGGCATAACATTACGGTCCTTGCTCCGTCGTTCAAAGGGCTTAAGACGCACCACATCGACGGAATCGAAGTGAAACGGTTCCGCTATGCACCGGCGAGATGCGAAACGTTGACTCACGAGGAAGGAGCAACCTACAACGTTCGCAAGGGATGGATGCAGTTGCTGGCGATTCCATACATCATTATCGGATGTCTGGTTGCTGCATGGGTGGCAATGCGAGGCAAGTACGACGTGATCCACGTCCATTGGCCGTTCCCACATGGCATGATGGGACAAGCTGCACGGCTTACAAGCGGTGCTCGCATGATCGTTATGTCTCATGGTGCGGAATTCGCGCTGGCTCGTCGCAAGACTTGGATTCGGCCCTTTCTACGTCAATCTTTGCGGGCTGCAGACCTTCGTATTGCTAACAGTAGTAATACTGCAGCCATGGTCACGGAATGCTGTGAGATGCCCTGCGAGATTTTGCCGTATGGAACTACCGTCAAAGCGGCGGAAAGTACCAACCAATTTAACGAGGTTCCTCGCGTGTTATTTACGGGGCGGCTCATTGAACGAAAAGGTGTCGAATATCTTTTGCGTGCGGTGCCTCTGATTCTAAAGGATCACCCAGCGGAATTCGTAATCACGGGCAACGGCGACCAGCGTCCAAAGCTCGAAGCCTTGCGCGATGAGTTGCAGCTGGATAGCGCGGTTCAATTCTTGGGTTTTGTGTCGAACGAGCAATTACGCCAAGAATATGCTCGCTGCGATATCTGGGTGAACCCGGGGATTATCGATAGTTGGGGCGACGCAGAGGGGCTTGGAGTCGGATCCATCGAAGCCTATTGCTACGGCAAACCCGTCGTGGCATCTGCTGTCGGTGGCATTCCGGATACCGTACTCCATTTCGAAACCGGCTTCCTGGTGGACGAGAAATGCCCTGATCAAATTGCCGCCGCGATTGGAGAACTCTTATCAAAACCGGAGCTTGCTCGACAGATGGGAGCAGCTGGATTTGCATTCGCTCAGCGTACGTTCGAATGGACTTCGATCACGAATCGATTGGTCGCACTCTACCAATCGGTATTGCCGGCACACGAAACAGTGCTGACCGGCGCCGCAGCCACCATTTTATCGAGCGAATCTTCGACCGAGTCTTTCCAACAAGCTGCATAATACAAACTCTTCCAAAGTAACAAACGATGAATGGCTACAGCCAATGCGATGCTATGCAAGAACTTGAACGCCTTGTTGAAACCGATTCCAAACGCGTGCATCGACAGTTCTTTCGGAGGACCATCACAGTAGTGATGGTCTTTGGAATCGCAGCCAGTATGGCGATTGCAGGTTGGAATCTGTTTCAGTCGGTCGACTGGTTATTGCTTCGATCTGTGTGGACACTGCCACTGGCATTCGCCTTGGCGATCCTCTATCGAGTGGTGAATGCATACGGCTGGGCAATTGTGTTACGAGCGATGGGCTCGACCGTGAACGATGTCGCAGCCATAAGGATTTGGCTGTTAGCGGAATCGAGCCGTTGGTTGCCAGGTTCCGTTTGGGGGTATGTTTCCCGCGCGTCCATGGCGAGCTCCATCGGGGTCACCACTTCTATTGCCGTTGCATCGATGCTGGTCGAAATCATGTTGGTGATCGCGGCGGCAGGCCTCGTTGCTGTGCTTGGGTGCGTCTACTTCTGGGAGCCTTTGATGCACACCATCAATTTTTGGAGCAATGGTCCTGCGATTTGGATTGGTGTTGGATGCTTGGCCGTCTGTAGTACCGCTTTTTTTCTGAAGCGTCGCATGATCTCAAAAAAGTTTCGCGACGTCACTTCGAAGCTCACGATGCTTCAACAGATAAAGCTACAACGCAAAACCATATGGCTCGCATTCGCATTCTTTATCACGATGAATATTTTCAACGGAGGAATCAGCTGGATCGTTTCACTTTCTGTTGCGGACTCTGAGAACGTTCCGGTGTTGGCTATCGTTTGTGCGACTGCCGCGTCTTGGCTGGTCGGCTTCTTTGCCGTCTTTTCGCCGGGCGGGCTAGTCATCCGCGAAACGGCATTTGCTGCGATGCTGCTCGTGTGGTTGCCATATTCTGAGTCGATCGCAATCGCTGTACTTGCTCGTCTACTCCAGTTCGTTGCCGAGGCCGTATCGCTCAGTTGGATTGCCCTCGAACGTTATCTAGGACGTGCCTCGTCGTAAGAGATTTTGAGATCGACGCCGCTACTGCGAGCGAACTTCGTTTTGCGACGCATGGCGTACAAACTCTTCTACGGTTCTCGGTTCACGCGATATTGCATCGACAGTATCTTCGTGCTGACAAATGCATTCAACGATCTGAGGCGAGAAACTCCAAAGAGTAAGCAGATACGCTCCAGCGACGGCATGCGTGCATTGATACGCGACTTGTTCCAGTTTGGACAACGACTCCCCACTGGCTTTGGCCCTTGCTAGTAGTTGCGTATATTCGTTGCCGAAACAGGCAGCAAATACGAGCTGTCCGAAATCTTGGAACAAGGCGGCGATATAGCAGTCGTCAGCGAACAGCTTCGATTTGCCATGATGATTTGCCAATCGCAAAACGCGATGTGCCAATCGCATGCCCCCATCGAATACATCGGCGCAAAGATGTTCTTCGATTTTGGGGCTCAATGAATTTGCCAGTTTTAGTCCGCAGAAAATCGCTCGCAACGCGGAAACGCCCAGTAGCATGATCGCTTGATCGATGTCATGGATTCTAGAACGCATCCCGTAATGGGACGAGTTGATCAGCTTGATGATATAAGCATAAAGTCCAAGATCCGAACGGATGACCATGGTTAAATGGTCGATACTCATCTCGGGGGCGCGGAGCAGGACCAGGATTTCGCTGATGGCCGTGGGCGAGGCAGGAATCGAAGCGTTCGACGCGATCAACTTGCGAATAGTAGGATTGGCAAGCCGTTGCCGCATCGAGAAGCACTGTCTCAATAAATTGCAAATCGTTTCAGTTTCACAAGGCTTTCGAAGAATTGTATGAGCCACCACGTGCGCTTGAGCCAATTCCTCGCCGTTGGTCTGCCCAGACAGAATAATACGAATCGAGTCGGGAACACGTCGTTGAATTTCTGTCAACAAGACAGCACCGTCCATGTCTGGCATGCGCATATCCGTCACGACAGCTGTGGGCATAACTCTATCGGAGATCTCCAAAGCCATTTGCCCCGATTCTGCAAAGTGCAGCTCCCAGTCGTCAGCAAGCGACGCAAATCGCCGACGCGTGCTAGCAAGCAGCATCGGGTCGTCGTCTACGAACAAGATGATGGGTCGAGATTCCATGTATGATTGGTTTTTGATCTATCAAAGAGATTGGGGGAGCGAAATGATAAAGGTTGCGCCTTCTCCCGGCTGGGACACGACGTCGATGTTTCCACCATGATGTTCAACGATTATGGAATGTACCATGGCCAACCCCTGGCCTGTTCCTTTGCCTACAGCTTTGGTAGTGAAAAACATCGTAAAGATGCGATCTAAGTTTTCTCGTTTGATCCCCATCCCATTGTCGGAAATGCTCAGTTTTACAAACTCCGCTTCGTGCCAAGTCTTGATCACGATTTTTCCCGGCCTCGACGCTTGCATCGGATTTTCAACGATGGCATCACACGCGTTGATGAGTAGATTCAAGATGACTTGATTGATCTCTGCGACATGGCATAGTGTCATCGGGAGGTTTGGATCTAAGTTCGTTTCAATTTCGCATTCGGATCGCCAATGGTTCCCTGATACGGTAATCGCGCTCGCGATGGCATGGTTCAGATCCAAAGCGGTTTTTTCGTTGTTTCCAGGATGAGCAAATTCTTTGATCGCTTGAACAATCGAGGTGACACGGTTGCTACCATGAATCGTCTCCGCGATGGCCCTTGGGACTTCTGTTCGAAAAAACGCGAGTCGATTTCCACCGAACAACTCACGAAACCGATTGGACAGAGTGCTTGGCTCCTCAGTTGGGTCCGAACTCAAATGATGTTCCACTTGGGACAGCACGGACTCCATCGCTTCAAAAGCATCTCGCAAGAACTTGGTGTTTTCATGAACGTATTGAATTGGCGTGTTGATCTCGTGCGACATCCCTGCTGCCAATTGGCCGATTGCCTCAAGACGCTGGCTGACGGCAATCTTTCGTTCGATGCTTCGAATCTGTTGGGTGTTACGAACTATCCAAACGTAGAACTCGCGGCCTGCTTGCGAAGCGCGGCTGACGGACAACTCCATTTCGAAGACTTTCCCTTTGGCGTTTAGCCCTTGCGTCGAAAACTTAGGCTGAACCTCGGAGCATCGGTTCAACCAAAAAGAATCGTCAAGCGGGAATTCCAACTCGCGGTTCGGTAACAACATCGCAATGTTACGCCCCACAAGTTCTTCGTTCGCGTAACCGAAGATGCGTTCGACGGCTGGATTCAGCGTTTCAATAATTCCTGTGGAGTCGAACGTTAGAATTCCATCGGTGACGCTTCGGAAAATGGTAAACAGCTCTTCTGAGCTTTTCTTCAGCTGCGTGTATGCGGCAAACAACTCCAAGCTCATCGATTCGAGCAGTTCTTCGGCTCGTTTTCGGGCTTCTCGCTCGCGTTCAAACATTCGCTGATAGATACCATCTGGCACGTCAGCAGTTTCCTTTAAACGTTTCGGGTTAGGACAAACTCGGCGATACAACCATCGCCCGGGGGAAGATCCTTTCGTACAACCGTGATCGGGTCGCGAAAATGGACGACCGATTCTAGGATGAGTCCTTCAGCGAGATCCGCCAAAGGTCTTGCCGACTGATAGTGTACCTTGGATTGCAAATCCGACACCCGCTCAAACTTGATCGAAGGTAGTTCTGCATCAGGATATAGCTTGCGCACATCCACATGAATCTGGTTTTCGACAGATGCCATCAGCTCCTCGCAACTAGAAAGGTGGGACATCATGGATGCTCGAGTTCTCGCAAAAAATCGGAATAAATGACGCCCATATTCAACGACAAGCTTCGAAGGAGACACATCTGTCTGGCGACTTAGCTCACCGACCAACTGCAAGAGCTCTTTAACATCATACGTCGCAATGGACGTGTAGGCCCCTCCCGACTCAAGCTGGCAATTAGAAAAGAGGAGATCGACCAATTCCAAACCATACTTGGTTTCGACAAAGTCGACAAATTCGGTAAATACGACACCCTTCATAGTTGAACGTTCCAAATTGCAGACTTATCACTCGGTTATCTAACGAACAGGAAAGTATTGCCTGACGCTTCGATATACGAAAGTCCTCAACTTGCAAAATCAGTTACTAAGCAAAATGTTTCAGACTTCCCGAGCTTGCTAGTCAGCTGCCTCGCAAGAGTTTGGCAATGGGAGTTCCGCCGTCCGTAATTGGCACGGGGCGTGAACCATCAAGAAGCTCGTGGTGCGGGTCGATCCCGAGCGTTGCGAAAATCGTGGCGTGAAAGTCAGGAATACTGACGGGATTTTCCAAGGGCTCTTTACACTCATCATCAGTGACCCCATACGCTCCGCAGTGATTCAATCCCCCTCCTGCGAGGACCATCGAAAATGCTGTTCCTTGATGGCCGCGTCCACCGCCGCTGTCGAATGCTGCCGGACGACCAAACTCGGTGGCGACGACGATTAACGTCTTGTCGAGAATCTTTAGTCTCTTCAAGTCCTCGATCAGCGCGGAGAGTGCGGTGTCCACTTCCTGAATGAGGATATGCTGCTGGAGCTGTCCATCGTTGTGAGTGTCCCAACCGGTTCCATTGACAAAAGCCAGATTGTGTGAGACCTCAATAAATCGAGTTCCCGCCTGCACTAGTCGGCGCGCGAGCAAACATCGCTGGCCAAACTCGCCGCCGTAACGCTGGCGAACGGTGCCTGTCTCCTGTTCCAAATCGAAGTGCCGCATGAATTGCGGGCCGGAGAGTCGAAGCGCTTCCACTTGAGCAGCGCGGTAATCAGCTGGTATCGATTGGCTGGGAAAGCGATCCTGCAAAGGCTCCAGCAAGGCGAGGCGATCCATGGATCGGGCTGAGTCGACATCCGCTGGACGGGTGAACCCTGACGGCCCACTCTTGGTATCCGTGAGGTAAATGAATCCGCTCTTTGCGCCAAGAAATCCCGGGCCACGACTGACGTTCGGAATTCCTATCAGCATATAAGCCGGGACCGAAGGGGCAACCGCGCCTCTTTCATGAGCCACGATACTACCAATCGACGGATAGACGGTACTACCGCTAATCATTCGGCCGGTGTGGACGAGGTTCGTTGCAAATGCATGCTCATCTACCACTCGATGATTCACCGTACGCACTGCCGTTACGCAGTCCATAACCTTCGCCGTTTGTGCAAGATGCTCGGTGACACGAACCCCAGGAACCGCAGTTTCAATCGAAGCATAGTAGCTGCCCGAACGGGACGGTTTGGACCTGGCGTCCCCCAGCCGCTTTGGATCAAAGGTGTCGATTTGAGCCATGCCACCGCCAAGCCAGAAAAAAATGCAGTGTTCCGCTTTGCCCAGTTGAAGTGCCGGAGCAGCGTTGGCTGAAACAGCGTTAGCTAAAGTCGGGCGAACCATCGAAGTGGCCGCGCCGGAAAGTGCCAGTTTCAAGCAATCGCGTCGATTCCATTGAGTATTCATGGTCGATAAATCATTTCAGGAGAATTAAGTAGGGCCCAGACCACATCTTCACAGCGTGCACGCCATTTAGGTTCGAGTCGAGGTGTCGGTGGATCACCTTTTTGTGCAGCAACGATCCGTTCCTGTGCTGCTGGATCGGATTCAGGTTGCAGATGATTGGTCCATGTAATGAGTTTCGGCACGACGTGCGGCCGATACTCAAGGACGGGATTCGCAACGCGCCGGGTTGCATAGTCCACCTCCAACCAGGAGACGAAACTCGCTTTTTCTCGTTCCGCAGGGCGACGAGAAAGGAGCCGTAGGAAGAGCTCCTCCACAAGCGTTTCAACAGGTTGTTCTCGCAGTGCAACTTCTGTAAGTCCATGATCTTCGCTTAGCCGTGTCACCCATTGGCTCATCACACCGCTCGCAAGGATAGCCGGTTGCAAAGCATTTGGGGCGATATCCCTCGAGGACGAAGGGTCTTGTCGTGATCCTCGCCAGCCCAACGCCGACATTACGTCGGAAACTGCTTGTAATCTTGGCAATGTCAAGCTTGGGCGATCGCGTTCATTCGAAAGCGAAGCCAACATCCAAGCTCGGCGAGGTATGCCCAAATCGACTGCATTGTCCGTCTCCCTTCGACCATTGAGATCGAGGCACATCGGCTCAGTAACGAACGGCTTGCCAGTAACAGCAAAGAGGGAATCGACGATTTGCTCGGCGCTGAGTCGGCGTGGTTCACAAGCGCTATAAAGTGGGTCCGGCAGCTTCAAGCTGGGATCAACAGCTCGCTGGTAGGCGGCCGAGTTCATAATCGTTCGTACCAAGGACTTCACTTGGTAACCGTTTCGGACTAAATCACGTCCCAACCATTGGAGAAGCTCTGGATGTGTCGGTTCCCCCTTTTCCCAATCGTCCAACGGCTCCACAATTCCTCGTCCCATGAATCGTTGCCAGACGCGATTGGCTATGACCTGCGCGAAACGTTCGTTTTGCGGAGCAGTCAGCAATGCCGCGAGATGCTCGCGTTGATCCTCGGTGTTCAGAACAAGTGCGTCAGCTAGACCAGAATCAGCAAATGCAGGGAAAGGCCACTTCGGCTCGACGGTACTCCCCGGCAATAGCGTCACTTCGATGAGTGGCGTCCGCCCTCCCGCATTGAGCTTCTCCGGATCAACACTGCTCGTCTTTGGAACATTCAACGGACGAACAGCGAGCATGGCGCCCAGTTGGAAGAGCTGCTCTTGCTTGAATGCGCCGGTGGGTGAGTCGTGACATCGCGCACATTTCATTTCGACTCCCAAAAAGGCGGAGCTCACGATGGCCCCTTTGGCGGCAAAGGGAACATCATTTTGCGACGCAATACTAAACCCTGCGGGGCCGCCTTCACGCTCGCCGCCCCGTTGCAGGACAAGTTGTGTGACCATCCTGTCCATCGGAAGATCATCCAGCAGCGATTCGTAAAGCCACCATCGGAACGGACCGGTGTTGTTGAGCGTGGGGTTGAGGATGTTCGGGTTCTCTGCGAGCAAGTCCTGCCAGAAGGGTACCCAATGGTCTGCCCAACGCGGATCCTCAAGCAATCGATCGATCAACGTGGCTCTCTTGTTCGACGCAGAGTCACTCATGAAGTTGCGAAGTTCCTGCTCTGTTGGTGGAACTCCAACCGTATCCAACATCGCCCGGCGAATGAACCCAGCGTCATCGATAGTGCCTATGAACGAGTCCCGGACCAACGGCAACTCCGGCCAGGAAGCACCTTCCTGAATCCAACGAGTCAATAGCGAAACCTCGGACTCTGTCAGCCTGTTTCCTTTTGGCGGCATGACTTCATCGGAATCTGTGCTCCTCACACGCCGGAGAAGTTCGCTCTCGACAGCATTCCCTGCCTCGTACGCGGGCCCGCTGTCGCCACCTTTTCTCGCGAATTCCTCGCTATCAAGTCGCAGTCCCCCTTTGGCTTTCATTCCCCGATGGCAATCTCCACACCGACTCTCTAGCAGCGGCTTCACATCGCGAAAGAAGTCGACGTTTTCAGTGGCTTTGTGTCTGTTCTGACTCTTCACTGTTGCAAACTTAGCCGCAATGAAGTGATCGATTGGATTTTCCGCCAAGAGACCTTCTGGTAATGGCGGCACCGAAACCTCAGGAGTGGAAGCCAGCCACGCGTTTGCTGCCTGCCGACGCGAGGCCCAGTACGCGGAGCCTTGATCACGCAAAGCTGAGCGCTGTGCAGCGCTATGATCAAATACTATCTTCGCAGCACGCGCACGATACCCTTCCCAGGAAGCATCGGTGTAAGGGATCGACTCGGGTAACGGCGTCAGCAGTTCCCACTTTTCAGTCCCGGACTTCGCTATGGCTACGACTGTTTCACCGACTTCAACGCGTCTCGGATTCTTGCCTTCGCGTCCGCCGGCAAACACATCAAACTTCACCTCGCACAAACCACCGTCGCTTTCGAACTCCGCTATTTTTTCATATTCACCGCGCGGAGCAAATCGGTACCCCGGCCCTAGATCTATGGCAACAAGTCGCTCTGTATCAGCCTGAGAACCATCGCCTCCGTTCTTAGGCGGGAACGGAGTTGCACCGATAAGAACTCCATTCAAAGAAAGTCGTGAAGCACTTCGAGCGCGAATCAGAAAACGATGCTTGCCAGCTGGTAGTTCGACCACTGCAGAAAATCGCACCATCGAAGGACTCGGCCGTTTTCCTCGGATTCCATCATCCACATACTTCGGCGGGATCTGATCGAGCCCGAAGGCATGGACCTCGAATGATTCAGTCGCGATTGGCAACGGATCGGGCCAGGCATCCTTGTCGTTCAGCCCCTGTTCACAAATCTCGACACGGACAGCTTGTGATCGCTTGACGGTTTCGCCAGCAGCATCTCTCGGCTCTTGCGAAACCGCGATGGCTCCGAACATGTTCGCGAACAGAATCAGTAGTAACAATAAAGTGCTGGTTTGTATCACAGTGCAATCATCTTTTGAAGCTGAGTTCATTTATTGTTGGTTCAGAGCCGAGAACGCCGGCACAAAGTAACGGCGTTGTATTCTATGGCAATTTTGTAGCGAAACTCGTCAAGAGTTTCGGACGTAGAAACAAAGCCAACGAAAGTCTTGACGACTTTCGCTACCTTGAGTCTGTTCAGTCTACTATCCGATAAGCTTCTTGCAAAACTTCCCTTCGTTGATGGTTGGGCGTTCCGGTCTGCCTTTGTGCGAGTAGGTCAAAGCCATATTGTCGATACCCATCAAATGGAGGATCGATGCATGTAAGTCATGAACGTGCAAGCGATCAACGGTGGCATGCAGCCCCAGTTCATCGGTTTCGCCAATCACTTGTCCCCCTTTAACGCCGCCACCCGCCATCCACATCGTGAATCCACTTGGATTGTGATCGCGACCATCCCCTTTCTCGCTCATGGGAGTGCGACCGAACTCGCCGCCCCATACAACCAAGGTTTCATCCAACATGCCTCGACGCTTGAGGTCCTTTAAAAGGGCAGCTACCGGTTTGTCCATGCTTCGGCAAAGATTCGAGTGATTGACATCGAGCTTGGTATGCGAATCCCATTTGCTTCCCGCGCCGCTATACAACTGAATAAAGCGAACGCCCCGTTCGGCCAATCGTCGGCCCAATAGACATAGGCGACCATAGGAGGCTGTGTCCTTATCGTTTATCCCGTAAAGCTCCAATGTCTCCGCAGACTCTTGGCCGAGGTCAATCGCATCCGGAGCATCGGACTGCATTCGAAATGCAAGTTCATAGCTTGCGATTCTCGCCTCCAGTTCTGTTTGTTCAGGATGCTGCTTTGCATAGCGATCATTCAGTTGATTCACAAATTCGAGCTTCGAGAGCTGGCGCTTTTGCGTGTATCCTTCCGGCGTATTCAGATAGGGAATCGGCTGACTTCCTTCGCTCAGCCGAATGCCCTGATGCACCGCAGGCATAAATCCAGCGCCCCAATTGCGAGGACCGTTGACTACTTGTGAGTTGTTATCCTGCATCACGACAAAAGCCGGCAAGTTCTCGTTTTCGCTGCCGAGTCCGTACGTTACCCAACTCCCAAGTGATGGACGACCGCTGAGAATCGAACAGGTATTCATCTGGCAAACACCTGCCGAGTGATTGATGCCCTCGGCAACGCAGGATCGGATCACAGCGAGATCATCAGCACACTCGGCAATGTGAGGCAGCCAGTCCGAAATCCACAACCCCTCTTTGCCATGCTGAGCCCACTTCCGTTTGCATTCGAGCAAGGGTGACTTCATTTCTCCCATTGCGGTGATGACTGTGCCGAAACTCTCAGGGATGCGTTGCCCTGCAAGTTTATTCAGCAGTGGCTTGGGATCGAACAAATCAATATGACTTGGGCCCCCTTCCATGAACAAAAAGATAACCCGTTTGGCGGTTGGCCTATGGTGCGGTTGCTGGCTAGCTATCACGCCAGAATCACCGATCATGCCAGCAAGAGCCAAAGCGCCGAATCCCGAACCGCTACGCGACAAAAGCTCACGACGTGATAGAGGGGTAGTGATGTGATGATTCATTTAGTTTTGATACAAAAATTCATTTGAGTTGATGAGCGCGTGGCAGAAGTCAGCGAGCGCTGCTTCGGCTGGCGATAGATTGATGACTTGCACTCCGCGACTACGAA
>CANHVO010000086.1 GCA_947463915.1 Planctomycetaceae bacterium
ACGAGTCCATGAATGGCTCGAAAAAAGCAATGTTCGCACCCTCAATATCGCGGGGCCTCGCGCGAGTAAGGAGCCAGAGATCTACCAATGTGCCTTCGACTACTTGATGCGAATTTTTGGGTAAAAGGAATAAGTGGGCCGCACGAAGATAGCCAAATGGCGGCAGCGGCACTCACTTTGTTTGCGGAACGGAGCAAGCCGTCCGGGGACGAGACTTCGTTTAACAGTCAGCCGTAGGTACTATTGATAGAAAGCGGTACGCCTACGCTGACTGTTAAACGACTAAATCAACAAGCTGCTAGACGTCCGCTTGTTTTTTGAACTATACGGATTTGCTTGATGCAACTATCTTTTATGGTCCTCGAAAAGGGAACGCTGAGAAGCATTTTCGATGCAGAAACCAGGCTTTTGTTTTGCGAAAGTCGTCAAGACTTTCGGCTGCATCGCCCAAACGACCGAAACTCTTGACGAGTTTCGCTACAAAGTGCTTTATGGCGTTGCAAAAAAGGGGGAGGCGGGTTTGCATGAATGGAACTAATTCCACCGCCATACTCAATGCTCTGTTAAACAAGACCAAATTTATGCCTAGAACGATTGCAATTGGCGACATCCATGGCTGCCTAACTGCGTTGAACGCTTTGCTAGACGCCATCCAGCCGACCAAGGAAGATACGATTGTAACTGTCGGAGATTACGTGGATCGTGGGCCCGATTCGCGTGGAGTGCTTGAGCGATTGCTTCAATTGGAAGAAACAACGAACTTGGTCGCCTTGATGGGCAATCACGAGGAAATGCTAAATGCGGTCCTTCGTCGAGAAATGGAGCCTTATAGTTGGCTCAATCATGGCGGGGTTGAAACAATGGAGTCTTATGGATTTTCCGGTGACCTAGCGTGCGTTCCAAAATCACACCGGGATTTTCTCGATCGCATGGAGGATTATTTTGAAAACGACACGCATTTTGTAGTGCATGCCAATTACGATCCAGATCTGCCGCTTTCCGAACAGCCGTCGGATTTGTTGCGATGGATAAAGATAACCAATGTAATGCCTGGCCCGCACTTTTCAGGTAAGAAAGCGGTTGTCGGGCATACGCACAACCGTCAGGGAGAGATTTTTCAAGTTCCGCATCTGACTTGCATCGACACCTACTGTTACGGT
Source organism: Planctomycetaceae bacterium (assembly GCA_947463915.1). Lineage (GTDB taxonomy): Bacteria > Planctomycetota > Planctomycetia > Pirellulales > Pirellulaceae > JBKCUI01. Next base: position 1,161 of record CANHVO010000086.1, read on the forward strand.
GGCAGATGGCTGACAGCCATGGAGTTGGAGACAGGAATAATCTGGCAAGCCAATCCGGATGGTTCAATGAGAGATACTATTTGATGCTAGATGATTCTCCTAAGCTACGACCTAGCACGACGCGCGAGCTACTGAACTGGATTCTGGGCTCCCCCACACGACCGCTCGCTTAAGTACGAAACTCTTGAAAGGCCGATTGCGTGGCGAAAAAAAACAAAACCAAACAAGATTCGATTGAAAAAGAGCTTTCGGGGATCAATGACGCAGCGGGCGATTTGATGGAGTCCGCTTTCTGTCTTTCTGCTTATAAGCTTTATGGCGAGCTTCGATCGCGAGCTCGTTCCGAGGGGCACCTTGGATTCTATGTTTTTGGCACTTTCTTTCAGATGACATTGTCTCAACGACTGCTTCAGTTCGAAACCGTTCGCGAACGAGCAGTCGAGTTGATCGCCATTTTTGAGGATGAGGAGCAGGCTCGCAAAATTGAGCCTTCTCTCGATCTCGATCAATACGAGAACATGATCTACTCGATGGGGGCTTGCGCTTATGAGGTTTTGGCGGAGGCGACAGGAGCGTTAGACGGCTACAATTCGGAAGGCATGCAAGAATGCTTGACCGGTGGCATCGAAGTGTGTCACCGCATTGGTAAACTATCGTGCATTCAATGCTTCCGCGAGTACGCTTGTGATACGCATACCGCTGCGGATGACTACGAGTTGGCACGGTATCACTGCAAGCAGGTACTCAATCAGGAAAACGATTTTCCAGAACGTGGCGACCGCCGATGGCTTGCGATGCTTCGTTTGGCGACGATGGATATTTTTGAGGGTCAGCATGAATCGGCGCGATCCAAGCTTGAGCAAGCGGCGGAATTGGCACTCGCCAAGAGTGTCAATGATCCACTCGGTGCGCAAGTCGCAGTGATGTTGGAACGACATGCGCTGGACCTCATTGAAAGCCGCCCCATGAACGAGCGGACCCACGGATTGCTTTCGGGGCTACCTCCACGAGGTGAATGCCCTGAGTACGATTTGGATGTCGACTTGCTCACTGCCATTGGCCACGCAATGAATCAGGAATGGGAACAAGCGGAAAAGCTGCTCGTATCCTGGAATAAGAGTCTCAAGCAGGGTAAAGCGATCACGAAATGGCTCGAGTCGGGAATCCGGCTCGTTGCCCTGTATCGCTTGCGAGGGGACATGACCAAGGCAAAGCGATTGAGCATCCAATTTGAGGAGGTTGCTACCAAAGCCAATGATTGGCAGTCGATCCGACGGCTCCATCAAATCCTCGACGATTCGGTCGAGATCACGCCGCTGGGCACCGTGATCAAGAACACGCGAGCTCCGAGCACGCTTCCGCAACCTGAGCCCTCCAATGTTGCGACAGACATGGAGGTAAAGCCGCCGAGTGAAACGAAACCCGATGAAACCGAATCGGAAACCAAAGAACCGACGCCGCTCGGTCCTTGGATGGATGATTTGACGGAGCGCATGCACAATGCAGGCAAAGCAGCTGAGAAAGATTCGCTTTCGAAAGTCGATGTCACCGTTTTTCGACAAGAACTATTGGACCGGCCAGTCAAGGATTTTTCTCATCCTGAGGATATTGGACGGGCTATGTATCTGATGAACTTTTTGATCACCCCCGATTGTGATCGAGCAGCGGTTTGGAAATGGGCGAACACACTCGTGTCGTCGAACCAGGAAGTTGCTTATTTGATTTCACTTCTTGGTCGGCTCGGTATGACGATCAGCATGCTCGATCGATTGACTGCCGAGTTGAATTTCGATTCGAAGCATCCGGTCTTTAACGACGTCGATGACCTGGACGATCTCGATGACTTCGACGACGAACCAGCCAACGAGAAAGACCTTCCTCCGACATCGATCAGCAATGAACGATTGGAGCAGTTGATACGAAAATCGTTGCAGATGGAGGCAACCGGAGTGAATAACAATTTCCGAGCCGCCGAGGTATTTGAGTACATTGGGAACGCCAGCGAAGCGGAACGTTGTTACGCTCGGGCCTTTAAGTTGGACCGCACGCGGGATGATGCCGCGTTGGCCCTTTCGAGAATTTATTCCGAAACGGACCGACTGCAGGACGCACTGTACGTTCTCGATCTTTGCATACGTGAAGGTGGGGATTCGGGCGAATTGCTGTTTGAAGCAGCGCTCAAGGCTCACGCCTTGACGCAGCACGAGTTGCAAGTCAGTTTTTTGCAGAAGCTTCATGAGCGTCATGCCCCTGGCCCATGGACCAATTATTACTTGAGCTCTGGTCTGCTTGAGTTAAAGCGTCCTCAGGAAGCGATTGAGGCGATCGATCGAGAGGTACTTTTATTCGAATCGAAAGGGTTGCATATCGATTCGGTTCGAGCTGCAGCTCATGCCCAACTTGGGCAATCGAGCGAAGCTGCTAAATTTGTTCGGCTTGCCCTTTCGAGGCCGCTCGCCCAAATCAATGATTTGACTTTAAGCGGCGTCTCGGGAGCCTTCGAACGTCTTATCACCGCTGCCAAGATGTGCCCTGACGAGCGCGCGTTGCAGTTGGAGGTTGAGCACAAAATGTTGGTGGCCGGCATCGCGACCGAAAGTTACTTCGAACTCGTTCGAGCGGATGAAAAACCTTGCGACCTTTACTTGTATCAGTGCTATGTCTCTCAGCCTCTCGATTCCGCATGGTCGGAGTCGGCGGGATGCCTGCCAGATCAGACAGAGTGGTTGACTTATATTGCACAGTGGGGCGTGCTTGCTCGCAATGTTGCAGAAGCGGAGGAAGTTGCGTTGCAATGGCAAGCCAAGTGCTATCCGTTGGAATGTACGCTCATTGATATTGATAGCTCGGATGAGTCGTTACACGATCGACCAGGCATTGCATTCCAAGGCCCTAGATTCCCAGAGAACGATTCGCTTGCCGACGAGGAAGACGATGAGGAAGATAGCGACGACGACGAGGATCGCTATTAAGCGAGCAACGGGTTCCAATGCGCCTAGCACGACTCGCAAGCTAGTGAAGTGGGTGGTTGAGTCTCGCTCGTTCCAGGGCTCTGCCATGGAACGCGATGCTTTCGAGGCTCCGCCTCACGTTATTGAGACTCAGGAGGCGGGAGTCTCCGATGCATTGCATTCCCAGGCGGAGCCGGGGAACGAGTTCATTCACTAGCTTGCGCGTCGTGCTAGGCGAGTAGTCGGCTGACAATCGCTCTTAGGTCTGCAATTTCGCAGGGTTTCGAGATGATGTCTTGAACTCCGACGGCGGTTGCCTGCGAACGAAGGTCCGAATCGATGTAACCAGAAGTTATTGCAATTGGCACGTCCCCTCGTATGGAACGAAGTTTGCGTGCCATTTCGATCCCGGACATGCCTGGCATATTGTAGTCGATGAGTACGAGTTCAAATTCGGATGGATCGACGCAGAATGCCTCAAAGGCCTCGCCTGAACTGGTGTAGTCGCTCACGAGGTAGCCGAGATGCTCTAACAAGAACTTGAATGACGTGAGCACTGGCTCATCATCATCAACGATCAAGACATGTGGTCTAGGTGTTTGTTTCGCCTCTGCTTCCGTAAAGTTGATTTCGGCAGCGACCTCAGGAGCGGTTAGCGCACTCTCTGGTTGAGAAGAAATTGCAGGCAAACAAATCGTGAAAGTTGCCCCCTGACCTGGTTTGCTTTCCACCGAAATAATGCCGCCGTGCGAAGTTACTATTCCGTGAACGACGGACAATCCAAGCCCTGTTCCCTCTCCCACCTTTTTGGTTGTAAAGAAAGGCTCAAAGATTCGAGCCTGGACCGCAGCATCCATGCCGCAACCGTTGTCCGCCACTGTGATGCCGACCCATCGGTTGGTTTGGCTTTGTTGGTTCGTTTCGGCTTGGTCTTGTTTTCCAGCCCCTATCTCCACACTTTCAAGCGTGATGTCGATTTGGCCAGCTCTTCCGTGCATCGCCTGCATCGAATTGGTTGCAAGATTGATAATGACTTGCTCTATCAGCGTTGCATCAGCGAGGATGAGCGGTACGTCATCGGCTTGATTCACTTGAATAGAAACCCGAGCAGGAAACAATGCTCGAAGAAGACGCACAGACTCTTCAACAACCAATGCTAGTTGTGTCGGCTTGAGATTCGTTTGCTGCCGTCGACTAAATGATATGATCTGGTTCACAAGGCATTTCGCCCGAACGCCTGCTTTCCTGATTTCCTCCAAGTGGTTGTGCACACCTTGGAATGACGCACCAGCGATCTTTAGTTGCGACAGCTCTGTATTGCTGAGGATAATCGCAAGGATATTGTTGAAGTCATGCGCGATTCCGCCTGCAAGGGTTCCAACGGCTTCCAGTTTTTGGGAATCACGCAACTGCGACTGCAACGCTTCGTGTACGGCCTCGGCTTCCTTTCGATCCGTGACGTCGGCTAGAAATCCGTGCCATAATGTCGAGCCGTCGGGCTCTCGTTCCGGGATGGAATTGCCTGAAATCCATCGCGTTCTACCGTCTTTGGTGAACAGTCGAAATTCCTGTTTCCAGGGGGACAGCTCCCTCGCAGATTTGCGAATTGAGTCATCCATTTTGGCTTGGTCACCTGGATGATGCATCGCAAATAGTTGCGTCGCGTCTTTCTGAAGGTCCTGGGGTGCAATGGAGTAGAGTTCCTCAATTCCTTCACTCGCATAGGGCAGACATGAGGTTCCGTCGGGACGCAGTCGAAACTGAAAGACAATCCCCGGCACTTCCTTGGCTATCTTTCCCAAACGGACTAACACTTCTTCACGCTCCGCTTGCACTTTTCGGAATTCCGTGGTGTCCGACCCGACAATAAAGAATCCGACCACCCTCTGCTCACGGTCCAATTCTGGAATCAAGTGGATGAGCAACGTGCTCTGTTCCGATTGCGAATCGGAGTGCTGAAGCTCAAAACAAACCGCCTCGCCGTTTACAGCGCGATTCGCAAAAGGTTTCAGTTTCTCATAAAAAGGCTTCCCGAGAACATCGGACATATGCTGCCCAATTAGCAATTCCTGAGGTTTGCCCGTGAGATTGGTAAAAAACTTGTTGACGAACAAGAATCGAAAGCTTGAGTCCAAGCGCCCAATCGGCCCTGGAACAGCATCCGCAATCAAGCGCAACTCCCGCTTTCTGTCCCTCAGAGTTTTGTCCTGACACTCTTTATTGATGGCAATAATAACGATCTGAGTGGCCAATTCTAAGAATTGAAGATGCTCAAGCGAGGGCCGGGCTGGCTCTCTCTTGTAGATCGCAAAGGTACCAAGCAATTGACCGTTCGCGCGCACGATCGGTATGGACCAACAAGCAACCAACGCAGCGGCCATCGCCACATCACGAAAATCGATCCAAAGCGGATCGAGACGAATGTCCTCCACCACGACGAGTTCTCGTCGAAACGCAGCCGTGCCACAGGAACCGCTGAAATCGCGAATGGGGACATTTTTTGTTCCCGCCCGAAAAGCCTCGGGCAAACTTGGCCCGGCCCCATACTTCAAGCCTTTTCCGTCCTCTTCAGCGAGAAGGACAGAGCAGAGCAAATCGCCGAAGTGCGTTTCGATAGCCAACGACAACGCATTGAGCGTATCCTCTAGTGACTCTCCACTCGCAATCTTCAAAAGTAAGCTTTTGTGAAGCTTGGCGGCGGTATCCCGCTCAATTCCTTTATTGCCTTGTCGCAAATCATCGCATTCGGATCTTGCTCGTCGGAGCTCGTCGTACACTAATTCCAATTCGATACGTTGGAGTTGGTGTTCGGAACGCAGTTGCATCAATGCGTCTACGGAGAGATTTTCGAGATGTTGAATCCCGTCTCCGTTCCTTGCAAGCAATATGGATTTCGCGCGTTGATGCAGCGTCATGTTGAATTTGTTTTGGCGGCCCACCTTGGCTCGGACCGAATACCGGCTACAAACCAGCCGCTAAAATTCATTTTGGTCACCAAAAACGCCTTTGCCGAGATTCTAACGCAAAAGGAAAAAGCATGTTGAATTTTGAGTGTTTATGACAAAAGAATCTACCTCGGCAAACCAAATTATCATTTCTGACCACTCGTGGGCCAAGGGAACTGGTAACTAAATTGATCAATTCACTATCCTGCGATTCGTGCTAAGTAACTCGTGCGAGGTAAATCCGCCTCAAGCGTGCATTAGGAGGCCGTCTCACTTTCTTTTTCGAATCGCTTTCTTTCGACGGGAGGGCGAGGCTCCTACCGAGCTTGATGCGTAAATGGCTCGGCAGGAGCCTCGCCCTCCCAATTCCTCTAAGCGTTTTGTTGGGTTCAAAAGTGAGACGGCCTCTTAGGGCAGTGTGTTAAATCGTAGGCTTGTCGCATTCTTTCCCGATCGAAGAATTCGATGGGTGGACTTCTGAAAATCTTCTGGCTTTGCTAGGTAGATGTTGTCTACAAATTTCTGGGGATTGCGATCTACAAGCGGAAACCACGTGCTTTGCACTTGAATCATGAGCCGATTTCCTTTTTTGAAGCGATGGAGAACATCCAGTAGCTCCAGATGTACTTTCGTGGGTACATTCGGTTGGAATGGAGTTGGATGCTCAAAGGACTCTCGAAATCGACCTCGAATAACTTCGCTTCGAACCATCATTTGATAGTTCGGCAAGGTTGCCTGATTCGTTCCGTCCGGAAGTACATCGATTAGCTTGACGATGAAATCCGCGTCGGTACCAGTCGTCGTCACCCACAAGTCGACATCAAGTGGTCCGGCAATTATCAAGTCGGCTGTTAGCGGCCTGGTCTGATATACGACAACATCTGGACGGCGGGCTGCAAATCGCTGATCCTCCACCATGTACTCGACGGTCATCCGAGGAGTGATTGCTTCCGTGTAGGGAACGGGTTTCGCTGGGTCACTGACAAACTCGTCGTAAGCGTCGTTGCTTGTTTGGCTAGGTAACTCATCCGTCAATTCCCCACCAGCTCCAGCGTAGAGAGTTTTCGCGGTCGAATTTTTGGGTGGCCATTGCTCGAAGGTTCGCCAAGTATTGGAGCCTGTTTCGAACACGGTGGCTTCCGCGGGTGCGGAATGCGTCGCCCCTTTCAAGTACTTTTCAAAGAACGGAAACTCGATCTCCGCGCGGTAAAACGCAGCCGTTTTGGATGCGAACGAAACAGCGCCGAGCTTGTCGCCATCACCTGAAGCCCACCCTCCATGAATCCAAGGCCCCACGACCAGAACGTTGTTTGCTTTTGGGTTTAGCCTTTCGATCTCTTGATACGTCTTGAAGGTACCGTACAGATCTTCTGCATCGAACCAACCTCCGACAACCATGACTGCCGGAGCCACTTTCTTGAGATGGGGTAAAATCTCTCGCTTTTTCCAAAACTCATCGCGGTTAGGGTGTGCCATCATGTCAGACCAAAAGGGGACTTTTCCCTTGAGATGCCGACGGTTGATTTCCTCGATCGTGTTCGCTTCGAGAAACAATTGATAGCCGTCGATCGAGGGCAATACTTCAGGCGTTGGTCTTTCCGTTGTAGGTCCGGTCCGCTCGTGCGCATTGTTATTGAGCCATCGATACGCATGGGCCAAAAAGAAGGCGCCATTGTGCAGGAAGTCATCAAAGTACCAATCACCGACCGGCGCTTGAGGCGACACGGCTTGCAAGGCCGGATGTGCGTCGATCATTCCAGCTGAAGCATAAAAACCAGGGTACGAGATGCCGAACATCCCTGCCTTGCCGTTATGATTAGCGACATTCTTCAGCAACCATTCGATCGTATCGTAAGCGTCCGAACTTTCGTCGCAGTCATTGAGGGATGATTTGTTTGCGATGTGGGGAGTCACCTGCTGGAATGTGCCTTCGGACAGGAAACGCCCTCGCACATCCTGGTTGACAAAGATGTAACCTGCCTTCATGAAATACTCGCTCGGCCCAAGTGAGCTTGGGTAAGCATCCGGGCCGTAGGGAGCGCAAGAATAAGGTGTTCGTTTGATCAGAAACGGATACGTTCGCGTCGTGTCAGTAGGGCTGAACACAGCAGTGTGCAATTTCGTCCCATCGCGCATCGGAATCATGTACTCGCTCTTCCGGTAGCGAAGCCGAATCGTGCTTTCAGAACTGATCGACTCTTGGGCCAGGACGGTTGACGGCGCACCGGGAATGGTTAGCTGCATGCAGCTCAGCCAAAACAAAAATGAAATCAGCCGATTGGAACGCTTCAAAAAAGCAAACTGAAATGGCATGGTATTTCCCGTGAATTGCTGGCAAAGATTCGATCCGTCCCAATATGCTGTTTTCGGAATGCGTTTTCCAGTACCTATGTGAACTGCGCTCGCAGAATGCGTCATTTTTTACGGGCTCACCCAGTGGCCCGGGCGTCTTGACTTAAAGGGAAAGCCGGTTAACACTGACATTATTGCATTAGACAACCTATTTGTACGTTCCGATTATTACGAGTGGCAATGATGAAACTGAAATTTGCGTTTTGTGTTATTGGGATTGGAATTTGTTTGCTCGGTTGCACGCCGAAGGAGCAAAATTCGAAATCAACAGGCAGAACGGCATTGAAACAAGAAGAAGGTCCGAAAACGTTGCCTGACGCGCTAAAGCAGCTCACGGAACATGCGGATACGATCAACAAGGCATTTACGTCGAACAAGCCTGATGATGCGCATCATTCCTTGCATGATGTCGGTCATTTGTTGGAATGCGTTCCAGAACTTGCAAAAGACCTGTCCGATGAAAAGAAGGAAGTGGTCAAGAAATCGGTCGCTGAACTGTTTGAGTGTTTTGGAGCACTTGATGAAGCCATGCATGGTGGAACAGGCTCGCCCTACTCCAAAGTTGCAGATCGAATCACCGCTGCATTGGCTGGTTTGAAGACGGCGACAGAATAACAAGGTAATGTAGCTGGTTTAAATGCGGAGCAGTGGCGATCAAAACAAAGTCCCCCCCTCTCCTCTAAAGGGCAACGCGTCGAAGCATTTCAGGACGGATGGGGCTTGCCCCGAATGGCGTTGAAATAGCAAGTAGTGAAATCTCGTAAGAGTTCCTCCAGTGCCTCAAACTCCAGGAAGTTTTACAACTTCCTCTACGAAGGCAGGCTTAACTCAACGCCATTCGGGCGTACCCCTCCGTCCGCAGCTTTGTGGTTCTAGATTCACGCCGCCCGACCATTCCGGGTGTCATTTTCATCACGTGGCCCATTAGAACACCAAAGCGGTGTCCGGTCGGACAAGCCCGAGCCGGACAAAGCGACATGCTTAAAGCTCCTCCCAATGGTCGGACTTCCAGTGTTTCTTTTGGATTGCCCCATCCTTGCTGATTTCAATGCGAATGGCATGATCGCGAGCGGTTACGAATACTTCTCGCTGTTCGTCGGCGAACGCATCGAGCACGCGAGGCGAAACCGCGCGAGTGGAGCCGCTGATGACCACCGTAGCAGGGTTGCACCATTTTAGTAGCGCATCGGATTTTGAATGAAGCGATCCATGGTGCGGTGCCATCAAGACATCGACGGCCGTTGGGGTTTGAGAAACGAGCATTTGCATTCCGGGTGGTTCCAAGTCACCTGGCAGCAAGATACGTCTGCCGGCAAACTCAATCAGGATGGATAAGCTATTCGCGTTGTCTGTTCCCTTTACGCCCTGTTCTGGTGGATGCAAGGCGAGCAAGTTCCATCCATCACCTTGCCAATCCGTCCCTTTCTTCCAAGTCACATGATCCACACCACGGCGGGCGGATGACTTTAGGATTTGTTGCAGAAGCGGACTTGAATGCAAATAGACTTGGCTAGTTGAACAGAGACGCTTCACTTGAAATCGCTTGGTCAAGCCGTCGATTCCGTTGTAATGATCGGAGTCCGCGTGCGAAAGAATGAGTCCATCTAGCCGAGACTGCTTCATGGCCCACAAAGCATCCACGATGACTTGGTAGCTCCGTTGGTGGTCACCGAGTCTGCCTGCGTCGTACATCCAGGCTTCGTGGTCCGGCGTCTCGATGAGGATGCTCGTTCCGTGCCCAACATCAATAAATGTCACGCATAGTTTGCCATGCTCGCCGGTGGTGATTCGATGCCAAAGGTCGAACATGGGATTGATAGCCAGCCCGAATAAGAACCAGGTGCCAAGTACAAATCGCAGGCGACGGCGACTCGTTTTCTTTTTTACGCCGGACCAAACGGTCGTAATGATTCCTAAAGCATAAAAACCGTAAAGCCACCAAGCGGGCGGCGAACGCATCCAAAAGTGCCCCAATGGAATCTGTTCGCCCCAACCGACGAAAACCTCGACGAACCAGAGCGAGACACCGCAGAGGAATCCCAAGGGCATGCCAAGCATGGGTAGCCAACCAAATGCGATGAGCCCCAGTCCTGCCATCAAAGCCAAAAGCATCGGCAACCATAGGAGCAAGTTGAGAGCAATCGCAATTGGGCTGACTACGTGAAATGCGGACCAAACCAAAGGAGCGGTGATGAACCAGACCCAAAAGCTTGTGCGAAGCATTTCAAAGGCCCAGGCTCGTGTACGTTGCATGTTCTTGACAATGCGGCTGGATTTCGACGCGATCAGCCGTTCTAGCGGTGTCAATCCAGGCCCCGCAGTTTTGGTTGAGAGAATGAGGACTGCAACGGCCATGAAAGAGAGTTGCGTTCCTGTTTCAAAGACAATGGTCGTTCTGGACAAGACCAAGACGACGCCGGCGAACGCCAAAAAGTTCAGACTCAAAAAGTTCCAACCCATTAATCGAGCCACGCAGAGGCCAGTCAACATAATGGTTGCTCGAGCAACCGGTGGGTTGGCGCCGCACAACAAGCCATAGGCAATGACGATCACGCAGATTCCAACCAGCAAGGGCTTGCGAGGCAATCTGAGCAACATGCCGAGCAGCAGCAGGGACAGAGCGACCATCTCAATGTGCATGCCGGAGATGGAAAGCATGTGGATGGTGCCGGTTGCAAGCAGTTCTTCCTGCAATCGCCACTCCGCTTGTTCGCGTTGGCCCAAGACCAACGCGGCCGTTAATTCCGCTTGTCCAAGAACGACATGGCGTTGGATCGAGCGAAGAGCAACAGCCGAAACCATTGCCAAATAACGATCCAGTCGAAGTTGCGTTGGGCCTTCGAGTTTTTTGATTTGGCCCTCTGAATCCGCGCGAGCTTGCGCGGCGTACCCTAGTTCCGCATATCGGCGAGCTTGATCAAATTGGCCTGGATTCGATGGTTTGCTGGGAAGACGCCATTGCCCATAGAGTTCAACTCGATCGCCAGGCAAAAGGCTACTCACCTGACCGTCAATACTGAGAGGCATCAGCAGAGACTTGGGTTTCCAATCGCCATCGGATCGAATTTCGAAAACGCGAACCGTTGTGATTGTTTGCCAATCTACCGATTCCGTTTCTTCGGACCGATTCGGCAAAGTCGACTTCCGATAACGAACGGGAGAGTCGATGATCCCACGGCAGGCAATCGGATTCCATGTGACCTGTGCGAGGCGATTGGTCTTTAAAAATTCTTGGTTGCTTCGTTCCCAACTGTCTAGCCACCATGAGGCTTCTTGCTGCGACAGCGAATGATAGAAACTAAAGAAAAAGGCCATCCCTAGAGCGATGGTGAGTTGTGGCCAGACCTTGGGATTTTGCGGTCGGCGCCAGTATTGCAATAATGCGAGGGAGGCCGAAAGGACCACGCTCAAAAACAAAACGTTGCACCAGATGTTCCCGAATGCATTCTGAGCAGCGATGGCGGCAAGTGCAATGCCCAGAACCGCCACCATGGGATATCTAGCCCCAAGCCGGTAACCGCGATTTCGCAGCCATCGCGAGAATTTCCAGCCGTTTTGGCTTTGCCAGGTCGAAAGAAGGGGGCGTTTTGGAAACATGTTTCGATTTTTCAACCTCGAAATCGTTGGAAATGTTGATTTCCCGCAACCTTGAAAAAACGACGAACCCGTCGATTTTTTCATCGCAGCAACGAATTTACAGGGTCAAACGTATACTCGCACCTTTCGTTAATCAGTTGGTACACGGAATGCAATCTAAATATTTCATCAAACGGAACTTGATGCAAAACAAACGCATCTGACCCTTGTTCACTCTAACGAGATTTGCACCCAGCCATGACCAAAAGCTTTAACTCTCGATCCAACAAATCCGCAGGCCGAAAATCTGGAGCCGCTTATTTTAGCGAAGAGCGAGACAGCTTGGGTGTTGAGCTCGAAGGTTTTGGGTTCGAAGAAGAAGAAGAGGAAGATGCCGACGACGATCACTCGGTCGATGAAGAAAGCATGCTCGAGGACGAGTCTGGCGATGATTTTCGAGGTGAGGATGGCAGCGAATCCATCGATGCCACGGAAGACCCAGTCCGCATGTATCTGATGCAAATGGGAGAGATTCCATTGTTGACTCGCCAAGAAGAAGTCAGTGCCGCCAAGCGAATAGAATTGACCCGAACCGACTACCGCAATTGGATGCTGGCTAGCGATTTCATGCTCCAAGGGGCGACCAAGTTGCTTGAGCAAGTTCGCGATAGCAAATTGCGACTCGACCGAACCATCGAAGTCAGCGTTACCAACGCTTCGGAAAAAGTAGCGATCATGCGACGCATCGGTCCCAACATCAAAACTCTCCGTCATTTGCTTTTGCGAAACCACGGCGATTACTTCGCCGCAATCAACAAGAGCTTGTCGATGACCGAACGCCGATTGGCTTGGAAGCGATTGGTTTGCCGACGCAATAAGGCTGTTCGCCTCATCGAAGAAATGAACCTTCGAACGAATCGCTTGGAACCGATCTTCCAAAAGTTGCGAACCATCCAAAGTCAAATGGTAGTCTTGCGAAATCGAATCGAAGCAGCCCTTCCAACAGGTTTTTCCGATGGAACGCCCGTCGCTAAGTTGCGTGCAGAATTGTATTATTTGATGCGAATCACCTACGAAACACCGAAGACTTTGGCTCGCCGTTGTGAAAAAGTTCATGCGTACCGAATTCAATATGACGCAGCCAAACGCGATTTGTCCGCTGGCAACTTGCGATTGGTGGTCTCGATCGCCAAGAAGTATCGCAATCGCGGCTTGAGCTTTTTGGATTTGATTCAAGAAGGTAACACCGGTTTGATGCGAGCCGTGGATAAGTTTGAGTACGAGCGAGGATTTAAGTTCTCGACTTACGCAACTTGGTGGATTCGCCAAGCCATCACACGAGCCATTGCCGATCAAAGCCGAACCATCCGAGTTCCAGTCCACATGATCGATACGATGAGCAAAGTTCGTCAAGTCACCCGAGACCTGACACAAGAATTGGGCCGCGAACCATCGGTGGAAGAAACCGCTGAGCGAGCAGGTCTTTCACTCGACGATGCACGTGTTGTTTTGAAAATGGCTCGTCAGCCACTTTCGCTCGATCAGCCAGTAGGTGACCACGAAGATAGCTTCTTCGGCGAGTTTCTCGAAGACTACCGCGATGATGATCCGTTGTATGAAACCAATCAAGCGACCCTGAAGCTACAGATCAACGAAGCGATGCAGACATTGAACTACCGTGAACGCGAGATCCTCAAATTGCGATACGGCTTGGCTGACGGATACGCTTACACACTAGAAGAAGTGGGCAAGATTTTCCAAGTGACCCGCGAACGCGTTCGTCAAATTGAAAGCAAAGCGGTCAAGAAATTGCAGCATCCACAACGCAGCAAGTCGCTGACCAGCTTCATCGATGGTTTGGACATGACTCCTTACCAGGATCTTGCGACCAACGGATCCGCTGACCGAATCCTCTAGTAGGACGCTGAACTTTTCGCTTCGACAACGCTGAGCTTTACGCTTCGACAATACATTGAAGCATTTTGTAGCGAAGAAGCATTTTGTAGCGAAACTCGTCAAGAGTTTCGGTCGTTTAGCTGATGCCGCTGAAAGTCTTGACCACTTTCGCTACGCAAAAGCCTTTCTTTAGAAGAGCAAGATGCTGCAAAGGGTTTGCGTGAGCGGATTGCCCCCCTCAGCGTCACCCTCCCCTCGCAACGCTCGCCCCTCCCAGCGGGAGGTGTCTAAATCCGTTGATTTCAGGAGACTGACTGCGAACGCTTAGACATTGATCGCCCCTTTCTTTTCCGCGAAATGACGAGAGCCGCCCTCACTGAGGAGCTAGCTGGGGCTATAATTTAGATGGCTCGACTCGGTTGAGCTGTTCGACACTCAGTCTCGTTTTTCCGGTCACCAAGCATGTCCCAGAAGGCCAACGAATTTAGTCCCTTTGCGGAAACAGCCTCGGCGCGTCCAACGCTCAGCTTGTGGATGCTGCTTTTTTCGTTGGTGGTCTGCGCCGCTTTTTCGTTTCTTCTCATGATGGCAGCTCATGTCCCTGCCATCGCCAATACGGTGAATGACTTTTTCGGGGTTGCGCAAACGGTCAAAGCAGACAAGCCCGATCGAAGTACGCATTTGTATTTCCTCCTCTTCTGCTATTCATCGCCTTTGCTTTTAACCATGATTGTTGGTTTGATGCAGATTTTCTTTATCAGGGTTCTCAAGGTCGGTCGCACTTTGGAAAACGGTACCGAACCTGACAGTCCGTTCGCTTAAAGCATCGAGTTCACCATGAATGAATTAGCCGCAATCAAAAAGCATTTGGGTGTTTGCACGACGGACGCACAACTGAATCATTACACCCTGATTGGACTCAGCCCAAAGGCATCGGCGATCGAAATCAAGCAAGCTTTGAAGAGCGCCATCGCCGCTTGGAACAGCTCGGACAAATCAAGCGATCCTGAATCAGCACAGCATGTTGCCAAATTGATCAAGCAAGCGCAATCGGTTTTGCTGGACGAGGTTAAGAAGAAGGAATACGACGGTACTTTAGCTGCTAGTAGTTTCGCACCGAGCAAAGCCTTTTTGCCAGAATCCGATCCCTACGCGCCTTTTGATCCCAGTCAGTGTTTGGATGGCATGGAAACTCAGCCACCTGCGTTGTCTTTTGGGAGCATTGAAGAACGTTGGGATGAACTGAGCCGACAAATACAAATTCTCAACGAACCGGCGTCGGTACATCCGAGCTTGGCGGTCGCAACGCTTCCTATTTTGCCTCAACGAATGGTTCCCGCGGCGCAGCCAGCGTCAGCGGAGTCCGCCGCGACAAGGATCGAGCGACTCAAGCGAAGTCGGCAGCGAAAACAGAGTCTTTACCTGGCCGCCTTCTTGATTTTTGCATTGGGCTTCTTGGGCTTTGCCGGTTTCATGTTTGTTCGGAATCGGCAACAGCTCGCGCAGCAGAACGAAGCCAATGCGATCGAAAGCGCCAAAGCCCCAGGTCTGGCAATAACAAAAGAAACGGCGCCAAAGACGACGACACCAAAGACGATTGGTGGCAAAAATGCACCGAAAGGAAATTCCAGCGAGTCAACCTTCGTTCTGCCGACCCTATCCAAGGAGGAATCGTCCATGGAACCTGGTATGGGAATTTCCATGGCCTCCCCTCTCAGCGAAGCACCGATGAATCCTGCCGGCATAGCGCCCGCTCCTGAGCCGATGAAGCCTGCGGAGTCGATGAAGCCAGCGGACTCACCAAAACCAGCCGACTCGCCAGAGCCAACTGCCGCACCCTCGATGAAACCTGAGACGCCCATAAATCCGGTTCCTGAAAAACCGATGGATGCGATGCCGTCGGCTGCTTCAAGGATGGAATGGGTAGCCGTTATGAAGAAAGCCCGCGAAGCGGTCGAGAAGGCGGATTTCAAAACCTTCCATCAGCAAATTGAGCTAGCGTTACCGCTCTCAGTCAGCGAGGAAATGTCGGCGAAAAGAGCGAGGCTTGACCAGCTAGGTCAGCTCTATGAAATTTTCATCAAGGCCATGCAGGAAGCAAAAACCAAAATGAAGGGTGCTGAATCGTTTACCTTTGGCAAAATGACCTACAGCATCGTCGAAGTCAAAGAAAATGAGTTGATCGTTCGCAAAGACGGAAATAACGTCAAGTACGCTTGGGACCGTTTGCCACCTGGAATTGCCAACGCCATGGCAGATTTGGCGCTGAGCAATTCGGAACCGACCGACGTCGCCGCGCGAGCAGTCTATTTTTCCCTGTCGCCTGCCAAAAACGATCTGTTTGCGAAACGAGTCAAGGAATGGTTCGATAAATCTGTTGGAAAAGGCTCCATTCGCGAAGATTTAGTCCAAGCCCTGACGGATACGTACGAATAGATCCAGTTCGGGCAGCACTTTGGCAAGCGGCCGGTTCCAAAATACCTATTACGACAGACGTTTGAGTAGCGAAAGTCGTCAAGACTTTCGGTTGCTTTCAGCGGTTCCGACACTCCTGACGCGTTTCGCTACGAAGATCATCCCTGGGTTGGCACATTGTGGTACGCACTACGTTGTCACAGTTGGGCACATTTGTTGAGAGTGAGTTAGTTCGATATGAGCGAAAACCATGTGCCGCCATTTTTGGATCGGATTCCGCCGGTCATGCCCCCCGTTTTGAATTCAGGAGATTCAAACTCTGCGGCAAGTGACGCTGCAGGAAGCGACGCTGCGGGAAGCGACTCCGTCTCGCGTGCTCCAAAACTTGAATCGAGATGGAAGAAACGTTTGCTTCTCCTTTCCATTGGGATTTCAATTCTAGCCGCAATTGCCTGGGCTACTTCACCACGCGCCAAATTGCTTCATGCTCCAGAGACAATCGCATCCAGTTTCGACGCGTCGATCCACGCGGTCGCACGGCAAGTGGATAAGGCAATCGACGCGAACATCGCTGACCACAAGTTAGAGAAGGCCAATACTGCAGATTGGCATACGCTAACGCGCAGGATTAGTCTTGCATTGATCGGGAATGGACTTTCCCTCGAGGAGATGCGAGTCGTAGAGCAATTGCCTGAGGATAAACGGGCGGTATGGTGGACCGAATACTTGCTCAAGGATCGGCGATCCTCTGACTATTTAGCAGAACGATGGACACGAGCAACCGTTGGAACAAACAATGGTCCGTTCCTTATTTTCAGACGACGCAAATACGTCGATTGGTTGGCGGACAACTTTGAAAAAGGGACGCCCTACGATGTGATCGTGCGAGAATTGATCGAGGCAAAGGGGTCTTGGACTGACGCTCCTCAGGTCAACTTCCTCACCGCAACGATGGACGAAAACGACAATAAAAAGCCTGATGCGATTCGCTTGGCCGGTCGAACTTCACGAGCTTTTCTGGCGCAGCGGATCGATTGCTTGCAGTGCCATCACGACTACTTGGGCAAAGTCAACTTCACGGACGCATTGAACGAAAACGATGACCACGGTGCTGAGTCGATGGGAACGCCATCAACTGCGGTTGGTAGCCGAACAGGGGAACAAGCAGACTTCCACCAATTGGCGGCCTTTTTTTCTGGAACCAAAATGGACAACCCGTTCGTTGGACTTCACAACTCGGCGCCGGATTACCGAATCAAGTATCTCAATGAGGAGAATGAGAGCGCGGTTTCACCGACCGTACCTTATCTCCGGGAGTTGATGCCCGAGACAGGCGATTCGCGACATAAGCTGAGCGTTTGGGTAACTCACCCGAAGAACAAAGCGTTCGCACGTGCGACAGTAAACCGAATGTGGGCTATTCTCTTCGGAAAACCCCTTGTCGAACCTCTGGACAGTATCCCACTATCAGGGCCGTTTCCACCAGGCCTCGAAATTTTGGCGGAGGACTTTTCGAAGAATGGGCATGACCTGAAACGCTTGATACGAACCATTGTCTGCACCGACGTGTTCCAGCGAGATTCCCGGATGATTAAAGAAACAGGGAGTGAGGCTGTCGAGCAAGAACACGAAGATCACTGGGCGATTTTTCCATTGACTCAATTGCGGCCAGAACAAGTTGCTGCTTCGATCCACCAGGCGTGCCGGCTCATCGCAATCGATGAAAGCAGTTCGATAATATCTCGGCTCGAATTGTTCGGAGGCGTGAACGACTTTACCAAAGCCTACGGCGATCAAGGAGACGATGAATTCACTCAACAATCGGTAACGATTCCACAGCGTCTACTCGTCATGAATGGCTCGTTTGTTAGCGAACGGATCAATCACAATCCGATCATGAATGCTGCAACAAGAATCGCGAGTTTGGTTCGAGATGACCAAGAAGCCGTCAAGACAGCCTACCTTTCGACTCTCAATCGCGAACCTTCTGGGGCAGAATTGAACGCGTTTTGCGAACGCCTCAAGGGAACCCAAGGTACCGCGCGTTCCGAAGCCATGGGAAGCATTTTTTGGGCCATCATCAACAGTACGGAATTCCAATGGAACCACTAGCAGGCACGTTTGAAAGTAACCGAGACTCGGAACCTGGCTGCGAATCCTGGTGGAATTTCCACCGCAGGCGCTTCCTTCGCGGTGGCGCCATGGCGACAGGCGGTCTATTGAGCCAAGGCATGTTGACCAAGATTGCCGAACGCTTGTCGATGGCTAGCGAATCCAAGCATAGCGAAAAGATGCGAGCCAAAAGCCTTATCATTCTCTGGATGCAAGGTGGTCCAAGCCAGCTCGAAACTTTTGATCCGCATCCCGATTCGAAAATTGGTGGCGAAACGACTGCGATCAAAACCTCCGTAGATGGTCTTCGCATTGCAGATACATTGCCGCAGACGGCAGAGATCATGCATCACGCAACCCTGATCCGATCGATGGTATCCAAAGAGGGAGACCATGAACGAGCTACCTACAACATGAAGACAGGCTGGAGGCCCGATCCAACCTTGATTCACCCGGCCATCGGTTCGGTCATTTGCCACCAAACCGAGGACAATATTGAAATTCCGCGGCACGTTTCCATTCTCAGTGGGCAATGGCCTGCCCGCGGTGGCTACATGGGCAGTGTTCTCGATTCGTTTCAAACGGGCGATCCCAAGGACCCTTTGCCCAATCTAAAAAGTTACACAGACAAGAAGGTATTTGAAAATCGTATGGTCGATTTGAAAAGTGTCGTAGAAGCGGAGTTTCGCAGAGGACGATTGCGAGACCTCGACAAGAACAAAACCCTTCACGAATCGTCAACGGGTCGTGCGACCACCATGATGGCAAGCGACCAAATCAAAGCATTTGATATCACGGCGGAAAGCAAAAGTGTCATCGATTCGTTCGGCGACCACGCATTTGGCCGTGGGTGCTTGGCAGCCATCCGATTGATCGAACAAGGGGTACGTTGCGTTGAGGTAGAACTATCCGGTTGGGATACGCATGCCGAAAACTACAGCCTACAAAGTGGTCGATGTAAGATCTTGGACGCTGCGTTGCATTCGCTCATCAAGCAACTCGACGCTCGAGGTTTGTTGGATCAAACGATTGTCATGTGCGGAGGCGAATTTGGCCGAACGCCGACGATCAATATCGCAAACGGTCGAGACCATTGGCCGACAGGCTTTAGTACACTTCTAGCAGGCGGGCCATTTCGAGCGGGTCATGTTCATGGGCAAACAACGCATGAAGTTATCGAGCGTGGAAACGACCCGCTAAAAGGGATTGAAGACATTGTTCGCATTGAAGACTTGCACGCGACCCTGCTGCACGCCTTTGGCGTAGACTTTGCAAAAGAACTGCAAACGCCGATTGGCCGACCGCTCAGCCTGAGCAAAGGCAATGTGATCGAATCGCTTTTTGTCTAAGCACGTCGACGTTTGTGTTTGGGGGTACCCCCCGAGTCTTTTGACCTTGCTTTACTCGCTCCTTGTTAGGCAACACGTCGAGCTTTCTGTAGCGAAACTCGTCAAGAGTTTCGGTCGTTTCGTCAATGCAGCCGAAAGTCTTGACGACTTTGCTCCACTCGCTCCTTGTTAGGCAATACGTCGAGCATTCCGTAGCGAAACTCGTCAAGAGTTTCGGTCGTTTCGTCGATGCAGCCGAAAGTCTTGACGACTTTGCTTTACTCGCTCCTTTTTAGGCAACACGTCGAGCTTTCTGTAGCGAAACTCGTCAAGAGTTTCGGTCGTTTCGTCGATGCAGCCGAAAGTCTTGACGACTTTGCTTTACTCGCTCCTTGTTAGGCAATACGTCGAGCATTCCGTAGCGAAACTCGTCAAGAGTTTCGGTCGTTTCGTCAATGCAGCCGAAAGTCTTGACGACCTTGCTTTACTCGCTCCTTGTTAGGCAACACGTCGAGCTTTCTGTAGCGAAACTCGTCAAGAGTTTCGGTCGTTTCGTCGATGCAGCCGAAAGTCTTGACGACTTTGCTTTACTCACTCCTTGTTAGGCAATACGTCGAGCATTCCGTAGCGAAACTCGTCAAGAGTTTCGGTCGTTTCGTCAATGCAGCCGAAAGTCTTGACGACTTTCGCTACGATAGCAACCCAATCGAAAATGAATGGCATATGGCTATCGCCGTGCAGCTTGCTTGTTCATTTC
>CANHVO010000087.1 GCA_947463915.1 Planctomycetaceae bacterium
ACTCGTCCAGATCTTGTCCCAAGGAATCTGGCCAAACTCATCGGAAGGCAATGTCGCTGTGCCCATCGATTGCGAATTCACTTCGTCCGTTCGCCCTTGGTACTCGGACGGCAGCATTGCGTCCATTCGGCGCTCCAATTCCAAAAGTCCGAGTCGAAGATCACACTTCTCCGGTTCCCATTGCTCAGCGTCGAAATAACGTTCGATCGACCGTGTGGCTAACGCATCTAGATAAATCCCAACCGCAACATGGAGCCAGCTCGAGTGTTCGAGCAAGCTTGCGGCTGTCGCTTGCGTCGCCGATATTCGATTCCAGGTCCAAGCGAAGTCGACTTGCTCGGTAGTCAACTCCACTTCATGAAGTAACCCTATTTGCCAAATAGAGTTTGCGATCTCGATTGAATCCATCCGCCAATGCAAAATCAAAATGTCTTTAACGCGGCTTATGTCCATTCGCAAAATAGCATCGGGCAAGCTCGGCTTTTGATCGTTTAGAAATGCGTATCCGATGTCGATTCCTGCGACTTCTTGCTGCAGGTGATACGCAAACGCAGCCAATTCCAGACCGACATTCAAACCTGAGCCCGTTGCCGAATGGCCTTCCTTGGCAACAAGCAGAACGCCTTTTTTGTCTCCTTGCAAAGAAGGAGGACCGTTGTCACTGAGTTTGGAAAGAGCGTCGACGATCGCGGGGGAAAATGCATCCGACCAGTCCTTAATCGTCCATGATCTAGCGACATGGACACGAACATCGTCTTTTAGGCTTTGCATCCACATGAACAGAGAATGCAATTCATCCAAGTCGAATGGCTCCAGTCCGATCGGCATCACCACAAAGCGTCGGAAGCCCTGGGCGCAATACCAATCGACTACGGATTGGAATGTCGCATCGTTTACCGCCTCACCTATCAAAGAAACCAGAGCGACGGGGTGTTGAAGTCGCAATGAGAGTTTCTCAGCTGTTCGTTGCCATTGTTCTTGGGTCGCGACGACAACGGGAGTTTGTAATGCCAGTATTGCGACCGTCTTTAGTTCGTCTTCCATATCTTATCTTGCTCGCGGTAGAGAATCCAAACGGACTACTCGCTTGGGCAAAGGAATGCTGCCCTTCGCCAGCCTACTATAGACTCGTCTTTGCACTTTGGGCATTTCCCTGTACCGCTGCAATAATCACATGCATCGTCTTCCTCAAACCGCAGATGCCCAATGCTCTCACACAATGAGCATTGGCCTGCAACTGTGTAGCTATGTGAATACTCCACGTTGCAGCTAACACATGGATTCAAAATGTCAGCAATTCTCCATTCGCCATCTTCTTGCCGCGTAAGTAAGAATCGAGTCGTGAAAAAGGGAACCTGATTCGAGATGCCGCCGACCGCTGTTTCGACAGGGATTTCAACCATCACGGACTGTTCGGAATCGGTGATTAATTTCCACTCACTACTAGGCGAAGCCGCAATCAAAGACTCACAATTTTGTTTTATTCTTTCGAAGTAGGCTTCAGCGATCAATTCCGTCGCAAATTCGCGAAAGACGTTTGCACGCGAATTAGTCAGCCTGGCCTCTTGATGCAGCTTGTTCTCTTGGTAGTAGGCTTGTAGATAGCGTTCGACAATTGACGCCCAATTCGAATCGATTTTCAAAGGTCTACTCCAACAAAGAATTGGCCTCGCCCTACAGCCCCAACACGGAGAAAAAACGTGGCGAAGTGGAGATTATAGCACACCACCATGTGCTTTACCGGTCAATGAAACAATGGGCTCTATTCGATTTCCTCCCCCTCGCCCTTTTTAGGCAACGCTCTGAAGCATTTCAGAACGGCTGGGGCCTGCCCCTCCGTCCGCAGCTTTGGAGTTCTAGATTCACGCCGCCCAACCGCGCGCCTCCGGATTCGTCGCACCGCCTTTGGCAGTGCGACGAATCCGGAGGTGTCATTTTCATCGCGCGGCCCATTAGAACACCAAAGCGGTGTCCATTCGGGACAGCCCGGGCTTGCCCCGAATGGCATTGAATTAAGCCTGTGCCCGTAGAGGAAGTTGTAAAACTTCCTGGAGTTCGAGGCACTTCAGGAACTCTTACGAGATTCCACTACTTGCTATCTCAACGCCATTCGGGCTTGCCCCGCCAACGTCGCAAATGCTTGGCGTGCTAATCGTGCACGACATGGACGTCGGTCCTAGCACGTTGCGAACGTTGGGTACAAGACCCAAGGTCACACTCGGCAAGAATGACCCACTTGAGACAATACTACTGCCCAAGCCGTATCGCACGATCCGCCAACGGCGCCTTGGGCAGATACAATATGGTTTCGTCGTCGATGCTCTTGACCCCATCCTGGACCTTGAACACAAAGTCTCTATCGACAATCGAAACCGAATGCGAAAGCTCTGTGTGCTCCAAAAGAGACCGCAGCTCAAGCGTGTCCGGTTTACCATCGACCCGTTTGGTCCGCTGGTAGTATTCGACCATATAAGGAAAATACGCGGCGGCGGCTGAGCGACCAAGCGTTAATCGCACTTCGGTGGGCAGATTAGAACCCGTCGGTGGAATACCTACCGTTCGGATATCAAAATCTGTATTGCCAGCTAACTTGGGTGGCTCGGTCCTCAGCCGACCAACCAATTGCCAAACATCGTAGCCTCGAATCTGCCCTGTCACCGCCTTGTACCAAAAATAGCGATGGTACAAACTCCGGAGCAATTCCGGATGGCCTCCCACCGCGAGATAAAAGTTCACTTCCGGTCGTTCGCCTGCATGGTGAATCGAGTTGCCCAACAATTGCCTTACTTGATCAAGATTGACACGCTTCGGAGCATCATCCACACCGTATTGCGTGTACATCAATCGTCCATCCGAGACCTCGATCGTATCC
Organism: Planctomycetaceae bacterium; assembly: GCA_947463915.1. Classification (GTDB taxonomy): domain Bacteria; phylum Planctomycetota; class Planctomycetia; order Pirellulales; family Pirellulaceae; genus JBKCUI01. The sequence goes on from CANHVO010000087.1 coordinate 2,873, forward strand.
AGCGTAGTCTCGCCAGATGAAACTCGGGTGACTCTTCGAAACTGTCCGGTCCCAAGGCCACTTGTCTTGTACTCGCCGCTTGCAATAACCTGCTGGTCGTAAGCACGGCTGCGTTGATAAACTTTGCAGCCGTAAGCAGGTCCCCAGACCGATTGATGGATAGCATTCAGCACCAACTGATTCGGGTCGATAGTGACTCGAGTGGCATCAGGTTGTTGAGAAGCTATTTGCGGAATTCCTGACAAACGATCGTTGGTCGCTGTGAGAGTAGGCAAAGTGGGGTTGTTGGGGGGGGATTGCGCGCACACAACCGCGACCCAACAAAGTTGGGCCACGAAGCCAATCGAGGCGAGCCAGAAAGTGCTGGCATTCATTCTTTCGATCTGCATGGGCAAGTTGTGAGGGTTTTATCAAAGAAACCGGTGCTAGGGTGCCGAACATACCCGGTAGTGTCCAACGGGCCGGATTGTAGGTCGATCGCAGGCGTGTTGTCCAGGTGGAAAAAACGTCGGTCGCGGTGGCCTAAAGTTTAAGCCGGCTAGACCCAATAAGTTCCAGGGGGAAGAAAATTGAAAATGCGAAAATACTTTAGCCTAATGGCTGCTTTGGGTTTGGGCGCTCCATGCATCCTTTCCCAGTGTGGAATCAACTCCAATGTTCAAGCAGGCGATCACTTCGGCGGCAAGCAATACAACATGCCTCCTGCCAATCGTCTTGCCGAACCAGGACCAATGGTTGGCGGCCCAGGACCAGGCGTCTTGATGCCAGAAACCATTCCGGTACCGAATTATGGCGGAGCATCCGCCGCGATTCCAACGGTTCAAGTGTTGTTCAACCAACCACAATCGATGAAGATTCTGTACGACGTCGTCGGCGACAGCACCTTCACCAGCGACCCATTGGTGGTTCCTGGCCGTTTAGAATTTGCTCAAGGTGGCATTTTCCGATTGAAGCTTACCGACATCCAAGGTCGCGAAGGAGTCGAGCTCTATCCAACACTTGAAGTTGGAACAGCTAGCTACCGCAGCGCAGCCTACCTCGCTCACAATGCGATCGCTGTCCAATTCACCGAGGAAGACCTCGATCAAGCACTTTCGAGCAACTTCGTCACCAAGGTCATCTACCTGCCAGACCCAGAGTTTCAAGGCGATGCGATCTCGGGAATCGATACCCTTGTAAGCACTCGACTTGAGCCAGGCTTGGACCCAATCGTCGAAGCCGATCGCCGCGGTTCGATCCTTGCGATCATCCGACTTGGTAACAAGGACGTTGAAATGTCTGGAAGTGGTGCATACGGCGGCGGAATGTTGCCTCCAGGCGCGTACGTCGATGGAAACGGAACCACTTGTGGACCAGATGGATCGCCAGTGAATCCTTACAACAATCCACCGAACATGGTAGCTGGTGTCACCGCTCCACAATACGGTATGCCACAAAGCGGTACACCTATTGGATTGGTTGGACCTCCACACATTCCATTCGGTGCTCCCGCGGGATTGCAAAGCCATGTGATTCGCAACCGAACTCACATGAACATTCCTGATCCTGTATCCAAGATGAAGGGAACAGTTCGGCACCAACCTGGCTACAGTTACCCAGCTCCACCAAGCCGGTTCAACATCAAAGAGCAGAACATCAATCCTGGCTATCCAGCTGGCAGACCTCACTTCTACGATGCAAGCCGCGTTGTAGCTCCGAATCAATTCGGTGGAGCTCCTGCACCTGCACCTGCCCAGGGTGAATACTGCCCGCCAGGTGGTCAAGTTCGATAGCTTTCGTAATCGTACTCAATGAGATGGTACTCGTACTCGTACTCAATCGATCTAACCCATCGAGTACGAGTACAGCCCTTCGGGCGGAGTACGAGTACGAGTTAGAGTACGGAAAATGCAACGCGGCTAGCGCCCGCGGCTCAGTCGTCGGTTAGCACTTGCGGCACCTTAGGTCCTGCCCCTTGGGTAGGACTTTTCTTTCTAGCGGATCCAGTGAACAGGAATTTAGACATGCACATGCGAATCTCATTTCCAACACTGATGATTGCATGGATTGCCATGATAACTCTCTGCATCCTAGCAGCTTGCTTCTCGAGCACTGCACATGCTCAATCGGCGTACAAGCCGCTTCCGACCAATAATCATGCCTTGCTCCGCGATGATTTCCCGCCAGGGCAGATCGGTGCAATCCAGCTTCAACGCAAGCCAGAACTCCGAGGCCTTTGGCAAGCCGTCGAAATCCGCGGTCCCAAAGGCATGCGAATCAACATGGCCGATGCTGGCCAATTCGCACCCGATCTACCGAAAGACAATCGTATCGCTGTCCTGGTAGGATCCGTCTATCGCATGCGAATCACCGGCATCCCAAATGAGCCAGATGTAGAACTCTATCCTACATTGGAAGTCATCGATCGCACGCATCCGCCTGCAGAACGAGAACACCGTTTTCCAATTCAGATCGAAATCGACGAAGATGATTTGGCCGATGCAGCCCGAGGTGAACTCGTAATGCGCGTCATTTATCTCGAAGACAATCAGGTGGCTGAACCAGTCGACACCGCGGGCAAACCACAACGCGTTCTCGATCTACAACCGTACCAAGACGCTCTTCGCATGGCCGATCAACTGGGTCGACCCGTCGCGATCCTGCGAATTGGTTCGCGAGTCCCAAATGTCACTGAGGGTCAGGATTGGGATGCGTTCCTGTATGGCTGCCCAGCTTGGTCAACGCTCAAAGTGATTCCTACGAAACAACAGTTGATTGACGACGGCAAGTGGCCCGTCTCTGCAAATTCCGGGTCCATCTCCGATCGACGCTAACGTTCTACTTCATAAGCAATCCAATATGCATTCATCAAACCAATTGTTGCGCCAGAGAGTTGCCGCGGGTTCGCTCGCGTTGGCGGGATTGTTTTCTGTAGCCAGCGGTTGCCAAAGCCGCCAGTTGTCATGGGTAGGAGCTCAAACCAGCTCACGCCCAACCACAACTCAATTGGAATCCGCAGTCAAAAACTCGGAACAGCCAAAATCGCCCGCCGCAATCGCACATCATGTTCCAGCAACTCAGCCCGCAACGAAACCGTCTGCGACTCAAGATGGTCGCCCCGATTCGGTTCAGCTTGCATCGGCCGACGCGACTCCTAACTCTGGAGACCAACCCAATCCAACTCAGCATGCAATTTACAAAGCAGGAATAGTCGCAGCCGCGGCATCGCAAGTCGTTCCTGCTCAGTATGCCTCGAAACCCAAATACGCTCCCATCGGCCGCTCGCCCGGCTCAGAGAATATCCCTCGAGTCCCTATGGGCACACAGGTCATGTCGATGCCGACCACCGGTCCATCGTCCACTCAGCCAAGTATTTCCAACGCAAGTCACGCTCGCCCTCATGGGCACTCGCATGCTGACGGCAAATGCAGCTGCTGTAGCTCAGGGGTTTACAAGCCAGTGTTTCCACGGTTCTCAGGTAATAGCGGTTGCCAAACATGCGGTACCGCTAGCTGCGCTGGCACTTGCGGAAACGTCATGATCGAGCAAGGGTTTGCGGTCCCAAGAACTTCCGATGCCCAAGAGTATATCTTCGACGGTGGAGATCATGACCCAAAGGTACGGCTTCGCGAAGACCTGAGCCAAGTTGGTTTGGACGCTGAAGACACCGTGATTCAGTATGAGACTGCTGATGGTAAGATCAATGTCGAAAGCGGTTGCCGTGTTGCTATTTACGCACCGCGCTTCGCAAGTGTTCGAAAACGACAATCAACACAAGAACGCGAACTGGCCATGCGTCCTCAAGCGGCATTGCGACCAGACGGCCCTGGAGTTGTTCGCGACCAACTCCCATCCATCAATGTATCGAAGCAAGTCAAGTCGTCGAACAGCGACAACGTCCGCGTCGTCGAAGCCTTCCGAGATCGCCGCCGCGTCCTACCTGCCGAACGCGTTCTGCCGATGATCACGGTGAGCGATGCCTTCAAACCGTACGAAGACTTGAGCCTCATTCGCAATGGCGATTTCCGCCAAACCGACTTGGCCAAGCTTGCGAAATCAGCCGCGGCTGCTCGAAGCTGGACCAATGTTGATGAGCTCAACGTGATTATCGATGGCCAAGAAGCGGTCGATGTCACTGGTGTTAAGAAGGCTGCTGACGTAACGCTCTACGAATTCAAGGGAGCGCGCATTCGTCTATGCAAAGTCGCGTCCGATCAAATGGCCAATCCAGGCGATGTCATCTCCTTTACCATCCGTTTCGACAACGTAGGCGAACAACCGCTCAAGAGCTTGGTCGTGACCGATTCGCTGGCACCGAGATTGGAATATGTCGAGAAGAGTCAGCAATCCAGCGTCGCGGCTGATTTTTCAATCACACCGAACTCTGTCGGCTCCTCTGTCTTGCGTTGGGAACTTGAAAATGGTCTCAAGCCAGGCGACGGTGGCTTGGTACGATTCTCGTGCAAAGTGCGATAAGGCATGAGGCAAAGTGCGATAAGGCACGATGCAAGGTGCGAGAAGGCACGAGGCAAGGTGCGAAAAGGCACGTGGCAAAGTGCAATTAGGTTAGAGATCGTCCGGTTCAGACACCCTCCCTCTGGGAGGGTCGAGCGCAGCGAGGGGAGGGTGAAGTGCCAACAGCCGTTGCACCAGTCAGCTCACCCTCCCCGGGCCGAAGACCCGACCTTCCCGGAGGGTGGGTGACTTTATTCAAAAGCACCGGCTCTATTCCTTCAACGTCAAGTGCGCCTTGCTCAGTTGAAACGACTTTGGCTCACCTTCCAAGAAAACAACGCGGGCCATCCGGCGAAGACCACGCCCCTCGACCGACATAATTGTCCCTGAACCATAGCTCGGGTGAACCACCATGTCTCCCGCCTCGAATCGATCCACCGGTATTCCGTCTGGGGTCGTAGCGGCAGTCACCTGTGCAGCCGTCTTGAGCGCCCCGATCGGTATCTTGCGATTCAGACTCTCGAGCTTCTTTGCAAAAGTCCCAAACTCATTTGGCACGGATCTAGATGCATTCGGACTGTCGTCGTTGCCGAGATCGTTCCCCGAGTCGTCCAGCAAAAAATCAATTCCATCGTTGGCGTCGTCTGGCTCTGGCGAGACTTCCCAATCCGCAACCGTCTCGATTCTAGGTTGTTTCATCTTTGGCTTGGGAGGGGATTTTTTCGGCTTCTTCTGATGCAAAAAGCTCTTCGATTCCCACTCATCTCCTGAATCGCCGAAGTCGCCATCGCCGTAATCTTCGTCGACAGGAAACGGCTCGCTCAAATCGACGATTTCCATCTCTGCTCTTGGCAATTCCATCAAGAACGAACTTGGGCAGCTCATTCTCGAGCTCCCGAAGCCTCTCGATTTGGCGATGCTCAACTGCAATCGATTCTTCGCGCGGGTGATCCCAACAAAAAACAGTCGCCTCTCCTCTTCCATTTGAGCAGCATCGTACATCGATCGTTTGTGCGGCAGGATTTCTTGTTCCACTGCGATGATGAAGACATTGTCGAACTCGAGCCCTTTGGCTGAGTGGAGCGTCATCAGTGTGACTTTGTTGTCGCTATCCGTGATTCCGTCTGCGTCGCTGATCAAGGTCACTTGTTCGAGGAAACGTTCAATGGCGTTGCCGTCGACGTCCTGTCGATCCACTTCCGCCGCATCCGCGATAAGCTCGTTGATGTTACCTTGGATGCTCTCGTCGGGCGTTTCAGTCTTCCGAGCCGACAAGTACTTGACATAATCCGTTTTGGCAACCAACTCCTGAATCAAAACGGAAAGTGGCCCTCGCGACAGATGCATCAGCTCGTCGTAAAGCGCCAGAAACTGCCTCGCCCCCGTCGTCGCCTTCTTGCTCATCAAGCCATTTTCGACCACAGCCCTGAGCGCCACGATCATTGGAACGCCTCGAGCCCCCGCCAATTCCGTCACCTTCGAAAGCGACTTGTCGCCAAGCCCGCGTGTCGGCACATTGATGATGCGTTCAAAAGAAATATCGTCGGTCGGGTTGTGGACCAATCGCAAGTAGGCGAGCAAGTCCTTGATTTCTTCTCGATGATAAAATCGGAAGCCGCCAATCAGTTGATAATTGAGTTTGCGCCGTAACAATGCCGCTTCGAGCAGTCGCGAATGAGCGTTGGTGCGATAGAGGATCGCAAAGTCTTTGGGCTTGGCTGTCTTCTCCATGATCGCGTTGACAATTTGGTCAGCAATGTTGTCCGCTTCATCGCGGGCAGATGCGTAGGAATAAAGCTTGACGGGCGTCCCTGACTCTCGCGTCGGAATCAACTGCTTGGCTTTGCGACGCGTATTGCATGAGATCAATGAGTCGGCGACCGATAGCACCTCGGGCGTGCTGCGGTAGTTTTGTTCAAGGCGAACGGTGACGACTTTGGGATAGTCGCGTTCGATATTGAGAATGTTCGAAATGTCTGCCCCGCGCCAACCGTAGATCGATTGATCTGGATCGCCGGTAACATTGAGGTTTTGGTAGTCCACCGACAGCGATCGAACGATCAGATACTGCGCGATGTTGGTGTCTTGATACTCGTCTACCAAGATATAGCGATGCTTAGAATCCAACTCGCTTCGCAGGTCAGGATTCGATCGCAAAATGGTTGCCGTGTGCATCAGCAGGTCGTCGAAATCGACTGCGTTGTTTTGGAGCAAGAATCGTTGGTAGGCGGGATAGATCTTGGAGAGAACTTTGTCGGAGCTCGAATGTTGTTCTCCTTCCATCATTTCCGGAGTGATCACACGGTTCTTTAGGCCACTCACCCCTTTGATGATTTCGCTCAAATGCAAGTGAGTCATGGAGACTTCGGCTTGGACGATCGCATGTTGGATGGCTTTTTTCGCATCGTCTGCGTCGAAAATCGAAAAGTTCTCGGAGAGTCCAACCATTCGGCCGTACCGGCGCAAGAATCGGGCACAATAGCCGTGAAACGTCCCGAGCCATACCGGCTGGTCCCCGACCAGAGTTTTCAGCCGGGCCTTCATTTCTTGGGCGGCTTTGTTGGTGAACGTCAAAGCCAAAATGGAATAAGGCGAAATACCTTGATCCAGCAAATACGCGATACGGTGGGTGACAACTCGCGTTTTTCCGCTCCCAGGGCCTGCCAATGTAAGCAGAGGACCATTGACATGCGTGACCGCTTTTCGCTGAGCTTCGTTGAGATTTTCTAGAATCGTTAGGTTCTCAGTTGCCATACCATTTGCTCCATGCGACAGCCCCTAGTTGGTGTACCGGCTTCAGCCGGCAAAAGTTTGGTACCGGCGTCAGCCGGCTAAAACCGAATCGCGTTGAATTAAGCCCGCCCCCCGTAGAGGAAGTTGTAAAACTTCCTGGAGTTCGAGGCACTTCTGGAACTCTTACGAGATTCCACGACTTGCTAACTCAACGCCATTCCGGCTAAAGCCGGTACACCAACAGTATCGCGTATCGGCCGTCTCCTTCCAAGTGCTAGCCCCACTTGGATTGCCTGCTTGCTATAAATGAATACCTTTGATTATTCCATCGGGCGGCATTTGCGTAATCCAACGCAACCACCTACGCCAACAGCCCAATCTACACGAAAAACCTAAGCTCCCATGTCTGAATCAACAGCAACACGTCCAACGAACCTCGCCGCATTGCAATCTTCTGGTTGGAAAAGCCGACCGGTGAAAGAAGAAATTCGGGCCAATTTTATCCGAATGCTAGCGGCTGGAGAGACACTTTATCCTGGAATCGTCGGCTTTGAGGATACTGTTATTCCAGAATTGAACATCGCCTTGATCGCTGGTCACGACATGTTGTTCCTGGGTGAAAAGGGACAGGCAAAAAGCCGGCTGATGAGAACCCTGGTTCGCTTTCTAGACGAGTATGTTCCCTATTTGGACCTCCCTGACGTTCCAGTTCACGAAGATCCGTTCCATCCGATCACGAAGACCGCCAAAGACTTTCTCAAGCACAATACGCCCGATCAAGTCCCTATCGGATGGTGGCATCGAAGCGAACGCTACGTCGAACGACTCGCACCCGGAACCAAATTTGCTGACGTCATCGGCGAAATCGATCCATCGAAGCTAACTGGCGGTGTCAGCATGGGCTCGGAGTCGGCACTTCATTTCGGATTGATTCCACGCATGCACCGAGGGATCTTTGCGATGAACGAATTGCCAGAGCTAGACGAACTCGTCCAGGTTGGTTTGTTCAATATCCTCGAGGAGCGGGACGTTCAAATCCGCGGCTATCCTATTCGCTTCGACTTGGACATCTTCATTTTGTTCTCAGCAAACCCGAGCACCTACAACCGAAGCGGCAAGGTCATACCGCAACTCAAAGACCGAATCGGATCCTTGATTCAAACGCACTATCCGATCGATCGCGATCAAGGAATTCAGATTCTTCAACAGGAGTGCGGTCTGGACTTGGGTGGCGAATACCCTGTCCAGATCCCGTACTTTATGACCGAGATCATCGAAGAGATCACCGCTCAAGCGAGAAAGAGCAAATACGTCGATCAAGCGTCCGGCGTTTCGGCTCGGTTCTCGCTCTCCAATTTCCGAACGATGATCGCTTCAGCGCGTCAACGAGCAGTTCTGCTTGGCGAAAAATTGGCCGTGCCAAGAATTAGCGATCTTGGTCACTTGTATACATCTTCGCTAGGCAAGCTCGAGGTCGATCTCATGGGCAGCCATCAAATGACCGAACGCAAGATTCTCGATTCGCTCGTCTCGAACGCGATCAAGACGGTGTTTGAGCAGTATGCGACGGAACACGGTGTCGGGCAGATCGCAGAGATTTTTAACAAAGGGGTGCGCATCGAAGTGGGAGATTTGCTTCCGAGCTCAGCCTATGCGGAAAGGCTCAAGCATGTTCCACCTGTTTGGGAGCAAGCGTTCGATGTGAACGCAACCGACAATCCGGCAGTCCGAGCCTCGTGCGTCGAATTCGTCTTGGCGGGACTGTATAGCCTCGACAAAATCAGCCGCGCGAGCAAGCATGGGAAAGTCAGCTACGACGTGTAAGTCGATGCATGTTGGTGCACCGGCTTTAGCCGGCTGAATCCAGATCGTCGTAGATCGATCCAGAGAAGCCGGCTAAAGCCGGTACACCAACCGTAGCTCGGCCGGCTAAAGCCGGTACGCCAACCTTAGGTCCAGTCAAGCGTTTTCAAGTTGACTTAAACCGCAGCCCCAAAAACGGCGCCAACTCCAGCCGTGATGGCCATCGCAAGTGCGCCCCAAAATGTAACTCGCACGGCGGCTTTTATCCATGGAGCGCCACCTACATACGCCCCAAACCCTCCAAGCAGTGCGAGAAAGAGAATGGACGTGGCGACGACAACTGGGATCAAGGCGCGTTGTGGCGTCAGAACTGCGGTTAGCAATGGCATCGCTGCACCGAACGCAAAGGTACCAGCCGATGCAAATGCCGCTTGTATGGGCCGAGCACTTAGTGTGTCGGAGATTCCGAGCTCGTCGCGCGCATGAGCCCCTAATGCGTCGTGTTTCATCAATTGGTCGGCTACTTGGTTTGCGAGAGATGGATCAAGCCCTCGCTTCTCGTAAATTGCAGCCAATTCAGCATGTTCCTGAACTGGGTCTGCAGCAAGTTCAGCTCGCTCTCGTTCGATATCAGCCTTTTCCGTGTCTGCCTGCGAGCTCACGGAAACGTATTCCCCAGCAGCCATCGACATGGCACCAGCGACCAAGCCCGCGACGCCAGCAACCAGAATGTCGTTGCTTCCGGTATTTGCGGCAGCGACTCCAACAACCAGGCTTGCGGTGGAAACGATTCCGTCGTTCGCGCCAAGGACAGCAGCTCGAAGCCATCCAATACGATCCGTTCGGTGAAGCTCTGGATGTGACAATCGCATGGTTTAGGACTCATTTTCGTGAATAAGCTTGGTCTTCGTCTAACCCCGATTCTCACGGGCAATCTGTGCATAATCAATATGGCTGCAATTTCTGGGCCGCATCTGCTCTAAAATCCGCTTGATTTGTCCCAGCCCTTCCGTGACGTTTGGACTGAATGCAACACGCAAAACGGACCGTTCATCTACCATCCCGGCCGACCACCATACTCTGTCTAAAAGGGATGCGACAGAATTCATTTCAGTTCGTCCTGCATTTTTTACCGACCCCAAAACGCCTCATTCGTGAAAGACAGCATCTTTTTCTTGACGAACACGCTGTAATCCAACCGGCCTAAGAATTGCTTTTAAGGTGGGCCTTGCCTCAAATCCCCACCCAGCCCACAAGTATTGGAAACATTGATGTTGGATAAAATTCGCAAATCAAAACGAACTCTCTACACCGAAACACTCGAATCTCGCGCGTTGATGGCCGCGGATGCGGTCGTTAGCTGGACTGCACTAAGCTCTCAACCACTGATCGCAGAGACCCAAAAAGTCTCACTCCGATTTGACAACGCAGGCAGCACCGCTGGCTTCGGCCCATTCGTCGATATCGTGATTCCAACAAGCAGCCCTGACGGGGGTGCTGGGGGCGTTCATTACGTACCCGGCACATCGTCGATGCTAGATATACCTTTGCGAGAGACGATGCTCACGTTCGATGCCAATGGAAAGGCAACTCATCCACTTGCAAAGGATAATTCGGGGAAGTCACTTGTTTTAAACGGCAGGCCGGGTAATCAACTCGTCGTTCTCGAGCTTCCATTCGGGAGCTATGTTCCGGATCAGCCGGCCGTACAAGTCGATATGCAGATTGCGATCGATGCGACGGCATCGCTTGGCCAATCCCTCCAAATCGTGGCCGCAGGCGGGTTCCGTTTTGGAAACGATTCACTCGACATTCCGACCAAGGACCCATCGATCCGTGGGGCCGCAAGCGAACTTAAGATTACTCCGAATGTCGTGAGTACAAGGATCAGCTACCTTGGTCCCGAAAATGAAACCGCAACCGGCAAAAGCTTTGAACGCGCCTACCGAGTCGACGTCGATGTAGCGGCCGGAGCAGATATCTCTGATCTCGTCCTGTCCAATCACTTGGACGACAATCAAGTTTTTCTTGGAGCAACCGACTGGGCTGGAATTAGCAAAGACTTGAGTATCGCATCCCAGCCCATCGTCGGTACGCCGAGTACCCAAGGTGACCTCATCTTGAACCTCGCCAAAGCGAAGGGCGTCGCCGGCGTAGATGGCAGCTACTTGATTCGCTTCTACATACCTGAGCTCAACGCGAGCACTTTACCAGTCATCGACACACTTCTGGCAAAGAACGCTTCGTCGATTTTCACCGTCCAAGCTCGCGGTGATTGGAACAAGCCTGCGATCCTCGTCAGCGAACCTTCGACCAAGATCACGTTCAACACCGATCAAGCCACGCATATCCTGCAGAACAAGGTCATCGCAGCTCAACAATCCGTTCGCATCATCAATGATGTCAACACCAAGTCGCTTAGTCCCGGCGATACGCTCGAATACGCAATCGATTTCCAAGTATCCGACTATGCAAGCCTCAACAATGTGTCGATCGTGACGCAAGTGCCCAATGGACAGTTGTTGCTTGCTTCGCAGCCAGTATTGTACTCAGTCAGTGGAGTCAAAGGACTGAGCTCGTCGCATTCAAATTCGAGCAAATTCGGACTCCAACGCGTTGGCGATGTAGACTCAGGCACCATTCCATACGCGTTCGATCTTTCAAGCGAACTTCGAGTCATCGGGCTGAGCGGTGCTCTCTTTGGGGCTGCGATATCGCAAGGGACCGGTGCTTCGGTCACGGGGCGGCTCACTTATAGAACGCAAGTACTGGATCAATTCCAAGGGCCGGTTCCCACTAATGATTTATCAGTTGACGAACGAGACGTTTTTACAACTACGGCCTTGTTAAGCGGCAGTACCATCGATCTAAAATCCAACACGGACACCAATATATTCGCGGTGGATGGAAGCGGAACACGTCAGCAAATCAATGTAGGAACCCTTAAAACGAGCGTCTACGCAATTAATGCCATACCTGCATCAAATGACCACCAAGTTTCTGCTGGCGACCTTGTCACGTACCGCATTCAACGGTTGATTCAAAGCAGTGATATCGAAGACTTGGTGATCAATGATTACCTGCCGATGCCCATCCATAGCACATCGCAAGTCATTTGGACTGATCGAGGTTCGAAGCTCGCTGCCGGGACGCTTCAGCTGGGCCCGCAGGATACGTTCCACAAACTTTACGGCACGGCGCCGAAGATCAATCTCGATTCCAACAACAATCGTGTGTCTCTATCCTACGGAGACTTTGATTCGCTTGCGAACGAAAGCACCCTATTAGATTTGTTGCTAACGGTTGCCGTCGAAGACAAACCATTCGCGGACGGAATATGGCTTACTAACCTGGCCAGCGTAACATTTGGTTCATCGAACAACGGCTCATCCACTCAGAATGCCTTGTCAAACATCCAATACACTCGTCCCGTACTTTCGTTGGTGAAGGGCATCGGCGCGGCGGACAATCCCCGCGCGATTATCACTCCATCGAACAGCTTGGACGCAAACCTTAGCGGAGTCGACGCTGGTGACAAAGTTCGATTTCGAATTGTTGTCACCAACATGGGATTGGGGCCGCACGGCGCCTTCGACACACTGATTCGGGACGCAATCCCTGCAGGTTTCGTTATTCCACGGTCCGGATTGGATTTGACCGTAACAGATGGCTCCGGAACGAAATGGAATTATGTCGCGGAAGACGCAACGAAAGATGTTGAATCTCTCTTTAGTGCGGGCCTTCGGTTTAAAGATCCTATCCCTGGTGGCTCGGCCAATGGTACGACAAACCAAGTCGTGGTCAGTTATTCGCTCGAACTCAGCGACTCGGCAAAAGTCAACACGACCGTTTCGAGCGAAGCCAGCATCGTTCACTACGCAGCTGTTCCCAAAGGACAAAACTACGTTACGTCGAAAATTTCGGATAGCGCTTCGACTCGCACTGCCAATGCGTCGATCCAACACACCTTGTTATCGACCGATCAACCTCAAACGGCTGGAAATCGCCTTGTTGTCGGTGAAACAGCTACATTCCAAGCACGCGTGACGTTCCCAGAGGGCCGTCTATCCAGCGCTGTACTGCAAATCAATTTGCCGCGAGGAATGGCGATTAAAGAGCTCTTGGAGATTCGTGTCAGCGACAAAATCAAATTCGCAACTTCGAGCTTAGAGGAAATCAAGAAAAACGCAACGATCGGATCGATATCCAACGACGCTCGAGATGCATCGCGTCAATTATCGATTCGACTTGGGGATGTCGATAATCTCGATCGTGACAATGTAGCCTTGGAAACGATGGATGTTACCTATACGGCTACCGTAACGAATGACTTCGACATCAACGCCGGTACGATTCTTCGCAACACAGCGTCCATCACGCACCAAACTGGAAGTGCTTTGGCAAGCACCTCTCTCTCCGTAGTTGAGCCGGCGATCGAGGTGATTAAATCTTGGAAAACGGCTCTATTGGATGCCGCTGATAAAGTAACCGTTTCCCTCGATGTCCGATCGGCATCCAACAGTGGCTCGACGGCATACGATGTCTCGCTGATCGAGAAAATCGCGGAAGGCGTAACGTACGTACCTGGTTCACTTCGCATGGTTTCTTTCACAGCAAAACCATTGAGTTTCAGCGACAAAGATGGTGAGATTCGCGGGTCCTGGTCCTCAATTCCAACCGGTCAGATTTGCCGTCTTGAATACGATGTCATCGTCAACAAAAATGTGACCGCTGGTCAAACGCTGAAGAATCAATCCATGTTGCAATGGACTAGTTTGCCTGGAGAACCGGGACAAATCGTGTCAGCAAACACGCTTGCGTATGAGCGAACTGGGAATGTATCGGATCCTGGCGCCGAAGCGAACGACTATCGCAAGACGTTTGAGTCCAGTATCCGCATCGCGCCCGTACAGCTTGCGATGCGATTGGTAGAAACGAGCCAACCGTTGACTTTAGGCTCACAAGTTACGATCGGCGAGCGCGAAGTGTTTGAGGTGACGGCGACGATTCCGGAAGGAGTGCATCAGCTATCGTTGAGCAGCGTTACAGATCGCCTAGATTCATTGCTCAATATCGAATCACTCGAGCTGATCTCGGTTGGGAAAAACTTGACCGGCGATTTCATAAAACCTGGTGTCAATGCAAAACTCGACAGCAACAATGTGGCACGCATCGATTTGGGGTGGATCACCAACACCCCGGACAATGTTACCACAGATGCCGATAAGCTCGTGTTCCGATTGGTTACGCGTGTACCGAACGACCTCATCAATCAAGCAGGCGATCTCTCAAAGATTTCAGTCGATATTGACTATCGAAATGGAGTCGCTTCGGCATCAAACGCCTTGACGATCGTCGAACCAAAGCTAACCATGACCCAAAAGCTTAGCACGCTAGGAGTCGATGCCGACGATACCGTGGACGCAACCATCATCATCGAACACAGCCAAGGTAGCAACAGCGCGGCCATGGAGATCGAACTCGGTGAATCGATCACTGGCAAGGGACTAGCAATCGTCCCAGGCTCAATTGTCGTTTCTAATGCAAAACTCGTTTCAAGCATGAACTCCGATCAAACGATTCAACTGATTGCTAACGAAATGGGGTTAGGCTCGTCGATTGTGGTTCGCTATCAACTCAAGGTATCGCGAGATGTACTTCCTGAACAAACTTTCGATCTTCCGGTTTCATTGAAATGGACAAGCCTTGCGGGTGAGGGCTCCCGGTTGTACACCGCTCAGTCCAACACAACGATCACGGTCAATTCATCGGCCTTGTCCGGTATTGTCTTTGTCGACACCAACCAAGACGGTCGACAGCAATCGGGCGATTTTGGTATCTCAGGTGTTGAGGTGGTTTTGATGGGTACCGACCATCTTGGGAACAAGGTTTCGATATCACAACTCACCGATGGTAACGGTCTCTATAGCTTTGAGAGCCTGCGACCAGGACTCTACACCTTGACCGAAACACAACCCGAGTCCTTCTTTGATGGGCTTGATTTTGCGGGCTCGTTGAAGGGAAGCGTTGGAGATGACGTTATCTCGAGCATTGGCGTCGGTAAAGGGAGTAATGGCGAGTACGGAGGCTACCGATTTACCGAGTCTCCGTTGACATGGATTTCGGGTACCGTTTTTGTAGACAAAGACCAAGACCGCAAACTGGGGCAAATCGAAGAAGGCATCCCAGGCATCAAAATCTTGCTCGTTGGCAAGACAGTCGCCGGTGATCCGATCGAAAGGACCATTGAAACGAATTCACGTGGCTACTTTGTTTTTGGCTATCTGGAACCAGGCACCTACTCAGTGATCGAGGGGGCGACCGACGGATTCTTCGACGCTGCCGAACAGCTCGGCAATCGGGGTGGGACTGTTCAAAACGACCGCTTCGACAATGTTTTCGTAACAGCTTCGAAACCCGGCAGTATGTACAACTTCGGCGAGTATCGACCGGCATCGATCAACGGTCAGATCTACGTCGATTACGATCGCGACGGAGTGCTGGATCGCAAAGATGGCATGGTTGCAAACATCCCAATCACTTTGACCGGCAAGAACGATCTGGGGGAAGCCGTCAAACAATCAACTCGGACGGACACTCGAGGGAAATACCAATTCGAACAGTTACGACCTGGATCGTACGACATCCAATCGCAGACGCTTGACGGCCTCGTTCCTAGTGTTTCGAATGTTGGAATGTTCAATAGCGGTGCGAGTCGCGTCAACGGCAATGGCGTCGGCGTTCTGTACGGATTCCGCTCGATCCTGTTGCCCGCAGGAGCAATTGGCAATGCGTACCACATCGGTCACGTCGATCCGGACTATGAACCATCGATCTTAGAAACGGACTTCGAAAACAAAATCGTCTTTAATGGCACAAATGGCAATGACACGTTTGTCATCAAGATGTCCAGCAAAGCGGGGCAGATTGCGATCAACGGCGATACCACTGAGTTTGATAATAGCGAAACACTTTCGATACGTATCCTGGGCAGCTTTGGCAATGATGCGATCATCTTCGCGGGTTCGGAAAACAAAGAATCGATCGATTTGCGCCGCGGTTCCGCCGCAGTGACCGGAACGTGGTTCGAATCGCGAATCTACGGCATGGAGTCGATTCAGTTTGTCGGGGGTGGTGAGGAGGATCTCGCTCGCTTTTACGATACAAACGGCAACGATCGTTTTGTAGGTGCTCCTCTGACCGGAACAATGGTGGGCGATGGATACACGAACAGTGTGGAAGATGTGCATCGCATTTACGCTTACGCGACGATGGGAAACGACGAAGTTGTTCTGGCCGGTTCGCCCATCGAGAAAGATGATTTTAATGCGACTCCAGATGTGGCGAAATTGTATAGCGACAATTTCTACCTCTACACAACCGGCTTTGATATCGCTCAAGGTATCGCTACGGACGTACTAGACCGAGCACAATTGTTTGATTCAGCAGGCGACGATATGCTGTCGGGTGACGAACAAAGTGTTTCGTTGTCCGGCAAATCCTATCGAATCAGTGCAAAGGGGTATGCTTATTCGAATGTATCCGGTGCTACTGGAGGAACGGATGCTGCAACACTAACAGGATCGGTGGGTGACGATCAATTGACATCCAGACCGTTGAGTGCGACCTTCGATATTCGATCGACACGGGTCATCGCGCAAGGATTCGAAAAGCTGACCGTGCAAGCTTCTTCGGGCAATGACACGGCCACCGTTTACGATTCCAACTATCAAGATACGCTTTCGGCAGACCCAACGTCGACGTTGCTTCGGAACGCAACCGGCGAAGTGCAAATGTACGGGTTTGAAAAACTGACTGCCCTTATGGAAGCTGGCGGAGATGACACGGCAATCGTACGCGGTTCGACTTCGGTCGACACGTTCAAAGCTTCTCCAGAATCCTGGAGTTTGTTGGGGACAGGCTATGCATTGGTCGGCACTGGCTTCACGAAAGTGACCGTCTACGGCGATGCAAACGATATCGCTTACCTCTACGATTCGGCTTACAACGACATCTTGGAATTGACGCCCGATCGAGCTACCCTCAAAGGACAACGGTATCAGAATGAAGTCCTGGGGTTCGGCAAAGTCAATGCCGAAGCGACAGGGGGCTACGATCGTGTCTTGTTCTTTGACTCGATCCTTCGTTCAACCATCCGTTATACAGAACAGAAGACCACGATTTTCGGAACGAACTTCAGTCACAACGCAACAAGCTTTGACATTGTTGACGCATATTACGCAGATCTCAATGGACTCGACAATGTCGAACTATCGGGACGGATCGAATATGCCATGCTGGCTTCTGATATTGTCGGTGCAAAGCACAAGCTGAGCATTCGCAACTCGGCCCTGGCACCCTGGGTAAACATCAAAACGCGAGTGGATAAACTGTAGTCTCGCGGCCCTTGCGAACTTGGGTACTACGAAATTGGTCTTTACGCGACACAGCGAACTTGGGCCTTGAGCCCAAGGTTCGCAACCTGCTTGGTGTGCCAAAAGATCATCGCTCCCCCGCCGCCGTGTAGCACGCCAAGCATTTGCGACTTCGGCGGGACAAGCCCACCAGTCGCGGTCCTCGCGAACTTGGGTATTACGAAATTGGTCTTTACGCGACACAGCGAACTTGGGCCTTGAGCCCAAGGTTCGCAACCTGCTTGGTGTGCTAAAAGATCATCGCTCCCCCGCCGCCGTGTAGCACGCCAAGCATTTGCGACGTCGGCGGGACAAGCCCACCAGTCGCTGCTCTGGCGAACTTGGACACTACAAAATTGGTCTTTACGCAACACAGCGAACGTTGGGCCTTGGGCCCAACGTTCGCAACCTGCTTGGTGTGCTAAACGATCTTCGCTCCCTCGCCGCCGTGTAGCACGCCAAGCATTTGCGACGTCGGCGGGACAAGCCCACCAGTCGCTGCTCTGGCGAACTTGGGCACTACAAAATTGGTCTTTACGCAACACAGCGAACGTTGGGCCTTGGGCCCAACGTTCGCAACCTGCTTGGCGTGCTAAACGATCATCGCTCCCCCGTCGCCGTGTAGCACGCCAAGCATTTGCGACGTCGGCGGGACAAGCCCACCAGTCGCGGTCCTCGCGAACTTGGGCACTACAAAATTGGTCTTTACGCAACACAGCGAACTTGGGCCTTGAGCCCAATGTTCGCAACCTGCTTGGTGTGCTAAAAGATCAGCCGTGTAGCACGCCAAGCATTTGCGACTTCGGCGGGACAAGCCCACCAGTCGCGGTCCTCGCGAACTTGGGTATTACGAAATTGTTCTTTACGCGACACAGCGAACGTTGGGCCTTGAGCCCAATGTTC
>CANHVO010000088.1 GCA_947463915.1 Planctomycetaceae bacterium
AAGGATGAGACTTATCCCAAGCAACCAACCTGCGCCGCAAAGCATCTGAGCGGCTGATCCAGCAAAAGGCTCTGCAGCTGTGGGCAGCAATCGATTGTAAACGGAGCCAATCGTCCAACATAAACATGCGACTACTAACGCGAACACTGGGAGCGGCTGAAGCTGCGATTGGTTCGTATCGAAAAATGCAGGTCCCACCAAAACAACCAATCCAATTGTCCCCAACGCGAGTCCCACGAACGTAAGGAGCTTGGGACGCCCTTCGCTGGCAGGAGCTCCACGCCACCAGGCAACTCCCCATTCAGCGAACACGAAAAACAACGGATTGACCGCGACAATCAACGTCGCAATTCCGGATGGAATGGTGGTCTCCGCCCATGAGACCAAACCGTTTCCTCCGAGAATCATGAAGGCTGATATGATGAAATTGTCAATCCACTGTTTTTTCGTGAGTTGAAAGCCTCGAAGGCATCCGACCACACCCGCAAGCATCAGACCCGCCACCAGAAAGCGCGTACTTGCCATCAAAAAAGGTGGAATCGTGTCCACAGCTACTCGGATAGCAAGGTACGTCGAGCCCCAAATCAAATAGATCGTCAGCATTCCAGCCAGGACCAAGAAAGGGGACGGCGATTGAGAAGGCTTGGAATTTGCGTCTGGCATATTTTTTGTTGCTCAAGGCGAGCGGCTTGCGATATCCCAACCCGAAGCGTGAGCGAGGGGCAATTCCGAATGGCGTTGAGATAGCAAGTAGTGGAATCTCGTGAGAGTTCCTGAAGTGCCTCGAACTCCAGGAAGTCTTACAACTCCCGCTACGAGTGCAGGCTTAATTCAACGCCATTCGGGGCAATTCCGCAGGTCACTCACTCACGTTTCGGGTTATGATAGGTAGTTTTTCGCCTGC
This sequence comes from Planctomycetaceae bacterium, assembly GCA_947463915.1. Classification (GTDB taxonomy): domain Bacteria; phylum Planctomycetota; class Planctomycetia; order Pirellulales; family Pirellulaceae; genus JBKCUI01. Next base: position 905 of record CANHVO010000088.1, read on the forward strand.
CGCTCGCTTAAGCGAAGGGTTTCGCCGTGTTTCCTCTGCGTTTCCTCTGCTTGCGCTCAGAATTCTCGGAAATGAAGAGACCGCATTTAGCAAAATTGGTTCGCCAGTAGTGTTACTCGGGGTTGGGATTAATTCGCTCCAGAATGACAAACTATGTCCGCACAAGCCTGTCAACACGGTTTGCTAGTCGGGCAACTTGGTTTACTATTTCCCTTTTGGAAATTCAGAACCTCGTAGGATTGCTATCTTTCATGGAGAAAACCAGGGTTGCCATCGTTGGCATGGGCACCGTGGGAACCGGTGTGGCCCGTTTGCTTTTGGACCATGGCGATCGGCTTGCTAGGCATGCCGGGCGCATTCTTTGGCTGGAAAAAGCGACGGTGCGGGACTTAAAAAAAGACCGCAATATCAACTTGCCGGCCGGTATTCTGACCGATGATTTGAGTTCCATCCTAAACGATCGGGAGATTGAGGTTGTTGCGCACTTGGTCGGCGGGCTCGAACCGGCTCGCACGATCATGCTACAGCTCCTCGAGGCGGGCAAAGATGTGGTCACCGCCAACAAAGCTCTCTTGGCCGAACATGGCGAAGAGCTCTTCGATCGAGCGAGGGCACTGGGGCGAACCATTGCGTTCGAAGCGAGCGTCGGTGGCGGCATCCCTATCATCGCCAACATCAGTCAGTGCTTTTCCGCCAATCAAATCCTCTCGCTGCGAGGCATCCTCAACGGTACTAGCAACTACATCATTTCTCAAATGGATGAGCAAGGTGCCGACTACGCTGTGGCCTTGAAGCTTGCACAAGAACTCGGGTACGCGGAAGCCGATCCGACGATGGACGTTGACGGCAGCGACGCGGCGCAAAAACTCGCGATCCTGGCTCACTTGGCTTTTGGAGTGCGAGTTCGCTGGCGAGATATCTATCGCTGTGGTTTAGAAGCGTTCCAGCTCGCCGACTTGAAGTATGCGCGTGAACTCGGGTATCGGATCAAGCTGATTGCGACAGCGCAGTTGCGATCGGACGGTCTGGAGTTGCATGTGTCACCAACGTTGATTCGCAAAGGACGACCGCTGGCCGAAGTGCGCGGTGCGTACAATGCGGTTACGGTCGTCGGAGATGCCGTGGGAGACATGTTCTTTCATGGGCAAGGGGCCGGGCAAATGCCGACCGCTTCGGCTGTCGTTGCTGACATGATCGATACCGCTGCCGGCAGAACCGACATCACATTCCGAAGATTGGAGCTGTGGTCGGATCGGGAGTCCAAGATCGAGTTGCTACCGTACGCTCAAACGACAGGTCGCTATTACATGCGATTTTTTGTTGCCGACGAGCCAGGTGTGCTGTCTCAGATTACAGGCATCTTGGGTAAGCATCAGATCTCGATCGCTTCGATTATTCAACACGAGCCAACCAGCCACCAGCAACCTCGCAAAGTTCCATTGGTCATCATGACCCACGAAGCCACTGAGAAAGCTGCTGCAGCAGCCAACGATGAAATACGGAAGCTGCCAAGCGTCAGCAACGAATGCGTTAAGCTTCGCGTCACCGAGGGTGGCAAATAACTAGGATGGGACCATTGTCCCGTCCGTTTATTTGTCCCCCCCATTAATTGTTCGGGACAAAGGTCCCAAACGACAAACCAACGCGACACAATTCACCGATCAACAACCAAATAAGGGCGTTCTACAATGAAATGGGTCATCATCATCCCGGACGGATGTTCCGACTATCCAGTCGAATCCTTTGGAGGCAAGACGCCTTTGCAACAAGCCAACATTCCAGCCATGGACGAAATCGCCAAGCTTGGTTCTGTAGGCCAAAGCGACAACGTTCCGTTGCACTTCCCAGCCGGCAGTGAAGTCGCCAACATGTCGTTGCTCGGATACGATCCGAATCAGTTTTTTACAGGACGAGCTCCCATTGAAGCGGCTGCGCAAGGCATCCAGCTTGGCCCCGATGACTGGGCCATTCGCTGCAATTTGGTGACAGTTCAAAATCAAATCATGGTCGACTTCACCGCCGATCACGTTTCAACCGCCGAAGCGGTTCAACTGTTGCGAACCGCTCAGGAGCGAATCGGAAACGAAACGCTGGAGTTCATTCCAGGAGTCAGTTACCGAAACTTGCTCATTTATCGTGGCAAGCCAGGAACTCCTTCCCCGTTTTCCATCGACTCACGAACCAGTGCGCCGCATGATTTGACCGACGGCACGGTACTCGATGATTTCCCAAAGGGGCCGGGCTGCGATTTGCTATGCCATTTGATGGAGCAGAGCGTAGCGTTGTTTGCCGACCATCCCGTAAACTTGGCCAGAGTTGCCAGCGGCAAGCGACCAGCGACCAATCTTTGGCTTTGGGGATTGGGCAAGACGCCACAATTGGCGTCTTTTGATTCGCGTTTTGGACTTCGCGGAGCGATGATTACTGCGGTTGATTTGCTCCGCGGTTTGGCTGCGTTGATTGGATGGGATCGGATTGAAGTAGACGGCGCTACCGGTTATTTGGATACCAACTACGCAGGCAAAGGGGCAGCAGCCATTGAGGCACTCAAGAAGTACGATGTGGTTTGTGTCCATATCGAGGCGACTGACGAAGCTAGCCATGAGGGCCGTGCCGATGAAAAGGTCAAGGCGCTAGAATCCATCGATCGGCATATCGTGGGGCCGATTCATGCAGCCCTCAAGGAGCAAGGCGACTATCGAATCCTGGTCATGCCAGACCATTCGACTCCAGTCAGCACCAAGAAGCACTCGCATGGTTGGGTCCCATTCGCCGCTTGTGGAAAAGGGATCTCGCAAAACGGAAGTTCGTCGTACGATGAATTGTCGGCGGCAAAATCTGGACTATCGTATGCAAATGGCTGGGAGTTGATTCCCAAGCTGATGCGAGGCGATTTGTTGTAAGAATTTCATCTGCTTTTTTCCCCTAAAAAGGCAACGTTGTGAAGCAATTTCTGCTGCAAAAACCCCTCTTTTTTGTAGCGAAAGTCGTCAAGACTTTCGGCTGCATCGCCCAAACGACCGAAACTCTTGACGAGTTTCGCTACAGAATGCTTCACAGCGTTGCCTAAATGGGGCGAGGGGAGCAAAGTCATGAGGATGCCCTCGCTCACGCGTCGGGTTATGATTTAAAGGTTTTTAGAAAACGGTTAAGGATTTGAAATGCCATTGATTGTTCAGAAGTTCGGTGGAACTAGTGTTGCGACACCCGAAAAAATTCAAGCTGCCGCACGCAAAGCGATTCGCGCTCAACAAGAGGGCAATCAAGTTGTCGTGGTCGTGAGCGCTATGGGCCACAACACCGACCATCTCATCGACTTGGCAAAGGAAGTCAACGAAGAGCCACCGGCTCGCGAGATGGACATGCTGCTCAGCACAGGCGAACAAGTTAGCGTGGCGCTGATGGCCATGGCCGTCCATCGATTTGGTCACAAAGCGGTGTCTCTAACCGGCGCTCAGATGGGGATCCGCACCGACAATTCGTTTACCAAAGCACGTATCAAAACGATTTCAACCGAACGCATTCGCCGCTTGCTCGACGAAGGAAACATTGTGATTGCGGCAGGGTTTCAAGGGGTCGACGACGATCTCAACATCACGACTCTCGGACGTGGGGGAAGCGATACCACGGCAGTGTCGTTGGCCGCAGTGCTCCGCGCGGATGCTTGCGAGATCTACACCGACGTCGATGGTGTCTACACGACCGATCCGCGGCTTTTGCCAGAAGCCAGGCAGATGGGGCAAATCAGCTACGACGAAATGCTCGAGTTGGCCAGTCTCGGGGCTGGTGTCATGCACAACCGATCGATCGAGTTTGCAAAGAAGTTTGATGTGCCGATCCGCGTGCGAAGCAGTTTCTCGGATGCACCAGGGTCGATGATTGTGACTGCGCCCGAGTCCGGCTCGGTGCCTGTTTGCGGTGCTGCCCTGACCAGGGATGAAGCTCGCGTTACCATCTTGGGGGTACCGGATAAACCCGGCACCAGCTTCGAGATCTTCAAAAGACTCGCCGATCGCAAGGTGACGGTGGACATGATCGTTCAGAACATCGGACAAGGTGATCTGGCCGACATTTCTTTCACGGTACCCAACTCCGAACTCAAGGACGCGCTCAAGGCGGTCAACGAAGCGGCCAAAGTGGTCGGGGCAACCAGCGTAACGCACGACGATGCCGTTGCCAAAGTATCGGTAGTGGGCCTGGGTATGGCAGCCCAGACCGGGGTCGCTCAAAAGATGTTCGAGTCTTTAGCTGATGCTGGCATCAACATTCAAATGATCACCACCAGCGAAATCAAGATCAGCGTTTTGGTTCAGCGATCCGAAGCGACCTCCGCGTTGCGTGCCGTTCACCAAGCATTCGATCTCCACTTAAAGCCAGCCGACGCCAATCTTTGGCAAATCGGTCAGAAGAACACCAGTGACTTGAGTGTCAATGAGATCATCGAGCGATTGCGCAATTCCAATATGGAACAATTGACCTTGCTCGATATCTCCATGGTGGGAGATCAGGCACGCGTGACATTGTCCGGTGTTCCCGACACGCCAGGTCTTGCGCAAAAGGTCTTCAAACGCGTCGCGGAAGCTGGCGTGTTCGTCGACATGATCGTTCAAAGTTGCGACGGTTATCAAGGTGAAACGAGCATCAGCTTTACTGTACCCGAAGAGCAAATGGAGCATTGCATCAAGGTGCTCGAAACAATGGACTACAAGTTTCGCAAGATCAGCGGTTCGACCGAAATCGCCAAGTTGTCCGTAAGCGGCATTGGCCTTCGAAGTCACACGAGCGTTGCAATTGCGATGTTCAAATCGTTGGCCGAATCGGGTATCAACGTGTTGATGATCAATACCAGCGAATTGCGAGTCAACGTGGTTATCGATGGCAAACAAGGGCAGAAAGGCCTCGAGTGTTTGCAAAAGACGTTTGAGGCTTCGTTGCTCTAGAGGCTGCCCCGAAAGTTCGCCGTGTCTTCCAAAAAGTCACCCTCCCTCAGAGGGCTCAGAGGGTCGGGCCTTCGGCCCAGGGAGGGTGAACTGGCTTGTACAATTTCATTAGGAACTTCACCCTCCCCTCGCTGCGCTCGACCCTCCCAGAGGGAGTGTAACTAGAGGTTAATCCAATTCGCGGTTCGCGTTTTGCTCCCCTCCAGTTACACTACAACGCATCCTTCAAGAATCGCTCCTTTTCCTTTCCCCCAACTTTTCTCAACTCCATTTTTGTGGCATTTATGGTTTGGCAGCGCGTTTGCATCATTGGAGTTGGGTTGCTCGGTGGCTCAATTGGTCTCGCTCTGAAACGGAAACGACTGGCCCAAACCGTTGTCGGAGTCGGTCGAACCGTTTCGAAGTTGGACACTGCTCTCGCACGGGGAGCAATCGATATCGCCACCGACGATATTCTCGCCGGTGCAAAAGAAGCAGATTTAATAATTGCGTGTACTCCAGTCCAATCGATCGTCGACTCGTTGCAGGCTGCGGCAAGTGTCGCTCAGTCGGACGCTGTGCTTACGGACGTTGGCAGCACCAAGCAGAGCATCATTCGGGCCGCCCAAGGCAGGCTTTCCCCATCGCAGTTCATCGGCAGCCATCCGATTGCTGGCGGGCATCACAGCGGCGTAGAGCACGCTTTGGGCACGCTTCTGGACGGCGCCCTGGTCGTTATCACTCCCGCTGAAGATACGTCGCCGGAATTAGTTACGCGAATGATCGGTTTTTGGGAATCGATGGGGTCGCGAACATGCTGTCTTTCGCCGAAGGATCATGACGAAGCGTTGGCGACGGCCAGTCATTTGCCGCACATGGTAGCCTCGGCTCTGGCCACGTCGACTCCTCCGGAAATCTTGCAGTTTGTGGGGAAAGGGTGGATGGACTCAACCCGGATTGCGGCCAGCAATACCCAAATGTGGCGGCAGATCTTGGAAGAAAACCATGCGCCTGCCTTACAAGCGATGAAGAACTTTGCCACAATTTGCGCATCTTGGGTCGAAGCTTTGGAAAAATCCGACTTCGACCGTATCGAACAACTACTCAAAGCGGGAAAAGCAACACGTGAGGCTGTGGCAAGTAGACATTCATCCGGCTGAAGGCCAACCGGATTCTCTCGGGCATTCTGCGCTCACATCGACGCGCGAGCTTGGGATTGCGAGCGACCTTTCGATTCAAGCCGCTTACGGTTTTCTTCTCCAGGGCGCGCTCGTCCACGAGAAAGTGAAAAAGATCGCGACGGAGCTTCTCTCCGACCCAATCGCGCAGCGTTGCGTTGCCACAACGGTCGGTGACGTATCTTTGAATCAACCACTCGATCAAGAGTCCAGTGGTTCACCATGGACGCTGATCTATGCCATGCTCAAGCCTGGGGTCATGGATCCTGCCGCACAAAGCACGCTGAAGATGCTGCGCGATCTCAAGTATGAAGTCGACGAAGTGCGAACGTTTCGAAAGTACTGGGTGCGATCAACCAGTGGCACTGGTCTAGTCGACAAAGCGGTCGTTCAACGCATTTGCCAAAAGGTGCTAGCCAATGACTCCATCGAGCAGATCGTGGTCGGTCCATTGAATCTAGACCAACTCGCCGTCGGCTCGCCGTATCAATTCAAAATGACGGTGGTTCCGATTCGCGAACTGGACGACGACTCGCTCATGCAGTTGAGCAAGTCCGGTCAGCTTTATTTATCGATCGCTGAGATGAAAACGGTTCAGGATCATTTCCAGGAACAAGATCGAGATCCAACCGACATCGAACTTGAGACGATTGCGCAAACTTGGAGTGAACACTGCAGCCACAAAACGCTAGGTGGCAAAATCGAATATCGCGACGAAAACGGTACGCGTCATTTCAAGAGCATGCTCAAGGAAACGATTTTCGCAGCGACTGTTCAAATCCGCGCAAGCTTGGGGCAGGACGACTGGTGCGTTAGCGTGTTCAAGGACAATGCTGGGGTCGTCAAGTTTGACGACGAAGATCACGTTGTGTTCAAGGTCGAGACGCACAACCATCCGTCCGCGATCGAACCTTACGGTGGCGCCAACACAGGTCTCGGTGGTGTGATCCGCGATCCGCTTGGTACGGGGCTTGGTGCGAAGCCGATTTGCAGCACGGACGTATTTTGTTTTGCGTCTCCTAACTATAACCCCAACGATTTGCCACCTGCGGTTTTGCATCCTCGTCGCGTCATGAAAGGTGTTGTGTCGGGCGTTCGCGACTACGGGAATCGCATGGGTATCCCGACGGTCAACGGAGCCGTGTACTTTGACGATCGTTACCTTGGCAATCCCCTCGTCTATTGCGGCAATGTTGGCATCATCCCGGTTAATAAAGTCGAAAAGCAAGCCAGGCCTGGCGATTTAATCGTTGCCATCGGTGGACGGACTGGTCGCGATGGGATTCATGGAGCGACATTTAGCAGCGTTGAATTGACCGAAGAGAGCGAAAACATCTCGGGCGGCTCGGTTCAAATCGGAAATGCGATCACCGAAAAAATGGTGATGGACGTTTTGCTTCAAGCTCGCGATCAAGGGCTCTACAGTGCCGTGACAGATTGTGGGGCAGGTGGCTTCAGCAGCGCGGTCGGCGAAATGGGGGAATCGATTGGGGCGGAGGTTTGGCTCGAACAGGCACCGCTGAAATACGAAGGGCTTAGCTACACTGAAATCTGGATTAGCGAAGCCCAAGAGCGAATGGTGATGGCGGTCCCGCCTAGCAACATCGAACGCTTGAAGAAGCTTTGCAATGACGAAGACGTTGAGGTAGCCATCCTCGGTGAGTTCACTCCGACTGGCCTGCTCCGGCTGATGTTTTACGGCGTGGAAGTGGGTTGTGTCAGCATGGAGTTCCTGCATCAAGGCCGCCCACCGGTCGTACGTCAAGCTGTCTATCAGCCAGCCCAGAGCTTGCCATGCCATTTAGGAAGCCTCGATCGCTCGGCAATCGAATCAACCCTGGAAAAAATCTTGGCCAACCCAACGGTAGCCAGCAAGCATTGGATTATTCGTCAGTACGACCATGAGGTGCAAGCGGGAAGCGTCGTCAAACCGCTGGTCGGACCATCCTGCAATGGGCCAAGCGATGCGGCTATTGTACGCCCCAAGCTGAACAGCCAGCGAGGATTGGTTTTGTCCTGCGGCATGAACCCGCGATTAGGGGATTACGACCCTTACCATATGGCCACCTCAGCCATCGACGAAGCGGTTCGAAACGCAGTTGCCGTTGGTGCAGATCCGAACCGACTGGCCATCCTCGATAATTTCTGTTGGGGCAATACCGAGCGGCCAGAGACGCTTGGAACATTGGTACGAGCCGCGATCGCCTGTCATGATCTAGCGATCCAATGGAAGACTCCGTTTATCAGTGGCAAGGACAGTCTCAACAACGAGTTTTCTTGGTTCAATGCCAATGGCGAGAAGAGCACGATCGCGATCCCTTGTTCGTTGCTCATCAGTGCGATGGGGCAAATCGATAACTGTGCTGACGCTGTGACGATGGATTTCAAACGAGCTGGAAATTTGGTCTATTTGATCGGTGTGACACGCGACGAGATGGCCGGTTCGTATGCGGCTTTAGCGTTAAATAAATCGGGCGGCACAGTCCCCAAAGTGGACGCAGCATTGGCGATGAGAAGCTACCAAGCGATCCATCAAGCGATCAAGAGCAAGCTGATCGTCTCTTGCCATGATTTGAGTGAGGGCGGTTTGGCTGTATCGCTTGCAGAGATGGCGTTTGCTGGCGAGCTGGGAGTCTCGGTCGATATTACGAGTTTGCGACAAGCCAGCTTCGTCGACCGCGAAGTTGCCTTGTTCTCCGAATCGAACAGTCGCCTGCTTTGCGAGGTCCCAGCCGCGTTGGCCAAGCAATTCGAAACCGCCACGCAAGGCCTACCTTGTTTCAAAATAGGCCAAGTCGCCACACACGACCGTGTGGTTGTCGAGTGCGATAAAGAAGTTCTCATAGATAGGCCATGGCGAGAGCTTCGCAATATTTGGCTTGCACCACTGGATTGGGAGTAGAGCGCGCACCCCCTAAAGCTGCCCTATGCCCTAACTCCCCTTCTCCTCCTCGGGAGGAGAAGGGGTCGGGGGATGAGGAGGTGAGTTGTATCACAAAAAGGAACATAGGTTTCGATTGAAAAGGGACTTTCCTTACAGCATCATCCTGTTCTACGCCGCAATGCTGTGCGCGTTGTTGCCTATCGTTGCGGTTGCCGTTTGGAATGCTCAAAGTGCAAGGCCTAGAGATGTGCATTACTGGCCGGTTTCGAACGATCAACGTCATCTCGTCGCAATGAACACTTTGCCCAAGGGGACGCAAGCCTTGTGTACCGATCTGGAAACAGGTGCGCTCTCCTCGCGGCTAATTGGCCAAAAAGTAACTTCTCCAAATCGCGAGTCCGTGGGCAGATTCAACAATCAAGTTTGGCTGTTGAATTGTATTGACAATAATCGATCTGAGTTTGAATGGGTCGACCTACTGAGTGAAAGGGCTGTCATCACTCGCCAGATTTCACGCAACGGAGATGAACAAAAGCACTATGGCGCGTGTGTCGTCAATAACAATATTGTCCAGCTGAAAGCAGAGAAACTGGACCTTATCGATCTCCATAGTGGCGTGATCGTCGATTCGATTCCCTTATCGTCAAAAGGGACACTTTTATTGGAATCTATTGATGACACCGATTGCTTCTTAGTGTCGGAGATTAAGGGTAATCGCGAGCAGTTATTGTATCGATTGGATGGTGATAAGATTCATGAGATTGCAAGATGGAGTTGTTCTCGGAAATACAAATTCCGTTCCGCTTCAACGAGCTACATTGCAAGTCTTCTGACGGACGGAAGGACTTTTGAGGTCCGTGATGCTAGTTCCGGTGACGTTATCGCGGAGTATTTAGTCGAGCACGACCCAGAGTTGACGGAACGATGGAACGCAATCGATGCGACAATTGTTTCTCGAACCTTTCCCCGTCTCTATACGGACCTTCTTACGGGCAAGAAGTTGCCTATCCCAGACGGTTCCCAGTTAATCGCTCGTGATCTTGAGGGCATGCGATTGATTACTTTGCGCAAGCCTAGCGAACAAAGCCTTGTTTGGGACTGCATTGTTCTGAAGGAGTCGACTGGAGCAGAGTTGAGTCGTTTCGAAGTTCCGTCCCATCGATTTGAATTCAAAGCAGGAGGTTATCCGAACGCTTTTCTTTTTCGAGCAAATCAATTGGTTCTCGGAACGGAATCTTATGGAATCTCCATTTACGATTTGTCGACGGGCTCGTTGGTTCGGGAGTACGATCACTTTACCTGGCCTGAACGATGGAGTCTGATCTCAGCCATAGGATTGGGAATCTGGTGCCTTGTTTGGCTTCTTCAATCCGTCCGCTTGCATCCTTTTGGCTGGTTGGACATGTTCGTTTGCTCGGGTCTCGTAGTCTTTTTTTGTTGCAACAGAATTCCGTATCGCGACGACACAAGTTTTGAGGCTTGTGTATGTCTAGGAGTCTTTGGCTGCTGGCTTCTGACGGCAACGACGTGGCTATTTCTTAGCAGGGAACGATGGTCTGTGCGATTGCAGCCCATGTTTCTAATGGTTGGAATGACGTTTGGCATCGCTGCCGGGTTTATGGGATGCTTGACATGGGACCCGTCCGCACCCATCGCATTCGCAATTGGCGAATTGCTGTTAATTGCGACTTATTTGTTTCCAATTGTTTTACTAAGATACCTTGGGTTGCGAATCGAACCCGGGGACGATTTGGTTGTCTCAATGAAACCAAGAGCATCTATGTTTGCTCTGCGCGATTTGTTTCTTTTGACCATCGTTTTTGCTTTGTTGTTCATGGTTGCACGATGGATGCCGGCAGTGAATTGGCTAACGACTACGCCGAGTAATTGGAGGGGCTTGCTGATGATTGTCAGCGCGATTGCTGTTCCGAGTTTGGTCGCGATGTGGACGGCAACGAGCCGGCGAAGTTGGCCAGCTAGATGGGGCGTTTTGCTGATCGTGATCGTCGGATACGAAATTTTGGCTGCCAGCTTGGCATGTGGCGTGTTTCGCAGAGAGTTGGTTCTGTCTTCCGCAGTAGCAACACTTTTTGGCTTTTACGCCTATCGCCTGAGAGGGTGGCGTTTAGAACGAAATGCGATTGCTTTGCAGAAGGACGAGCAATCGCACTGTTTGCCTAACAGTCAGCCGTTGGTAGGTTGAAGCCGCGAGAATTACCTGCAAACTGGGAAGAAGTACGCCTGCGGCTGACTGTTAAACGAAATTACACGGGTCATTTCGCTTTGGGGTGCGACACGAGGCTTACTCTTCTTCTTCGTCCTCTTCGGGGGCCATTAGTCGGACTTGGGTGGTGAACTCCTCTTTGGTTACCGAACCGTCGGTGTCATTGTCAAACACAACCATTTGGTCTTTGACTCGCCCGCGAACTTCGGAACCCTCAAGGATTCCGTTTCCGTCTTTATCTAGAAACTTGAAATAGACTTCAGGGTCTAGCGAGGTGCTTCCAGGCTTCTCGGCCTCCATTTTCTTTTTTGCGACTACGATTTCGACTTTAGGAGCTTCTTCCGGCTTGATCGAGGCCTCAAACGTGGCTTTCGCCTTCGCTTGTTCGTCCAGCAACATCATTCTGGTTGTGATAGCTGGAATGGCAAAGTAAGCCCCGGCAGCGACAACACCCAGCCCAATAATCAAAGGAAGTGAAGAACGCTTTTTTGGGGTTGGATTTTCCGTGTTGGGTTCTGCGGAGCTCATGAAACGACTTGGCCTAAGTTAAGTAAAAATGAACAGATACGCGTGCTTGCCGTAATTTGGCATTGCATTGCAAGTTTGTCAAACCGTCCGGCGTTCTTCAACCCTTTCAATCCGAGTTAACAGCCATTCCGTTGGGAGGGTATTTGAACGAGCGGAGCCGGCTGCTATGATTAGGGTGGACTTGGTTTGAACCGATCGCTAACCCGGGGGGGATTCTATGCTAAAGTACATTGCGGTCCGACAAAACAGCAGTACCAGCCCAACACCCGTGCCACGAGCACGTCAGAGGCAATTGATCCGCGAGTCAGCGGCTCCTTTGTCGATTGCGAAACGAGGCTCCTACCAGCAGTCGATTGGAATGGGCGGAACCAATGGCCGGCGGGTTTTGGCGGCTATTAATCGGAACCTGGGGACGCTCCATCTGCGGTAATCAGGATCGTTGGTGTACCGGCTTTAGACGGCCTCAGGCTGCTTTCAGAAATCCCCTTTGTCTTTTTCGAGACTGGTTTTGATCTCGGCTAGGCTGTAAAGCCTACCTTGATTGCAGCCTGGGCAATTCTTTGCCGCATGCGACCAAGTCCTCGGGGATTTCACGTTGCTTTTCCAAAATGGCCACGTTCGGCATTGAACTGGCCTAGCTTCGTAGACGGAACAAGTTCGCGATTTGGGATCGAGGAAGATGCAATCCCCGTCGGAATACTCAACCAAACTGGTCAGTTCGCCAACCTGGCGGGTGAACTTGCGTTCGAACTCTTCTTGTTGGTCGGACATGCCGATCGCAGCCGCGAGAGCCACGATTTCCTCAGGCGTGACCCACACATAGCCTTCGCCCGGGCCGCTGCAGCAATCCCCGCATTGCGTGCATTCAAAGGAAAGCCCCTTGGAGTACCAAGGACTTTCGTTGGATGGATCGTTTTGGATTGCTTTGTTTTTCATGATTTGAGTTAGTCTAGTTTCCCAAATCTGTCCGACCAAGGGGCTTGTTGGTTTAATGGGTTTGCCGTTAGGCAAAGTTCCGATCCTAACCCGAAGCGTAAGTTTTGAAGTTGCGCTATCTGACCTCCAATCGTACTCGTACTCAATGAAATGGTACTCGTACTCGACTAAGGTGTTTCGAGTACGAGTACCGCTGGCGCTGAGTACGATTAGGAAAAGCCAAGTTTTCCTTGCTGTCATTCGGAATTTTCGAATAGTGCAACTTCAAAAAGCGTAAGCGAGGGGCACGGAATCCCTCGCTCACGCTTCGGGTTCGGAAGTTTTACAACCTTCTATGAGGAACGGATATCCTCTGGAACCGCTTGGTCAACCAGCATCTTCGGAATACACTGCGTGTATGCGGCCAGTTTTAAGACTATGGGGAAAGAAGCGAGGCGGACGAATGTCCGGCTGGTGGTTCGTTGGTTCGCTGGGCGAAGCTCTCTTTTTCGCGTCATTTTTTCTTGTTGGCGTTGTGTGCCTTACCACAATTGTGGGTTGGCAATTTTTGTCGCCAACGACCCAAGTCGTTCGCATTGGCTATGGATTTTGGCTACTGACAACTGTTTCCGCTTCTTTTGTCGTGATGGGAGCGGTTGGGTTTTGGTACCGCGTACTGAAGGTTGCAACCAGCGACGAGCATCGAGAGATCATCGCAAAACATGGACTGGTCTCTCGCCCAAACAAACCGCGCAACAAAATCCTATTGCCTCCGATGGTCCCGTTGCTGACCCCATTTACAGATAGCCCGGGGGCAAAGCTCGCCTACCGATTACCGGGTGAATGGCCTGGGACGGGGGCTCTGATTTCCATTGGTCTCTTTGCAATGGCGTGGAATGCCATGATTGCTGTCTTTTGCGTTTTTGCAATCGGCGGATTCTTTCGAGGTGAAATACAATATCGACTTTTGATTCTACTCATTCCCGGTATCTACATTGGCTTGCGGTCTGGCCAGTTGTTTTTCCGATCCTACATTCGGGAAATTGGCATCGGATCGACGACCGTCGAGATCGAAGATTTGCCTTTGGTACCCGGCAGAACGTACAAGTTACTACTAGTCCAGTATGGTCGACTCGTGATCAAGAAACTCTCAATTCGACTAGTATGTGAGGAGGAAAGCACTTATCATTTTGGAACCGATGTCCGGACTGAGCGGGAAGTCGTCCGCCTCCAAAATATTTTGGATTTGGGACGTTCGCGAATCGATTGGGGACGACCATTGGAACTGGAATGCCAGGTCTCGATTCCCTCGGATGCGATGCACTCGTTTCAGAGTTTACACAATGCAATTCACTGGAAAATTATTGTTGAAGGAGAGGCGAATCGATGGCCATCGTACTCCCGAAGTTTTCCCGTAATCGTGTACCCTCACGTTCGCATCAAACCGGTCAGTCTGCCGTCATGATTCGATTGCTTGGATTACAGCCGACATACATGTCGCACGATCTTCTCGAGTTCGAGTACCGTGTTTCCAACATCCCGCAAAATTCCATTGCAGCGGTCGAAGTCTCCGTCGTATGGCTCACGGAGGGCAAAGGAACTGAAGATCTTGGAGTGCATTTTTTCCAACGGCTGACGGGCAATTCACTAGCCGCGTCCGACTGGTCTATCCCACAAAGTGTCCAAGTTCCGTTGCCGGATTCGCCGCTTTCCTACGAAGGGAAATTGCTGAAAATCTCCTGGTGCGTTCGAGTTCGATTTTATCTCAACGACGGCACAGAGCTGGTTGCACAGCAACCATTTTATTTGGGAACGGTTACCCGCGAAGTGTAGTGTCGAACGATTGGCTCAATCGTTTGAGGTGAGTGGCGTGCTAAGGTCGTTTTCATGCGGCCGTTCGTAGCGAAAGTCGTCAAGACTTTCGGCTGTATCGCCTTAAAGACCGAAACTCCTGACGAGTTTCGCTACTCAGGTGCAGAGCACAACTGCTGAACAAGAATCCGGTCTTCATCCGGTTCCATGGAACGCAGTACGAGCTCGACATGGTCGGATTGCACGTTTGTCCAAATGGGTACTTCGCCTGCCGCAAATTGTTCGGCCATCGCGGATGGGCTCATCGAATTCGGAAACAGCTGAATCGTGCTGGAATCCAAGCGTTGGCTACTCCACACACCCGCCCCGATGCGACATGATTTGCGAGCCACGACGACTCGTTCGAACATCGTATTCACGGCAAGCTGCGCCATAAGTCGCTCGGCTCGGTTTTGCAAGTTTTCGAAACTCGTCGAAAGCGATGCACCGATCGGCAACTGTCGCCATTGCTCGATCGACTCGGATGCTTGCAACGTACGAAGCAGCGCCGCTTTGGTGATGCTGCTAGCATGAATCCCCATTGCATCCACAATCTTGAGAACGTTCTCCATGGCGGTTTGCTTCCCAAGGATAATGCCGCATTCCGGGCCACCGAGAAGTGCGTCACCTGGCACGATAATAAGTTCGACACCATCATCCCATGCGTCAGCAATCACTCTGCTAGTTATCCCGAGCCCAGACAAATCATGAATCGTTCCATCCAGTAGTATTTCTGCTATGTCAGCACCAGCTTGCTTTGCTGCAGTGAGCCCGCGGTTGCGATGTTCCAACCTGGATTCAGCTGGCAGTGAGTTGGGCGAAGCGATCAGCAGTCTCGCACCTGGTTCCTGCAACGCTTCCGCAAAATCGCTCGGCATGCAATCTTGATTGGTTCCAATTTCGTAGGTCTTCGCGTTCGCTTGATCCAGAATCGTTCGAACATTGCCCCCCTGAGTTGCTCCTGCCTGGGGAAGTCGAACACAATCCACCCTCGGCAACACCCAACGCGCTCGATCTTTTGCTGAGGCATCAGCCAAAGCGAGAACATACAGAGCAAGCGTCGTACTCGGAACAACCGCGACGACTTGTGCGCTGGTCAAGCCGATCAATAAACTTCGGAGCTGCTGATCGAGCTTGACCGTTTCTGCAAAATGACTTTGGAGATGATTCATTTGCGTGATGGCATCGGAACACATTCGATGCGAGCACCATCGATTGGAAAAAAACTCGCCTGTCGCGTTAATCCCCGGCAAAAGGCCAGGCTGTGCGTTTCGCAGCCAAGGTTCCGCGGCACTTTCCATCCATCGGCCGGCTTGCTGAAGAATTTGTTGGATATTGCCCGATTGAAATTGGTCTTTGAGTCCTATCTTTTGTGCCGCCTCCTTCATCGCGTTCACCAGCGTCGGTTGCGAAACCAATTGCGACAGCTGCTTTATGGCTTCGATAGGCAAAAGATCTTTGAATGGAATTGGGAATCTCATGCGATTTTGGAATCTTGGTATTGGTTAAAGTAGCAGGCACATTCCAAGCGCCGTCCGCCAGCTACGCTGAAATCTCGTTTAACAATCAGCCGTAGGCGTACATGCAGCAATTTAAGTACGCCTACGGCTGACTGTTAAACGACTAAAATCGACAATCCGGTGTGCGATGAATTGCGAATGACACCTCGCTTACATCCTACCTGAAATCCAATCCTATTCCGAGCCTTGCCACCCAGCAGAGCCAAATCGGTACAATGATTTCAGAAACGTCCAATGCCTTCCAAAAGGACTTGAAAAGATGTCAGTACCCAAAAACGTGTTAGGGACCAATATTCAACCGTGCTCCATGGATCCGCCAACGGGTTTTTTTCGCGACGGTTGCTGTCGATCTGGAGCCGACGACCAAGGGCTTCATTTAGTCTGTGCCGAAATGTCGCAGGAATTTCTCGAGTTCTCGCGGGACAGCGGAAACGACTTGATTACTCCCGTGCCAGCCTTTCGTTTCCCCGGGCTTAAGCCTGGAGACAGATGGTGTTTGTGTGTACAAAGGTGGAAGGAAGCGTTTGAGGCGGGCATCGCGCCGAAAGTCGTCCTTGAATCCACACATATTTCAACTCTCGAGTTTGTTGATCTAGAAGATCTTCAAGCCCACGCCGTTGAAGCTTAAACCTGTCAAAAGAATTTTGAATGAACGCATTATTTTTAGAGCACTTAGCCGCTACCAATCAGACCATTCGGGACGCTGGGACCTTCAAGACCGAACGGGTCATCGATTCGTCACAAGGGACGATGGTACGAATTGCGGACGGCCGTGAGCTGCTAAATATGTGCGCGAACAATTATCTCGGACTCGCCCAGCATCCGAGTGTTCGGCAAGCCGCCAACGATGCTCTCGGGCGTTGGGGATACGGTTTGGCATCTGTACGGTTCATTTGCGGCACGCAAACGATTCACAAAGATCTAGAGACTCGGCTTAGTCGGTTCTTGGGCATGCAGGACACGATTCTTTACAATTCGTGTTGGGACGCAAATGGCGGATTGTTCGAGACCATTCTTGGGCCAGAGGATGCGATCATCTCCGATGAACTCAATCATGCGAGCATCATCGATGGCATTCGACTTTGCAAAGCGCAGCGACATCGCTACTTGAACAACAACATGGACGACCTCAAAGCGAAACTTGAGGCAGCACGTTCCGCCCGCTTTCGTTTGATTGCGACGGACGGGATCTTCTCGATGGACGGAACCATAGCAAATCTCGCGGCCATCTGCGAACTTGCAGATCAATACGATGCGATGGTGATGGTGGACGATTCGCACGCGGTTGGCTTCGTGGGGCCACGTGGTCGAGGAACACATGAACATTGTGGCGTGATGGATCGCGTCGACATCATGACTGGAACACTTGGAAAAGCCCTTGGTGGTGCAAGCGGAGGTTACACGTCCGGGAACAGTGAAATGATCGATTTGCTACGTCAGCGATCGAGGACGTACTTGTTCTCCAACACCATTGCTCCGCCGATTGTGGCAGGATCGATTCGAGCCCTGGAGTTGCTGGAGGAATCGACCGAATTGCGAGATACGCTTGAGTCCAATACCCGGCTATTCCGCGAGGAGATGCAGCGATCTGGATTGAACATTTTGCCCGGATCCCATCCCATTGTACCGGTCATGTTAGGGGACGCAGCCAAGGCTGCACAAGTAGCCAAAGCGATGCTAGACGACGGAATCTATGTGATAGCATTCTCCTATCCGGTAGTGCCACAGGGCAAAGCTCGGATCCGCACGCAGGTTTCCGCGGCACACACGCACGATCAACTTCGGGCGGCTGCTCTTTCTTTTGCCAAGCGTGCAAGCTAAGAAGGTGATAAGGCGAGCGGTTGGAGAGAAAAAAACACGATTCGTAGCTGGATTCAGCAGAATTCAGTACGTTCTGAATTCTGGCGAATCCAGCTACGGTAGGTTTCGGCCTGCCGCTCGGGTAAATCGGGAGCGAGAGGCTCCTGCCGCATGCCTAAATAGTTGATTGGGAATTGAAGAATTCCCCCCAGCTTGCCCCATCCCCCCTTTTTCATTTTGGGATGGTTACTACTTTATTGCTTATTCAACTGTGATTTAAAAAGAGCGACGGACTGTGTTATCCCAACCCGAAGCGTGAGGTTATCCCAACCCGAAGCGTGAGCGAGGGGCAGAGAGTCCCTCGCTTACGCTTCGGGTTGTGATCTGCCGCAGGGAATTTCGACCAATAGGATTTCTAATGCTCAGGGAAGCGAACCAATGAACTCATACAACTTAACCCACCTCAAACAGCTGGAAGCAGAAAGCATCCACATTATCCGCGAGGTGGCTGCGGAATTCAAAAAGCCGGTGATGCTCTACTCCGTGGGCAAGGACTCGGCGGTCATGACGCACCTTGCGCTAAAGGCGTTTTATCCAGCCAAACCTCCGTTTCCGTTCCTTCATGTCGATACGACTTGGAAGTTCAAGGAGATGATTCGGTTTCGCGATAACTACGTAAAAAACGAGCTGGGCATCGAATTGCTGGTCCACATCAATCACGAAGGGCTGAAGCTGGGAATTGATCCGAGTGAGAACAGCGAAAAGCACACCGAAGTCATGAAGACGGATTCGCTCAAGAAAGCACTGACTCATTATGGTTTCGACGCTGCCTTCGGTGGTGCGAGACGCGATGAGGAAAAATCGCGAGCCAAAGAACGGGTCTTTTCTTTCCGAGACAAGTTCCATCGTTGGGATCCAAAAAACCAACGACCAGAGCTTTGGAATCTCTACAACTCTCGCGTCAATCCCAACGAGAGCATCCGGGTTTTCCCGCTTTCGAATTGGACCGAACTGGACGTATGGCAGTACATCTATCTGGACAAGATTCCGATTCCTGATTTGTACTTTGCGAAAATGTTGCCGGTAGTCCAACGCAACGGAACGCTGATTCACCTCAATGACGACCGATTGCAGCTTCGGCCTGGTGAAGTTGTCGAACACAAAATGGTTCGCTTCCGAACACTGGGTTGCTATCCACTCACAGGGGCGGTCGAGTCAACGGCGACAACGTTGCCCGAGATTATTCAAGAAATGCTTTTGACAAAGACGTCAGAACGTCAAGGCCGGGTCATCGATCAAGATGGCGGTGGCGCTGGTATGGAACTCAAAAAGACGCAAGGGTACTTCTAAGCATATGTCTCACCAAAGCGATTTGATTGCCGAGAACATTCTGGCATACTTGGACCAACATGAACGCAAAGAGCTCCTGCGATTCATCACTTGCGGAAGCGTTGACGATGGCAAGAGCACCCTCATTGGTCGATTGCTCTTTGACAGCAAGATGATCTACGAAGATCAACTGGCACAGCTTGAAAACGAAAGCAAAGTACACGGCACAACCGGCGGTGGCTTTGACCCGGCCCTCGTCACCGATGGTCTTAAAGCCGAACGCGAACAAGGCATTACGATCGATGTGGCCTATCGATATTTTTCGACGGCCAAACGCAAGTTCATCATTGCGGACACTCCCGGCCACGAGCAATATACGCGCAACATGGCAACCGGTGCGTCCACCGCAGACTTGGCAATCATTCTGATCGATGCACGGTATGGTGTTCTGACTCAAACGAAACGACACAGCTTTATCGTTTCGCTTCTCGGCATTCGGCACGTGGTCGTAACGATCAACAAGATGGACTTGGTGGGTTATAGCCAAGAGCGCTTTGATGAAATCTGCAGCGACTATAGAGACTTCGTTTCGCGACTCGATCTACCTGATTTGCATTTCATTCCGATCGCTGCACTCCACGGCGAAAACGTAGTGGACCCGAGTGTCAATATGCCTTGGTATCGCGGCAGCACCTTGATGAACTTCCTCGAGTCGGTTTACATCGGCTCGGATCGCAATTTAGAAGACTTCCGGTTGCCTGTTCAAATCGTGAATCGCCCCAACCTCGACTTCCGTGGTTTCTGCGGTACGGTAGCTTCGGGCATCATACGGCAAGGGGACCAAATCATGGTCCTGCCCTCGAAACGGACAAGCAAGGTCGAACGCATCGTCACCCAAGATGGCGACTTAAAGGAAGCGTTCAGTTCGCAGTCGATCACGTTGGTGCTCGAGGACGAAGTCGATTGCTCTCGAGGGGACATGATTGTTCGACCGGGAAACGTGCCGAAGATCAGCAACTCGTTCGACGCAACCATCGTTTGGATGAGCTCCGATGCGATGGTGCCAGGCAAGACGTACTTGTTCAAGCACACGACACAGACG
The DNA here is from genome assembly GCA_947463915.1 of Planctomycetaceae bacterium. Taxonomy (GTDB): domain Bacteria; phylum Planctomycetota; class Planctomycetia; order Pirellulales; family Pirellulaceae; genus JBKCUI01. The sequence goes on from CANHVO010000088.1 coordinate 21,155, forward strand.
GTGAC
>CANHVO010000089.1 GCA_947463915.1 Planctomycetaceae bacterium
GGCGAGGGGCTGGGGGTGAGGGGCTTGCACAGTGTTTTGATCGGGACTTTGGCTTTGGTAGCAATTTCGCGATTCACCCAAAAAGGTCTGAACAAATCACTGAACCGGAGACATGTTACTGACAATTCGACCCCTCACCCCCCAGCCCCCTCTCCCCGAAACGGGGCGAGGGGGAGGGAATCGCAGGGGTTTCGCTTGATTTCAAGGGATTTAGGACACTAGGCTGAAAACCAATCGCATTAGCGATTCAATCGTAAAAAGTTAATGCAGCTTGGTTAGACAGTTTTGAAGTCCTTTCGATCATCTGCTACAATACGATAACATCCCTCCCTTTGCCCTCCCCACCTTCGCTGGAGTCCTCTGTGCCTCTCCATCCTAAAGCGTTTTTTACGCTCCTCTTCGCGTTTTTCTCGATGGGTTTTTCGGGATGGAATTCCGATTCGTTCGGTCAAATAGGTCAGTCCTTTGAGTCGCTCCAGGAGCAGTTTCAATCCACGCAATTGCCGCTGCTCAAGAAGTATTGCATCACTTGCCATTCGGCCGCCGAGAATCAAGGTGAGCTAGACCTAGAGCCGTTTCGCTCGGTCGCAGATATTCGAAAGAACATTGTTCCTTGGCAACGGGTTCTCGAGATGCTGGTCGATGGCGAAATGCCTCCTAAAGATGCAGAAAAGCAACCGACCGCGTCCGAGCACATTGCGATGAAAAAATGGTTGCAATCGCTCCTCGATTCGGATGCGTTAGCCAACGCAGGTGATCCGGGCCCGGTTGTGCTTCGCCGACTTAACAATGCCGAGTTCACTTATACGATCCAAGACCTAACAGGCGTCCCGTTGGAACCCACGCGTGAATTCCCGACCGATAGCGCAGCGGGCGAGGGGTTTACCAACGTCGGAAGCGCATTGGTGATTTCGCCAGCTCTCATCCAAAAATACTTGGATGCGGCCAAAGATATATCAAGCCATGCAATGTTGGTGCCCAATGGCATTCAGTTTTCGACAAGCACCACGCAACGTGATTGGACCAACGAGAAACTCGCCGCCATCCAGAAGTTCTATTCCGAGTTTTCGGATAACGCGGGAGCAACTTCTGTCAACTTGCAGGGTATCCAATTCGAAACCAACGGTGGCGGGCGTCTCCCGTTAGAAAGGTATTTGCGAGTGACTCTTTTGGAACGCGATGCTTTGCAAAGTGGAGCATCATCGATCGCTACGATCGCATCCAAACATTCCTTGAACGAAAAGTATTTCACTGCCCTCTGGAAAACATTGAATGACAAAACGCCATCGATCGTGCTCGATGTCATTCGATCCAAATGGCGTGTCGCGAAGCCCGACGATCTCACCGATTTGATTGGGAGCATTGTTCAATGGCAGAAATCGCTTTGGCGATTCGCGACTATCGGACACATCGGTAAGCGGGATGGACCGACAGCATGGCAAGTTCCAATCCAACCCATTGCAGTCAGGCAAGAGATTCGTTCGAAGCTTCCGAAGCCTCAGGACGGAAAGAACATCAAGCTGTTTCTGGTGACCTCTGCTGTTTCGGACGCGAATGAAAACGATGTCGCCGTGTGGGAGAACCCGCGGTTCATCGCTCCGGGGAAACCCGACTTGATGCTTCGCGACCTGCGATCCGCTATCGCTTCCCTTTCAGCCAATCGCGATCGTGTTCTTTCGGGTGCTTCTGCTAGCCTCATGGCCGCCGCAGAGTTGGACCAATCCTCAGGCAAGCTAACGGTAGAGGAATTGTCTAAGAAATATGACGTTGAAATGATGGTGCTCGCATCGTGGTTCCAGTATTTGGGTGTCGGAGGCGGTGAGACTCGGATCGATTCGTACATCACGAACAAGACCGAGCGTGTTGAAGGTTATGATTTCGTGCAGGGGTGGGTTGGTGCGGATGCATTGAGCGTACTCGCAAACTCATCCGATCAATTTGTCCGGATCCCTGGGGACATGCAGCCCCATAGTGTTGGTGTTCACCCATCGCCGAAGTTTCGGGCGGCAGTCGGTTGGCGAAGCCCAATCTCTGGTAGCGTTAAGCTTTCGGGGTATGTAAAACGAGCTCATATCGGTTGCGGCAACGGTGTCACCTGGTCGTTGGAGTTGAGTCACGGCGGCTCGCGTCGAGTTCTCGCTTCCGGTGCAGCAACGAATGCTGATGATCAAAAGTTTGCGCCCGAGGGAGAGTTTGGAGTCCAGAAGGGAGATTTGGTATCACTCATTGTGGGCCCGAGAAATGGTGAACACTCCTGCGACATGACGGCGATCGATTTGACCATCCAAAGCACTTCGAATGCGAATCAAAATTGGAATCTCGGCAAAGACGTGTCTCCCGATATCCTCGCTGGCAATCCACATTCGGACCGAATTGGTAATCCAGGGGTTTGGCATTTCTATAGCGAGCCGGATTCAGGTGAAGTCAAGTCGATTATTCCTGCGGGATCGGTGCTGGCCAAATGGCAAAGTGCAACCAACAAGACAGATCGTGAGAAACTCTCTGGGGAGGTTCAAGCACTTCTGACGAAAGGGCCGGAAGGTTTGCCAGCGGATTCGCCGGACACAGTGCTTTACAAGCAACTGACTTCGCTTAGCGGACCTCTCTTTTCCGCCGCCCGGAACGAGTTGTTGGCGAATAAATCCGGGGTGGCTGATGAACGCTACTCCGAATTCGGCGTCGAACCAAGTTTGTTTAGCTCGGATCGAGCGGGTAATGCATCAAGTGTCACCAGTTTGATTCGCCAGGCACCGTCGGTGTTGGAGCTTCTCGTTCCCGCGGACTTAGTCGAGGGGTACGAGTTTGTTGCGACTGGAGCATTGCATCCAGAGAAAGGTGCCGAGGGAACCGTACAATTACAAGTGCTTTTCGACAAACCCTCTCAGTTGCGGCAACCTGCGGCCAGTGGCATTGGTGAAAAAGGTGCCAAGTCGACTTGGTCGGATGGCGATCGGCCATTGCAATACGATGCACCGATCTTAGTTTCTGAGGGAAGTCGTGCGAGGGCGAAGTTGCTTGAGCAGTTTGATGCTTTCAGACAATTGTTTCCCGCTGCGCTTTGCTACACCAAAATCGTGCCGGTGGATGAGGTTGTAACATTGACCTTGTTTTATCGGGAGGATGATCATCTAAAACGATTGATGTTGAGCGACGAGCAATCCGCCAAAATAGATCAACTGTGGGACGAATTGCACTTCGTTAGCCAAGATGCATTTGCGCTGGTGGACGCATACGAACAGCTCTGGCAGTTCGCAACCCAGGACGCGGATCCAAGCGCTTTTACGCCGATGCGGGACGGGATCGTGAAGCGTGCCGACGAATTCAAACAGCAATTGCAAGCCGCGGAGCCGAAGCACTTGCAAGCGGTTCTGGATTTTGCCAATCGTGCTTGGCGAAGGCCACTGACGAACGCCGAGTCGATGGAGCTCAAAAGACTATACGAAAAACTTCGAACGGAGGAGCTGCCTCATGCTACCGCTGTAAGAATGCTCCTGTCTCGAGTCTTGGTATCCCCAGCATTCTTGTATCGCGGCGAAGCGGCTGCAACAGGTAAGTCAGCTGGACCGGTTAGCAATCATGAACTGGCATCTCGCTTGAGTTACTTTCTCTGGTCGTCGCTACCCGATCAAGAATTACTAGACTCGGCGGCAAGCAATCGATTGCAGGAACCTGAAGTCTTGCGCAAACAAATGAAACGCATGATGTCCGATGGCCGAATGCGGCGGATGGCGATCGAGTTTGGGTGTCAGTGGCTGCACATTCGCGAGTTTGATAAGTTTGACGAAAAAAGTGAAACGCATTTCCCTGAGTTCGCGGATTTGAAGTCGGATATGTACGAGGAGTCTATTCTTTTCTTCGAGGATATGTTTCGAAACGATGGTTCCGTTCTCGATCTGCTCAACGCCGATCATACCTTTGTGAATGCGAGACTCGCCAAATTCTATGGCATGGATGGGGTGGAAGAAGGTTGGAAGAGAGTCGAAGGGACAAGGAAATCTTCAAGAGGTGGCATACTCAGCATGGCTTCGACGATGGCGAAACAATCGGGAGCATCACGTACGAGTCCGATATTGAGAGGGAATTGGGTATCCGAGTTTTTGTTAGGCGAGAAACTCCCGCGTCCTCCCAAGAATGTGCCGGTTTTGCCAGAGGATGTGCCCGCAGATCTCACCGAACGGCAAATGGTGGAACGCCACAGCAGTGACCCCGCTTGTGCCAAATGCCATCAACGCATCGATGGATTCGGTTATGCGTTGGAGTTGTACGATACCATTGGTCGCCTTAGGAGCCAGGATGCGCATGGCTTCAAGATCGATACGGAATCGGTCCTGCGCGACGGCACGAAAATTTCAGGTGCCGATGGCTTGCGTGACTACATTGGCACCACGCGTCGCAATGACTTCCTGCAAACCTTTTGTCGACGTCTCCTGGGTTATGCCATTGGAAGGTCTGTTCAGTTATCGGACAAGCCTCTCATCGACGAGATGGTCCAGCAATTGAGTGCAAACAACTACCGAATCTCGGTCGCCGTGCATCTGATTTTGATGAGCCCACAGTTCAAGATGATTCGCGGAGAGGCCAATTGACAATTTTGATAGACACCTCTGTCGCTCCGAATAGGCGTGTCCTCCAAGTTTGTCGCAAGTACATTCCGGATTTCTTTCGCCATGCAAACAGTGCAATCTTTGGATAAAAGGTGACCTAACTGCATTCTCCGTCCTATATTACCTAGTCCGAATTAGCTGCGTTGTCCTGTAAGTCAGATTGAACTTGCGGCGATTAACGATTTTGCTGGGCAATCATCCTTCGTTGCGTCGCGCTTCGGAATGACATTCTAGGCATTTGATTTGCTCCATAGGCGGAGCGAAGTAGTGACTTATGGCTGATCGTAGCTACCTGAATGCCGAGACCTCTAGCCTTTCCTTTGTTTCCACAAACATCGAAGCAACAAGTATTCCACTGTTGCGAGAACTCGATAGCCTGCGTCTGATTATCGACCAGCACGCGTTATTAACGGTGACGGATCGGTCTGGCAAAATTGTCCATGCTAACAGCGGCTTTTGCGGAATGTGCGGCTACACGCGGGAAGAGCTTATTGGGCAAGACCATCGAATTCTCAGTTCGGGTACCCATCCAGAAGGATTCTGGAAAGAGATGTGGAACAAAATCTCAGCCGGTGAAACGTGGCGGGCAGAAGTGTGCAATCGACGAAGGGACGGATCGTGCTATTGGGTCGACACAACGATCGTGCCGCAGTTAGGTTCAGATGGGGCGGTTGAACAATACGTTTCCATTCGATTTGACATTAGCAATGCAAGGGCCAGTCAAGCTGCGTTGACAAGAGCCCAAGCGATGATTGAGCAAACGGGGCAATTGGCAAAAATTGGTGGCTGGGAACTCGACCTCGAATCCAAACAACTCGATTGGTCAGATGAAGTGTTTCATATCCATGACCTGCCCGTTGGCAAATCGCCAACGCTTGAGGAGTCCCTTGAATACGTCTCGCCTGATTGCCGAAGCAAAATTCGGGAAGCCATTGAGGACGCTATCCTTTTTGGAGGGTTTTGGGACCTAGAACTCTCGATTTCTACCGCGAAAGAAAAAAGACGTTGGGTACGATCGATTGGACTACCCCAAATGGAAGCAGGGGAGTGCAAGAAGCTCTGGGGAGCGATGCAAGACATCACAGAACAACATGAAGCACAGGAGCAACTTACTGAGTTGACGAACCGGTTAAAGACCGCGACAGAGGGCGCCAACGTTGGGATTTGGGAGTATCGTGGAGACACGTTCGAGTTCCTTTGGGACCGCATGACGTTTAAACTTCACGATATCAAGCCTGGTCCAAACGTCGACATTGCAACGGAACTAAGCCATCGGATCTTGCCACAGGACCGACATAAAGTTGAGCAGGAGTTTATGCATTCTGCTGTGGTTGGCAAAAGGCTGGAAATTGAGTACCAGATTCGGAACCAAAAGGAACAATTGCGTTTCATTCATGCAACCGGAACATTTGAGGAAACCAAATTCGGCAAAAAGCGGCTAGTCGGAGTTTGCCGAGATGTAACCGAACAACGACTTGCGGAACAGCGCCTCAACCAAGCGATGCGGATATCACGTATCGGGCTTTGGGACTGGAATGTGCTCTCAAATTTGATCAATGCGAGCGACACCTACCACACTATGCTGGGGTATGATGCTAACGACAAGCCCTTCGATCATAGTGATCGTACACGATTAATCCATCCAGACGATAAAGTCGTTGCGTTAGCGCTTTTGGATGAACACTTGGCTGGTAAGACACCGCTCTATAAGTGCGAACACCGAATGCGATGCAAGGATGGATCGTGGAGATGGGTCCAAGATGTTGGTGAAGTCATCGAGAGAGACTCTTTCAAGCGACCTCTTCGCATGATTGGAGTCCATGTCGACATCCAAGAACTCAAGGAAATGACAACTCGCCTTGAAATGACTATCTCATCTGCGAATGCGGGCCTGTGGGATTGGAATGTTACTGGCAAGACGATAACGACCAACGATCTCTGGCACAGGATGCTCGGGAAAACCACTTTTGCGAACACGATTCGGGAGGAAGACTTCTTTAGTTTGCTCCATCCCGCGGACATTCGGTCGACTGTTGCAGCCATCGAGGGTGCCATGGGAACGGAAGCGAGGAAGTATGACGTCGAATTTCGGTTCCGATGCGATGACGGGTCGTACAAATGGATTCATAGTACAGGACAAGTGATCGAACGCGATGAAAGCGGCAAAGCGCTACGCATGATCGGGCAACATAGTGATGTGGACGCTCATCGCAAGGCTCTAAGCTGTGTGGAATCTCTTAACTCGGAATTGGCCGATCAAATCAAATACACTCGGGAGCTAGCTACCCAAGCAGAAGCGGCATGTCTAGCCAAGAGCGAATTCCTTGCAAACATGAGCCACGAAATTCGGACTCCTATGACGGCCATCTTAGGGTTTAGCGAAAACCTTTCGGAGAGCATTGTTAAGCCGGAGAACAAAGCTGCAATAGATACGATCCGTCGGAATGGCGAGCATTTGTTAGGTGTCATCAACGACATCCTGGATCTCTCCAAAATTGAAGCAGGCAAATTCGAGCTGGAGGAGATCCATTGCTCAGTTCCCGAAATTTTGAAAGAAATCAAGGAGTTAATGTCCGTCCGAGCTGAAGCCAAGGGATTGATTTGGGACGTTCAATTTGACAATGCAATCCCGAAAAGCATTCAGTCCGATCCTACGCGCTTGCGCCAAATCTTGATCAACCTTGTCGGCAATGGAATCAAGTTTACTGAAGTTGGTGCTGTTTTGCTCAAATGTCGGGCGGAGATAGGAAACGAAGGAAAGCACACGTTGTATTTTGATGTTATCGATTCGGGAATCGGGATGAATGACACTCAGATTCGTTTGCTATTCCAACCCTTTGCTCAAGCAGACACCTCGATGTCGCGGCGGTTTGGTGGGACAGGGCTTGGTCTGACTATCAGTAAACGTTTTGCAGGATTGATGGGCGGAGATATCGAAGTCCAAAGCGAGAAGGGAAAAGGAAGCGTCTTTACGCTTCGAATTCCATACGAGCTAGACGAAGCCACCGAAAATAGTCATGCCACCCGGAGTCTTGCCGAGGAAAAGGCAAACGTTGCCGTACCTCTTGTACCAAATCCATTGCAAGGGTTGAAGCTACTGCTGGTTGAGGATGGCCCGGACAATCAGCGACTCATTTCCTTTCTGCTTAAACGGGCCGGTGCAGAAGTAGAAATCGCAGACAACGGTGAAATAGGGCGTGACTGCGCGCTTAAGGCAACCGCTGAGGGATGTCCCTTTGACGTGATCCTAACCGACATGCAAATGCCTGTCATGGATGGATATACCGCGACATCCCAATTGCGAGCCAAGAACTACACAGGTCCAATTATCGCGTTAACAGCGCATGCGATGAAGGGCGATCGCGAAAAATGCTTGAACGCTGGCTGCGACGATTTCGCAACCAAACCAGTCGATCGAGTTCAACTCATTAATTTGGTCGCCAAGTACGCGAAATTAGGTTCTCGCTATCATGCAAATCTTGCGGTGCCTCAATGTTGAGCAGCTATCGACAAGCGGCAGTCACTGCACTGCTGACACTTTGGTTTGCAACGATGTCTTTTGTCTGCTCAACGTTGATGATTGGACATTGGGTGCAGTTGCCAGTTCCAAAGGTCGGCTCCCGTCAAGCATTTGTTTCCGAATCAAACACTTCTGAATCAATGAAGTGGAGAGCTTTGCATTTTCTCTCGAGTGAATGCGTCTGTTCTAAAAGAATTTTGAATCACCTATTACAACGCGACCCCCTCTCGGAGATTGAAGAAACGATTGTCATCGTGGGGGAAACCGATGCAATTCGTGAGTCGGTTGCTGGCAGCAAATTCGCTATCGAGTGGAGCACGCCCGAGGAGTTGAAATGCAGATACGGCGTGGATGCGGCTCCGCTTTTGGTTGTGTTCGATTACGACGGAACCATTCGTTACTCGGGGGCATACACAGCTCGCAAGCAAGGTTTTCCGATCCAAGATGTTCAATTGATTAAACGAGCGCTCGCTGGAGAGTCTATTCAGCCTTTGCCCTTGTTTGGCTGCGGTGTTTCAAGGGAAATGCAGTCGTTAACTGATCCACTCGGACTTAAGAAGAAATAAAGCAGATAGGCACCAAATGTCGTCCAAACTAAACAAGCTAGTCGAGTATATGGTGCTTCCGCCTCTGGATACGGAATTGGAATTTTCGTATCTCAAGAGAATCAACATAATTTTTCTTTTGTCATTGACTGCACATTTGCCCATTTTTTCCTTTATCGCGTGGTTCAACGATACAGGTGCTCTCCTTGCGACGGTGCTCACTGCGTTGACGTTGGTTGGGCCTTATGCTGCTTACTTTGGACTAACATCGCAACGCCAAATCTCCGTTGTGATGGGTATCGCATCTATGATCATGGGCGGGATATTGGTGCATATTGGTCAAGGAAGTGCTCAGATCGAAATGCATTTCTATTTCTTCGTAATGCTTTCGATCCTCGTTGCGTACCGCAATCCGTTGGTTATCGTCGCCGCAGCGGGAACTGCTGCGGTTCACCATTTCACACTCTGGGCCTTGTTGCCGTCCAGTGTTTTCGAGCATGAAGCGCCCTTTTGGCTTGTCGGCGTGCATGCAGGCTTCGTGGTGGTACAAGCGGTTGCGATTTCGATCGTTGCTCGCCAATTTTACGACAGCACTGCACAGCTAGAAAAGCGGGTTGCTATGCGAACGGTCGAGGTCGAATATGCCAATCGTGAAATCCGCGAGCTGCTCGATTCCGTTCAGCAAGGATTTCTCAAGCTGGATTGTTTCGGGCATATTGGTAGCAAGCACTCCCGTGCCGTGGGCGATTTGTTGGGAGACATCCCGGCGAGCAAGCTTTTTACGGACATGCTAGCGCGACACGATCGCAATGCTGCCGAGTGGTTTCAAATGGGACTCGATGACGTATTCGCGGGAATAATGCCTTTGGAACTGACGTTAGAGCAACTGCCCAAGCAACTGAAATCAAACTCCCGATATCTTTCATTGGAATACGCGCCGATCTTTAGTTCGGGGGAATTGACTCACGTTGTCGTCGTTGTCAGTGACATTACTGCAGTTGTTGAACGAGAGAAGTTGGAAGTGGAAAGCCGCGAATTCATGGCCATCATCGACCGCATCGCTGCTGACCAAGTTGCATTTTTAGAGTTCTTTGCGGAAGCGGAATCTCTCATCAACAAACTGAGGGAACGGACGTCAGGTGTGAACGACGAAATCAAACGAGATCTACACACACTCAAAGGGAATTCTGCCATCTTTGGCTTGGTTCGCATCACCCAGGCTTGTCATGTGATCGAAGACTACATCGCGGAGAACAACGAGCTACCAGCATCAAACCTATGGACTGAGCTGTTTCAAGCATGGGCTTCGACACGCGGCAATTTGAGACGATTGATGTCGGACACAGAAATCAAGGTAACTTTGGGAGATGATGAATATTCCGCAGTCTTGCTCGCAATCCTGAATAATGCACCCAAAGCCCAATTAGCCAAACGCGTAGCGGCTTGGCGTTTGGAACCAACGCGCAGAAGACTTGAAAGTATGGCGGAACAAACTACCTCGCTGGGAGTTCGACTTGGGAAAGGGGAATTGAACGTTGAAGTGAAAGACAACGGTTTGCGAACAGACCCAAAACATTGGGCGAAATTTTGGTCTTCTCTCGTTCATGCGATTCGAAACTCAGTCGACCATGGAATCGAAACGTGTGAAGAACGACTACGGCAAAACAAGCCAGAGAATGGAACGATCAGGCTGTCAACATTAATCGAGGGCTCCAATTATGTCGTATCCATCCAAGATGACGGTCGCGGCATCCAGTGGGAGCGAATTCAGTCCGCTGCAAGACAGGCTGAATTGCCTAGTGAAACCGAGCATGATTTAAAGGATGCGTTGTTTAGTGTCGGCGTTACCACAAGGAGCTCAGCTACCGAAATCAGTGGACGCGGGGTTGGGATGGCAGCCGTTCGCGAGAGTTGTCGATCACTTGGTGGCGTGATTGAAGTTCAATCCATACTTGGCGAAGGAACGGAATTTCGATTCGTATTTCCGATCGAAAGCATGGCACACGAGATGCATACTTTGCTTTGCAAATATGGAATTGATAATCCGAATGCAATAACTTGCGATACGTTACCGTGGCAGGACCAATTGGTACGCACGAGTGAAAATGGCCGTGAAATTTCTGGTTTAGAAAAATAAGTCAATGGCGTTGAAGTCATACGAAATCATCAAATTAAGGACAAAGCGAGTGAGTAAAAAAGCGGAAAATGTAATCTATGAAGAATACGAGAGCGCGTTGCGCGAACTTCTGGAGTGTTACGTTGGGTCCCCCCCCATCCTGAACGATCCGGGGCTAGAGCGGGCCGAAGCGGAAATGACCGGTGTAGTCGGGTTGTCGGACAAGACCATTTCAGGTTCGGTAACATTGAGCACCTGCCAAGAAACGGCTGGAAGAATGGCTGAGACCGCACCGATGGCGTCTGCGGACTGGCTTGGTGAGTTGTGTAATCAATTGGCGGGTCGATTGAAGAACAAGCTGCTTGCCTACGATCTTTGCCCTAACTTGAGTACTCCAGCTGTGATCTGCGGAAAACATCTTCGCATCAACTCACTAGCTCGGCACAACTATGTTTTCAGAATTGAAAGCGAATTAGGAGTGATCGAGTCGCAATTGCTCCTGGATACGCCTGATGACCTTGAACTCACGCTAAACCCGTTGGCAGATGCAGCAGCCGAGGGAAGTTTACAGTTGTTTTAGCTTGCGTAACTCGAAGTCGATTTCGATTTCAGCACGAGGACGATGACGTCCAATCCGTTCAATTACAATCAAACAATTTTGGAGAGAAGAAATGATTCCTACACTATTAATCGTCGACGATTCAGCAACCATTCGGCAACAAGTTTCCAGCGCACTCAGTCCCCACGGGTTTCGTGTGGAAGAAGCGGGCGATGGGAAATTGGGACTCGCCCGAATCAAGGACGGAGGTATTGACTGTGTGATCTGCGACGTCAACATGCCAAACATGAACGGGATTGAGATGGTCGAGCAAGTGAAACAGCTCCCCGAGTTTGCCAGCCTACCTATCATTATGTTGACAACCGAAGGAGCACGGGAACTGATTCAGAAAGCCAAGTCAGCCGGCGCTTCGGGTTGGATTGTTAAGCCCTTCAAAAGCGATTTGCTTTTGGCAGCTGCGCGCAAGCTCACTGCTACGGCAAGCGTTTAGTCGCGTTCAGGGAGCCGTATTGGCTCCTTCCTTTTGGGCAAAAAGCTTACGCACTTTGCGATTGAGCTGCCCAAGATGACTACGAAGCAGAAGATCAAAAACACGATTGCCGCGCAGCACAATCCGCCTTGCAACTGCTCCGCGAAGTTGTTGGTCGACCAGCCGCGTCGAAACGTCGGCCAGAATCGGCCTGTGACCATTTGTGCTGCCGCGGTAAACGTAGTCGACACGATAAACAACAATGGAATCGCAGTCACTGCAATGTATCGACCTCGGCCGCACTGGAACAGCCAGGTAGTAACAACACACAATGCGATCCCCGCCAACAATTGATTGGCGATTCCAAACATGGGCCAGATCGTGTCGATCGAACTGCTCCAAATCAACGATCCCCACGCCAATGTTACGAGCCCCGTGCTGAGGATCACTCCAGGCCACCAATCCATCTTCGCAAACTTGGGGATGAAACTCCCCAGGACTTCCTGAAGCAAAAATCTCGCGATTCGCGTGCCTGTGTCTATCGTGGTCAAGATGAATAGCGCCTCAAACATGATCGCAAAGTGAAACCAGTACTTAATCACGCTGTCGATGGCGATCGCGCTAGAGAGTTTTTGCATGGCATCGGTCATGATCTTGGCCATGCCAACAGCAAGTGTTACTGCGCCACCGGTTCTCCCCCGAAGCGTCTCGCCGCCGACTTGCCGCTCGAGCTCTTGCAAGTGGTCCACGTCAGCATGCATCTTGGTTAAAGTTTCCGCGTGCAAATGGATCTTGCTCAAGTCGATGTTAATGGCCCAGTAATCTCCAGCGGGCATTGCTGCCGCCACAAACAGGGCGCAAACCGCGACCAAGCCTTCCATCAACATGGCACCGTAACCGATCAAACGAAGATCGCTTTCCGACTGAACCATCTTTGGGGTTGTTCCCGAGGAAACCAACGAATGGAAACCCGAGATGGCACCGCACATGATGCAAATGAAAACGAATGGAAAAATAGCGCCATTGAAATAAGGGCCCCCGCCGTTAGCGTAAAATTCGTTCACCGCAGGCGCTTGCATGACCGGATTGGCAATGATCAAGCCGAGCAACAGAACGAGAATCGTTCCGATCTTCAAAATGCTGGACAAGTAATCGCGTGGACAGAGCAACAACCAAACGGGTAGGACCGACGCGATGAAACCATAAGCACAAATCGCTACGATGATCCCTTGCCGCGAAAGCGAAAAATAGGGCTCAAGGACAGAACCAGGAATCCAGTTTCCAGCTACTGTCGCTCCCAAGACGCCGATGGCACCTATGAGTGATGCTTCTCCAATGCGTCCCTTTCGGAAGCGATACATATACAAACCGACAAATAAGGCGATTGGGATGGTACAAAAAATCGTAAACGTACCCCAAGAGCTGCCGCGTATCAGTTCAAACGATTTCGCTGGGACAACAAAGCCATCCGCGGATTGCTTCAAGTCTGCGTCTGCGGGAACTTGCATGGTAAAGGTCTCGCTCCGTTTGAAGCTGGCCTTGCGTGGTTCTTCATTGGAATCCGGCTTAATCGGCCCCATCGTATATTCGATCGTTGAGCCAGGTGGCACTTGCAATCGAGTGCCGCTTGAATTGGGTTGTTGTTCGAGCTCACCCGGGAAAGTAATTTTCGCTCCCGCCACCATGGGAACAGACTCGCCACCTAGAGCCTTGACCACCACGATTCCCAATCCCGAAAGCGCAATGATGACAATGAATAGGATGGCAGCCGAGGCGAGTAACCCAACACGCGGCCCCAAAAGTTCCCTAGCCATCTGGGCCAGCGACTTCCCCTCGAACCTCACGCTCGCACTCAAAACCAAAAAATCTTGCACTGCCCCAGCCAAACAAACTCCAATTACAAGCCAAATCAAGCCAGGCATGTAACCAAACTGAATGGCAAGCACAGGGCCGATGAGCGGTCCTGCTCCGGAAATCGCTGCGAAGTGATGGCCGAAAAGAATCCAACGATTGGTCGGATGGTAATTTTGTCCGTCATCCAGCCGAACTGCTGGCGTCTGAATGTTGGGATCGTTGCAAGCAACTCGGGTTGCCAAAAACACGCTGTAAAAGCGGTAAGCAATCGCCATGATTGCCAGAACGAGCAGTAGTAACGGTGCTGCATGCATAATAAGTCAAAGTAATCAGGGAGAGGTGGGATTAAAGAAACTTTGCGGGTCGCTTGCTGAGCTTAAAGGAGGCGGTTAAGGTATTGGGCGGTTAAGCAATACCAGCTTAACATCAGTCACCCAGCGGCATAGCTGTAGAACGGATTTCTTGGGCGAGTTCGGCAAACCGGAACGACCAAATACGAATTCTTTTTTCGGCGCGTTGGGCAGGAGACTTTGAGGCAGAATGTTTGGGTAGACAGGCTGTTTGAGAGTTGATTGGTGTCGGTTGGGCGGCGGACATGCAGGCGTGAATGCATGTGTTGTTTCCCGTGCAGGAATGCAGGGAATGCGAACCGAAATCGTATTTTAAGTACCTCAAGTATGCGAGAGATGTAGCTGAATGTCTAAGGACAAGAAATTTAAGCTCGAGTACGTATGGTTGGACGGCTATTTGCCTGAGCCAAACCTGCGCAGCAAGACCAAGATCGTGGACACTGCACCGACCAGCGTTGCAGATTTGGCCTTATGGGGCTTCGACGGTAGTTCTACCCAACAAGCAGAGGGCAAGAGTTCTGACTGTATTTTGAAGCCAGTCGCTCTTTATCCAGATAGCACACGCATCAATGGCTTCTTGGTAATGTGCGAAGTCATGTTGCCAAACGGCGAACCACACCCATCCAACTTCCGTCAAACCGTTGAAGATTCCGCTGATCTTTGGATCGGTTTCGAACAAGAATACTTCTTCATGGAGAATGGCCGTCCACTTGGATTCCCTGAGACTGGATACCCAGCTCCTCAAGGTCCTTATTACACCAGCGTTGGCTACAAGAACGTTGGCGATATCGCTCGCCAAGTTGTTGAAGAACACATCGACATTTGCCTCGATGCGGGAATCAATCTTGAAGGCATTAACGCCGAAGTGGCCAAGGGCCAATGGGAATACCAAATCTTCGCCAAGGGATCAAAGAAGGTTTGCGACGATATGTGGATCTCTCGCTACCTGTTGTTCCGTCTCGCAGAAAAGTATCAGCTCGACGTTGAATTGTATTGCAAGCCGGTCAAGGGTGACTGGAACGGTTCGGGTATGCACACCAATTTCTCGACGACGATTCTTCGCGAACAAGGTGGCAAAGAGTACTTTGAGAAGCTCATGGCAGCTTTCGACAAGTACCGCGACGAGCACATTGCTGCTTACGGGCCGGACAATCATTTGCGTCTGACCGGATTGCACGAAACACAATCGATCGACAAGTTCAGCTACGGAGTAGCCGACCGTGGCGCGTCGATCCGTATTCCGCACAGCTTCATGAACGCTGGCTACAAGGGATACATGGAAGATCGACGTCCAAACTCGCAAGCCGATCCATACAAGATCATCTCGCGATTGCTAAAGACGATCAAGAGCGTCAGCTAGTCTGAACGAAGTTTGTTCTCAATGAAAAAAGAAAAAGGCACGCAGTCATGCGTGCCTTTTTTTTGTGGCCCCCACAAGAAAATCAGTGTCGCACAATTGTCCTCAATTGTTGCGCCAGCAAAGTGTTCAATTGTTGCAGCGGCAAAGTCCTCAATGGTTGCAGGAAAAGAGGTGCAACCTGCTCCTTACTTCATTTTGGCGATTGAATCGGCGTCGTGGGAGCGAAATCATCACTAATTTCGAGGTGGAACCATACTCGCACCAATCATCTTGGAAAGGATATCAACGAAAACTCGCGATTCCTTTTCTTGGCTTCCAACGATGTCAGGCTGGTATAACTTCCAAGAATACCAATCCCATTTCTTGTGCATCCAATCCGGTAGTTCGCCGTTGTTCACGAACGCACCTTCTCCAATGAAGCTAAAAAGATGCACCTCAGAATCATCATAAAGTCGTAGTCCCACCGAAAACCAGTCGAAGCTATCTCCTGCAATCGGAAGCATCGCGACCGGTGACTCATCTACGTACCCAAAGGTTACCGCTTGGATTTGAGAAAAGCGGACTACTCGCTGGGAGCGAATTAGCCACAAATAACGCGAACGGATGGATACCTTTTCCTTGGCAGGATCGATCACGACTTGCCGATAAACGGTTCCGAGAAACAAGAGACGAAGGCGCCACGCGGTTGAAGCAACAATTCGGCCAGAGTCATTGCGAATTCGTGGGCAGATTGCGAACAGGCGCATAATCATGGATGATAAATCGAATTGAAACCTTGTTTACCTTCACTACTGCACCGCACTGGCGGCACTTGATTCCCAATGTCTTGCTCCAGGATTACTGGTTAACGAGTTTGGAGGAGCTCTTCATGTTATCGTTGCGATGTCTTCTTCTCAATATCAGCGGACGAATTAGCCGAACGGCGTTAGCCTTGTCATTACCCATAACTTAGCTCGTAAAGGTCCAATTAACCTTCACGCGGACGAAGCGATACTTTAAGTGGAGTGGCCCCGCTCTCCGACTCGTCACGCGATGCAACCACTGATTGGATTCGTACTTGGTTTCTAGCCACAAAAAGGCACAAAGATCACAAAAGATGGATAGTGTTTTTTTGTGTTCCTTGTGGTTTTTCGTGGCTAAAAAATGAGTTCGCCGCTTGAAATCAGTTTGACCATTGAGGCAGAGGGAAAGGCCATTTCCGCGATCCGATATGGCAGGAGTAGCGCGCCGGCTTGTTGACCGCTATTGAATGACTTCACCTTTGAGCAACATGCTTACGCCCTGACTAAATCCGCCTGCAAAGAAAAGTTTTCCTTGATGTGGACCGATCGACTGCTGCCATTCTTGGCGTCGCAATTCAGGTCCGTTTGCCCATGGTGCATTGAATGTTACGGGAGCGTCAGAAATCAGATAACCCTGTTGTTTGCCTCTTCCTACAAACACATAATGCGTGGGATACATCTTCCCTTCTGCAACGTTATCCGTATCATCGCGTTTCGGGCACCGCATGATTCTCGGCTGTCTAAGATGCAATTCTGAGGCAGCCTCCAAAGCCAAACCGGATTGTATGGACTCACCTAGCGTCTTCTGTTCAACAAAGGGCAAGACTTCGATCGTCCATCCGCCTATCAGACCAGGTTGCGAGGGAGTTGGAAGCTTTTTGTGAATCTCGTAGTACCCCATAATCCCGAGGTTAAGTTGATGCAGATTGTTTTTGCAAACCGTTTCTCTTGCTCGCTCTCGCGCAGCCTGGACGGCCGGTAATAAGAGGCCCAAAAGGGTTCCGATGATTGCAAGAACCACGATAAGCTCGACGAGGGTAACACCGAGTTGACTTCGTTTTGGTGCTGCAAACATGAAAAGCCTCTTAACTCAAAGGATTAGACGAATCGACACGATGGGGCGCCCCTTGGGAACACACAATTGTGCTGGTTCGGACGCCCGGTTTTTAGCCACAAAAGGGCACAGAGATCACAAAAAAGAGGAACGTGATTTTTTTGTGTTCCTTGTGATTTATTGTAGCAAACAAATGAGTTTGCGACTTTGGATCGGAACAAACCCTTTTTGCGATCCGCGTTGCTCAAGACTGAGTGTCTTCCTTGCTTGCGCACTTCCTGGTTTTTAGCCACAAAAGGGCACAGAGATCACAAAAAAGAGGAACGCGAGTTTTTTGTGTTCCTTGTGATTTATTGTAGCTAACAAATGAGTTTGCGACTTTGGATCGGAACAAACGCTTTTTGCGATCCGCGTTGCTCAAGATTGAGTGTCCTACTTGCTCGCGCACTGGGTTGCGCGGCAGGGGCCGATCCTAGGATCTGTGCGTGGAGCATAGCTAGGTAATACCAAGCACAACATAGGAAGTACATGCGACGCGATTGCGGGACTTAAGTCAGAACTATGATCTGAGCGCTGTAGGGGGCAATGTCGAATGGCACCACCTGCCCTACAGATTGACACTCGATAAACGGTTCTGATGCGTAATCGCCAAAATCCTCGCTATATCCTTTCCAATCGGAGTTAAACTGCACGTTCCATTTTCCTGCCTGAGGCATCGGAACAAGAACGTCGACTCTTTTCTCTGCGCTGAGATTCACGACCACGAGCACATCGTCCCCGATACCTCCGCTGTGCCAACGATGGAACGCAATCACTCGATCGTCATGATGTTCGTAGATGACGGCAAAGCCGCTGCCTGTAAGGCCTTTTGTATTGTTTCGTTTGTTGAGTCGCAGGTGAATAAGATCGCGGTACATTCGGAGTACACCGGCAAAAGACTTTTCTTTGGACCAGTCGATGGGATCGGTGTCGCGAAACCACTCATCCTCCAACATTTCTTGCCCTTGAAAGAGCATCGGAACTCCTGGAGAGGTAAAGGCAATTGCGGCGGCCAGAGTACTTCGTTTCCTTGCGTACCATCCGTCTGGATGTTGAGCGTCGATCTCGGTGGTAACGCGTGCTTTACCATTGGCAACTTCATCGTGTGACTCCGAGTAGATAACACGTTGGAACGGATCGCCGTTGTAGGAAGCAGTAGCCGCCGCCTTGAGTACCTCCGTTGAGCGATCCTCGTCGCTAGGCGAACAAACCAACCTTCGTATAGGATGAACAAAACGCGCATCCCATTGCAGATCGAAGCCGGCGCCACGGTCGCTAGTCGATTGCGTTAACCTGTCGCTGTTTTGCAAGTCTTCGGCAATCGTGAGCTTCCCTGAAAATTCTCGATCCACCATGTCGTTGATTTCCTGAGTAAGGCTCCACCCCTCGGCAAGTTCACCACCAGGATCATCGTTGCCCGTGACATGACGGATGTAAAGAGTCATATCCAATCGAAGTCCATCCAGTCGAAATTCTTTGAGCCAGTAACGAGCATTATCGACAATAAATCGACGCACCTCGGGCCTACCGTAGTCAGGACGCGTCTCTCCCCACGGAGTCGCACTTTTCCAATCATTGTAGAAGTAAATTCCTCCTTTGCCGTTTTCCGACCAGCCATCAAATTGCCAAAGTGACAGATCGCTCGGACCAAAGTGATTGTAGACCACATCCAGGAGAACACCGATTCCTCGCGAATGGCATGCTTTCACAAATCGTTTGAGTGCTAGTGGCCCGCCATAGGCCTCCTCGATTGCAAAAACATGAGCCGGGTTGTATCCCCACGAAAGGTCGCCAGCAAATTCAGAGCAAGGCATTACTTCGACGACGTTGATCCCCAGTGAAACTAAGTGATCAAGTTTCTCAATAGCTGCGTCGAAGTTGGATGTCTTTCCGGGCTCTTTTACGTTGAACGTACCAATATGCATTTCATAGATCACGATCTCGTTTCGAGGCGACAATTGGAAACTGTCATCGCCCCAATCAAAAGACAAATCCGTCAGGATTCCGTTGCCAACTGAATTCGTGACGGAGCGTGCATAGGGATCAACCCGCGTGAATCGGTTTTCACCATCGCTGATTTCAAAGCGATACTGTTGCCCGTATTTAGCATCTGCCACTTCTACGAACCAACATCCATGATCATCGCGCATCATTTCATTCCGATTCCAATCCCATCCATCGAAATCCCCGACGACCGATACGCGTTGGGCATTGGGTGCCCATACGCGGAACGACATCCCCTTGTCGGACTGCCAAACACCCATACGCTCCTCATTCGACATTTTGTGGTTCTTTCTGATGAGCTTGAACTTTGATTTGTTAGTGCGGTGGGGCAGGTAAACGACGGGAGCTTTGCCCATAATGCATCAGATTGGAGGATGCGAGACCAGTCTGGTTGTTTTGCGATCATCGCAGCATATTGCTCGCATAGTTCTGTATGGCTGACGCAATGGAGCAATAAACGTGCCTAACTGTCGATCTGAATCGGTTAAGAATTGAGGGAAAGATTGCCTAGTGCTAGACTTCTGCCTAGACTGGAAACGGTCATGCGGTCAAACCGGTACGAATCCATCGTGGACAACTCGGTTCGCTTGCTTATAGGTGCAGAGACTTTTTCTTACGGTGTTTCAATCCAAATCGCTAAAACCAATCCTTCTGCTTTCAATCGCTATTGAGTGTTGGTCACTTGCTGGCTGCTCCCAAACGAACCCGAAAACCGATGCAAAACCCTTGACGGCAGTCGTTGTTGCAAAGCCTGTTATCCTCCCTATTGTTGAGTGGGATGAGTTTGTCGGGAGGCTGGCTCCGATCGAGTCGGTTCAAGTGCGAGCAAGGGTTAGTGGTTACCTAGCTTCGACGAGTTTCGAAGAGGGGCAACTGGTCCGAGCTGGAGATATCGTCGCAGTGATTGATCAACGCCCTTTTCTGGCGGAAGTAACTCGAAACGAAGCAAACATGGATGCGGCGAAGGCCTTACTCATCCAAGCGTCAGCGGCAGTCGCACAATCAATGGCCGAAAAAGAACGAGCGAAAATTCGCCGCGATCTCACCAAGAAGCAGTTTGATCGCAACGAAGAGCTGCGGAAGAAGGATGCAACGGCGATTCAAGACTTTGAAATCAGCGAAGCGGAATACGAGCAAGCGGAAGCGGAGTTGCTGGTTGCAGGCAGTCGCGTCGACTCGGCGGAAGCGACAATTGCGGCCGCCAGGGCTGCTATCAACATCGCTCAGGCGAATCTCGATCTAGCGATGCTCAATCTTCAATACACTGAAGTTCGATCGCCGATCGACGGTCGTATCAGCAATCGAAGAATTACGGAGGGGAATCTGGTAAGCGGCGGCACCAATGATTCAACATTGTTGACGACCATTGTGTCGCTGGATCCAATTCACTGTTACTTCGATGCGGACGAAAAGACATTTTTGAAGTATGTTCAATTGGCGAGGGAGGGCAAACGCCCCAGCAGTCGCGAAGTTCGAAATCCGGTCTTTGTCGCGCTTGCCAACGAACAAGTTGGCTTTCCGCATCAAGGGCACATGGACTTCGTCGAGAATAGACTGGACGAAGAGACAGGGACTATTCGTGGAAGGGCCATTCTACCAAACAAAAATCTGGATTTGACTCCGGGCCTTTTTGCTCGTGTGCGTTTACCCGGTAGCCCTCGATACGATGCGATCCTCATTCCCGACAAAGCCATTGGAACGGATCAGGCCGATAAGTTCATTCTGACGGTCGATGAAAGCAACAAGGTTTTGCGCAAAGTTGTGACGCTCGGTCCGATCTCGCA
>CANHVO010000090.1 GCA_947463915.1 Planctomycetaceae bacterium
TCCAAACCGGCAGGTGGTCACCATGTTGTTCGATGGCGGCGATGGGGATGATGACGGGAGTGGACCTAGAAATGGCGCCAATTTTGGGCGAACTCAATTCGACAAGTTTCATATCGGCCTTCGACTTTGATACATTCTTTTGATTTGTTTCTGAGCCGCGATAGCGGCGACACATTGTAGCGGTAGGGCTTGCCCTGCGGTTTTAGGTAGGATGAATGTCGATTTAGTGCTATTCCAAATGCATTTCGTTTAACAGTCAGCCGTAGGCGTACTGTCAAAGCTGCAGAGTACGCCTTCGGCTGACTGTTAAACGGCTAAATCAACAGCCCGCAAGCCCCGGAGCTACAAACTGCCGCCGTTACACGCAACGCTGTTTCGCATTTTGCTCAATGTAAATTGGGCTTTTCTGTAGCGAAAGTCGTCAAGACTTTCGGCTGCATTGCGTAAACCACCGAAACTCTTGACGAGTTTCGCTACAAAATGCGAAACAGCGTTGCGTTACACGGCTGATCACACTACCCCAAACTTATCACACTATCTCAACAAAGTGAGACGGCTTCCCTGCCCGTTCGTGCGCCTAAAAAAGGGAGGGTGCATCGTAAAGTCGATGCACCCTCCCCAGAGTTCATTCGAGGTGTATCCCAACCCCGAAAATACGTTAAGTCTTACTTCTTGGCGCAGCAGCCGCTCGCACAAGCCTCATCGGTCTTGCTTACGAGCTTTGCGGCAGAGTCGCTGCAGCAAGCTCCATCTTCGCAGCATTTGCCATCTGCACAGCACGTGCCATTGGTGCAACAGCAGTCTTCAGGAAGACAAGCACCGCAAACGCAATCGGCACACTCACATGGCGACTTCGGGGTCGAAACCGACTTCAAGCCTTCCATGCAACAGCTAGCCTGACCCTCACAACATGAACCTGTGGCTGCGACCATCGCCGACTTTTGGCAGCACGAGCCTTTTGCGCTCATCCCCATATAAGCTGTCGCACTGGTCACCATGGCAGCAAGACCCAATACACCCACTAAAGCAATCTTTGAGAACATAGGAAATCTCCTTGAGAAACACAAGTATTTTAGAATCAAATTCGTTCTTGTCGGGAATCTGAGTCAATCAACATTGCCAACTACAATGGAGAATTTGCAGTGGTACTCTTTCTCGGTAACAGATCGATACGGTTACGGGAATGGAGTGACTCAGATGATCGATTTGAAAAGCTTCGATCCATCCAGCGTCCAATGTGTCCACGACAACATCGGGGCGAGTCGATGGTATTCCAATTTCGCAACGGCAACGACATTCGCACGAACGGGGAGATGTTTCGCGTGGGGCTTGGTTGGATTGGGGTTCGCAAACGCTTGGTGTGGTGCGTTTGCAACAAGCACAACTTGTTGACTTTTGGGCAGCTAAAGTTGGTTTGGAATCAGTGCAGCAATCGCTAGCGCGAACGAAGCAACACCAACCTTGCGGCATCGAGACGACGACGATCAAAATGAGTCGAATGATGGTGTTCAACTTCACGGCCCTTTCATAATTAAGCATAGTGGTCCGCGTCAGGCGAATCAAGAGCGACACCTGAAAACCTTTGAGTAAAGAGGGTGGCAACCTCCTCCGATTGCGATTTTCCGGATTGTTTCTTATTTTAGTCGTTGAATTAGCAAACTCGCTCAATCGTTGTTAGGCCAGCGTCGGTTTCAATATCTTGAGCACGACGCGCAAGCTAGCGAATTGGACGGTAAATTAACTAGCTTGCGCGTCGCGCTGGGGTACGCCTACGGCTGACCGTTAAACGAATTTTCAGCGGAGCTGAGTTTGGGTGAATGTTGTTCCCTTTCGTCGCTCGAGAAATTGGTACTGTCAGACCATGAACTACTCGAAAGCATCACTCTTTGACGGATTGTCGGATACGTCGGGTTTGTTGGATGAGTACATCGCTACAAAGAAGATTGCGTTGCGAAAGGGGCGGATTTTCTCGACAAGTCCAACTCAATTCGACGTCAATAGCATTCACGCTCAGGAACGCATTGAGGGAATGTTGCTCGGTGTGGCTGTAGGCGATTCGCTAGGACATTCTACAGAATGGAAATTTGACCCCAAGTCTCGACACGAGCGTTTCGGCACGATCTTGGATCACTTGCATGGTCCGGACGTTCGATCCGGACGCATATCCGATGACTCGCAAATGACATTCTGGCTTGTCGAGCGTTTACTCGCATGCGGTCATTTTGATTTCGATGACGTCGCCGGTTGCTTCGTAGATCGACAGAGTTTGATCGTTGGTATGGGTAGCAACACAGCTGCTTCGTTAACACGTCATCGCAAAAGATTGCAAGGTAGCGATGTGGCAATCTATGAGTGTGTGGGCGATCCAAATTCTGAGGGGCGAGGCAATGGTGCTCTTATGCGATTTGCGCCGGTCATCCTGCCACATCTTCGTTTTCCCAGCGGTGAACTATGGAGTGATGCTGCGATGTCGGCTTTTATCACACATGGCAATACCGTGGCGCTCTCTTCTGCGATTGCCTTTACGCATCTGCTTTGGAAAGTTCTCGAACGACCACTCGGCGATTGCCCAAACTCAGAGTGGTGGCTCGACGAGTACCTCCATGTGGCGCAAGATCTCGAAGTCGGAGCGCTGCCATTGCCACTGAACACCGACCCCATTCCGAAATGGATGGTCGGCTTTCGAGGTACCTTGTGCGACTTCGTCGATGGTCCTGTTCGAAAGGCGTTTCAGAAAGGAGTTACGCTTTCCGAAGCATGTTCGCTCGACGGGTTTGGCTCCCGCGCAGACTGCACGCAAACGGTGCCGGCTGTGCTCTATGTCCTGATGTGCCATGCAGATAGTTTTGAGTCCTCGATCATCGCCTCGGTGAACGATACCAAAGATAACGATTCGGTCGCTGCCATCGTGGGGGCATTGGTTGGTGCTCTGCATGGCAAACAAACCATCCGAAAAAAGTGGCTCAACGGAATCCGCTCGTACAGCCTTAAGGCCAATGGAATGGAATCGCTCTCGGACCTGCAGACGATGCAAACGCTTTGCCAGCGAGCCGTACTGAAGTTCTAAGGTGAGCGGCGAAATGCAAACGACCGTCGCTGAATTCGTGAGAATTCAGAACCAGCTGAATTCTTACGAATCCAGCTACGAGTCGTGGCGTGTTTTCCCCTGTCGCTTGCTTACTAGCTTAGCTTGTATGCGCGGACGGCATTCTCAAACCAGAATTGATCTTGTTCGCTCACGCTCAACTTGGATGCGAGTGCAGCGACTGTAGTCACCCACTGAGCGTAGCTCGCTTTCAAAAGGCAGACAGGCCAGTCTGTGCCAAACATAAGTCTGCTCGGACCAAAGGCTTCGAGGGCCGTATTCCAATACGGTTCGATCTGCGATGACGTCCACTCTTGGTCACGCACTTCGGTAACCACGCCAGAAAATTTACAAAAGACATTCGGACGTTTAGCCAAATCTCTCAAATCGCGGTCCCATTGGTCTGCGTGATGCCCCGATTGAATCGTCGGCTTTGCGATGTGATCCAAAACGAAAAATTGATCCGGGTGACGATCCACAAACGGAATAGCCATGGGCAACTGCCTAGCATAAATCAGCAGATCATAAGTCCATCCAAACTCCATCATCGATCGAACACCGCTATTGAACGCAGGCCGATCCAAAAAACCGTCATCTTGTTCGTCTTGAACCACATGCCGCAATCCGCAAAGCTTTGCTTCATCGCGGTATTTCATCATCGTCTCGCGAATATCGGAGTTCTGCAAAGGCAACCAGCCGACAACTCCCCTGATCCAATCGTGGCTTGATGCCATCGAAAGCAACCAGCGTGTTTCTTCCTCGATCTGTCTCGCTTGGACCGAAATCACTCCGCCAACTCGGTTTGCATTCGCTTCCTCGAGCAAATGCGTCGGGAGAAAGTCCCGCCGCAAAATGCTCATCGGCTCTGAGATCCACGGGTATTGCTCGGCGGAGTATTGCCAAAAATGATGATGGCTATCGATGCGATTTGAGAGATTCGGGTCCACTCAGGTTAATTCCACTTTTTCGATGCCTGCGATTTTTTCGAGTCGGCGCGTGTGCCTGCCCCCTTCGAACTCCGTTGCCAGCCAGATTCGGACGAGATCACCAACCGGCCTATCTCCAATCAAATCACCGGGCAAGCAAAGTACGTTGACATCGTTATGGCGACGGCACATCTCAGCCATGACTTCATCACAACAAGCGGCAGCACGAACTCCTTTAAACTTGTTGGCAACGATTGCCATCCCAAAGCCCGTACCACAGATGAGGATGCCGCGTTCCACTAGCCCGTCTGCGACGCGTTTTGCAACGACAACGGCAAAGTCAGGGTAGTCGACGGCTTGATCGCTTTGGGTTCCGTAGTCTTCGACTTCATGTCCATCCGCTGTCAGCAACGTGATCAGCTTGCCTTTGATTTGAAATCCTCGGTGGTCGCTACCAATGGCGATTCTCATTCTCCATACTCCGCAGTTTGTTTGGGATAATTCAAATAGCCTAAGACCATTGAATCAAAGATTCCGTGTCGAGTCGATCGATCCAATAGTCCGTGTGCTGGTCCAATTGTTGGGCACACTTCTGATAAATTTCCAGAGGGCCTCCAAAAGGATCGCTGATTTCTCCGCCATCGGGAGAAATGAGATGCACTTTGGAAGCGAGCGAAGGCCACTGAGAAACGATAACGTGCCGATGCCGCTGCCCCATCGCCAGGATCAAATCCGCTTGCTCGACCAAGGCCGCATTGAGTTGCGTGCTTTGATGATCGTCTAGAGTTGTGCCAAACTGTCGAATGGCGGCCAATGCACCATGCGAGGCTTTGTCGCCTCCGTAAGCGGATACACCCGCAGACAAGGCTGCGACCGGGCAATTCCCATCGGCGGCCAACGGGCCAAACTTAGCTTTGATCTTGCGCTCCATCATGGCTTGAGCCATCGGAGAACGGCAAGTGTTTCCTGTGCAGACAAATAAAACAGTCCATTGCGAAATCTGTCGAAGTCCTTGTTGGCTCACGATGCCGTTGCGAACGACTTTGCCAACATTCTTGTCGATCGAGACCACGGTTGGCATGCCGGGCGAAATAACCTCGCCGTCATCAATGGCAAGGACACTATCCTCATCCTGGAGTGATTCAACCCGCTCCGCGATTGCACTCGCTTTATCGCGGGCTGGGCAACAGACCAACGGTCCCGACAAAAGCCGGCAAACATGCTCGAGAACCAAATGCTCCGGTTGCCAGACCTGAATTCGATGATTCAAGTCCTGCATGGATTCGCAAACAGAATTTTCTAAACAACGTAAGACACTTGAAGCATGCGAGTTTTGAATGCTCAGCATGACGGGGCCGGGCCAGGCTTTTCTGGCAAGTCGCCTAGCAGCTGGACTGATGTCGGGGAAATAGTCAAGAGTTTCATCCGCCGAACGAACCAACAAGGCGAGCGAGTCTTCGCCGGAGCGTTGGCTGCTTTTGCGGAGCTGTTCAACTGCCTTGGGACGCAGCCCGCTCGCCACCAAAAGATATGAATAATTCGAAGGCAACGCCACAACGTGACCTTCAGCCAGAGCTTGCACCGCCAAATGAACAATATCCCGGGGATCGTCCGATTTCCTCCAATCCAGAATCTTGGTCATGCGATTTAGCAGATACTTTGGCTAGGGTTCGTAATCTAAAATCAGTGGAACTGATTTTCGCAATTCCAATTCAATCTCGGTATGATATCCCATTAGCGTTCTCCGGTCGATTCCCCAAAAACCTCTTCCATCAGCCAATTGGTAGGTCGCAAATGACTCCCGATCGATGCCCTCGCCCAAGCGGAATCGAAAACGAGCTTCGTTCTAGACGTGATTTTCTCGAATCGGCTCGAAAAATCGTTGGAGTTGGAGCGTCCATGGCCGCGTTTCCCGGTCTGGTTTTCCAATCGGGCTGCACAGGCTCTCAAAAGGGCACGGCAATTGATCAGCCGGACTTGATTATTGGCCAGCGTGGTCTTTCCGATGGTCGATTTCAAAAGCCGAGAGCGATCGCCATTGACTCAAATGACATGATTTATGTCGTCGACAAAACGGGGCGAATCCAAAAATTCGATGAGTCAGGGAAATTCGTCGTTTGCTGGAGAACTCCTGCCATTGATTCAGGAAAGCCGACTGGCTTGAGTATCGACAGGGATGGGAGTGTCATGGTGGCGGATACACATTACTACCGATTTTTGTTTTACACCCCTGAGGGTGAACTCATCGAAAAGAAAACGATCGGCGGGGTTAATGGTCCTGATCCTGGGCAGTTTGCTTTTGTCACTGACATTGTCCGAACACCAAGCGGAGAATACTATTGCGGCGAGTACGGCGAGTATGACCGCATTCACAAATACACTTCGGACGGCCAATATGTCGATCGAATGGGTGAGCATGGCAATCAGCCGCTTCAGTTTAGTCGACCGCAAAGTCTTTCCATCGATGAGGATGGGCTGCTTTGGGTGGCCGACTCCTGCAACCATCGTATTCAAGTGATTGACTGGCGCGAAGATAAACCCCGTTCGGTCGCTATCTTGGGTGCGCAAGGTGCAGAGCTTGGGGAGCTTCAGTATCCCTACGGGCTGACGCTGTCGAAAGATGGCACGATTATCGTGAGCGAATTCGGCAATCATCGGGTACAGCAATGGAACCGCGAGGGCAAGCCGTTAGCAAGTTGGGGAGCTGCAGGAAGCCAGCCGGGAGAACTCACTCAACCTTGGTCGGCCGCTTTGGATTCCAAGAACCGAGTCTACGTGGTGGATTCCGGCAACAACCGCGTACAACGCTTTCACTTTTGATTTGATCACAAAGGGATTATGTTTCAAACTGTTTATTTGGGAAAGCTTCTTGGTATCAAGGTATACATTCACTGGACCTTTTGGTTTCTGGCTATGTATGTCGCTCTTACCAACATGGGACAAGGGATCTACTCTGCGATGTCGGCGGTGGGTTTTGTATTCGCCGTTTTTGGTTGTGTGTTCTTGCACGAAATGGGACATGCTTTAGCGGGGAAGTGGTTTCGCATCCCGACTCTCGATATCACGTTGTATCCTATCGGCGGAGTTGCGAGGATGGCTGACTTTACGCGATCACCCATAGCGGAGTTGATTGTCGCAATTGCTGGCCCCATGGTGAATGTAGTGATTGCATCGATCCTATTTGTAGGTCTATCGATCCGCGCTAGTCTGGATCAGATCGCAGCGGAAGGAGTCGGGATGCTTGATCCTTGGGAGCAACTGCTGGTCGCCAACGTGATCTTGGCGGCATTCAATATGTTGCCCGCCTTTCCGATGGACGGAGGCAGGGTATTGAGGAGCTTGCTCGCAATGTGGATGCCGTATGCTAGTGCGACTCGCTATGCGGCGAGGGTCGGCCAAATCATGGCAGTGGTCATGTTGATCGCAGGTATGTTATGGAATTGGCCGCTCGTGATTATCGCGTTGATGGTGTTTTTGGTTTGCACTGGGGAATTGCTCAAGGAGCGATTTGCTCAAGCGGCTCCGATGTGGAGTCCACAACCTCAGCCTCGCAGTCCAACGAACGAGAGCGTCGTGGATACCATTGACGCGGTCGAAGTCAGACGCGTGAGATGATTCATAACAACCTAACGTGAAAGTTCTGAGGTCGCCATTCTCCAGACGCGACAAAAACCTTGGGTACTTGTTCTGCTCTTTGTTTTAACGGCAATACTAGTCGGATACGGCGATAAGGTTTATCTGTCTTTTTGGTATCTCGCGCCTGTTTGGCTTTGGCATCTACTGCTTGAACTCTGCTACAGCGTTTTCGAGGGACTATCGATATTGGCAATCGCATGGGTAGGACTGCGAAAAGGTAACGTTGGTAAAGCGACCTGGATCATGCCAATCCTACTATTTGCCTTCTCAACCTATTGTTTTTTTCCAAACGCGTCTTTGCTCAATTTCGCAGAATTTGTGGTTTGGTTGCAACTAAACGATTGCCTGATCTGGCTGGGCGTCTTTTGGTTGCTTCGCCGTGCGTTCGGACTTTGTATTAAGCCTCGAGGGGCGACCTATCTACCCGAACGATTGAGCATCCGCTTCTTGCTGATGATCCTTGCTCTCGTTGCAGTAGTTCTCGCAATGGATGCTCAATTGGCTGAACGGTTGAATGCACGCACAGATCGACCGCCGTCTGAGCAATTGAGTGAGATGCTAGTCAAGCTTCAGACTTTGTCGAAGCCAGTGTTGTCGGGCATGGGAGTGTTCGGGGTTGCACTGTTTTTTGTACAAGGCAAAAGAGCCAAAGTACTCGGTCTCCTCATCCTAATTTTGAGTAGTTCTGCTGGTTTTTTGCTAATGCGTTTTTCTTTGAGTGTCTCCTTGTTTCCTGGCATAAACGGTTTACAAACATTTTGGGATGAGATTGGTTATGCAGCAATGGAGCTGACTCGCATGATGGTTCTCGCTTTGGGGATCTACTCGATGAGTCTGGCCGGATACTCCATTGCCCTTGGGCCTGAGGAAATGCAAAAAGAGGTTAAGTCGGTTTGACCGCTCTCGTTTACTTCGGATCGTTTGAGTGACTTTGGCATTCATGCTTCACTCGCCCTTAGCAGCCAAATTTTGGGTACAATCCCATCGTCGAGTGTTTGGCAGAAAGCTCTTCTCGCCTTTCCGGTTGCGATGATTCTGGGCAATTCTCTCGCAAGTATAGGTCCTGTGAATCGCCTGCTATTTTGTGCCTCTTAGAATAAACTAGATGAGTATTCCCTATTACCAAGTCGATGCGTTCACGAGCACTCTTTTTTCGGGCAATCCGGCCGGGGTGTGTATGCTGGCGGATTGGTTGCCGGACCAAGTCCTTCAGTCGATTGCGGCCGAGAACAACCTTGCAGAGACGGCATTTGTGGTGCAAAGGGACTCATCCGTCGATCTTCGTTGGTTTACACCAACACTCGAAATGGATTTGTGCGGACACGCGACTTTGGCCCCAGCTCACGTCATTTTTAGACATCTAGGGTATCGTGGCGAGGTCGTGCGGTTTCAAACGCGTGCGGGGTTGCTCACCGTTACTCGTAACGATGACCTTTTGACCCTCGACTTTCCAGCCAGGCCGGCCTCGCCCTGCATCACACCAACGGAGTTGATACAGGGACTTGGCTGCACTCCAGCGGCTACATTTAAAGCTCGCGATTACCTGGCCGTGCTTGAAACGGAGCAGGCTGTTCGAGAGGTTCGGTTGGACATGGTTGCACTCGCGCGACTCGATTGCTTGGGTGTCATCATTACGGCTCCCGGCGAGAGTTGTGATTTTGTTTCTCGGTTTTTTGCGCCAGGTGCCGGTGTTCCTGAAGACCCGGTAACTGGCTCCGCCCATTCCACTCTCATTCCTTACTGGGCGCAGCGTCTAGGTCGATCCCAGCTCCGGGCATTGCAAGTTTCCCAGCGCGGGGGTGAATTGTATTGCGACTATCGCGGCCAGCGCGTTGGTATCGCTGGACGAGCTGTGACCTATTCGTCAGGATTCCTTCATCTCAGTTAGGCGATCGGCAAAGCCGTTGCATTAAAGCCAACCAAAAGGAAAACCGAGGATTTGCGGACCGCTAGATCGGTAAATCGTCAGATACTAGACGGTTCCCTTCTTTCAAGGGAATTATCCTGAGATAAATTGCTTCTCGCGTGTCGAATATTGCTCGGTGGATTCGATTACTAGAAGAGAGCTGGGCATTAGCCGACGCCTAGAAGCCAATCAACTATCAATCCTAAGGAGACAGAAATTGCAAATACCAGAACCGCTAGTACAACATCTTTGGCTTCAAAAACTCGTCGGAGAGTGGAATGTTGAATCGGAGTTCTCGTTTGGGCCCGATCAACCACCTTCGAAAATGACAGGTCGCGAAGTTGTGCGTTCCTTCGGCGAACTTTGGACCATAGGCGAGGGGACTGGAGCCTGTGATTCCATCATGACTCTTGGGTACGATCCCCAAAAAGGGCGCTTTGTCGGCACCTTCATTGCATCGGTAATGACTCACCTTTGGCTCTATGACGGCCAATTGGACTCGACCGGAAAAATACTGACGCTTAACTCCGAAGGACCGAGTTTCTCAGGAGACGGTTCGATGGCAAAGTTTCAAGACATCATCGAGTTTATTAGCGACGATCACCGAACCCTGACGGCCAAGTTTCTCGATGGCGATGGAGCGTGGCATCAGTTCATGACGACGCACTACCGACGGATTTCTTAAGTCCCGCTGGCAGCATAAAGCAGCTATGACTCGTGTTTGGAAAGCCACAAAAAAGGTCAAGTCGACCTGACCCGTTTTTGTACGTCGCAACAAATTGCGATTGAGTCCTGAAGGGACGGCATTTAATAGCCTGGGGTAAGTTCGCAACGCGAACGAAACCCCGGGTTTGGTGTCCCCATCGGATTCGAGCTTTGAAGGAGCGCCATTCGTGGGTGTGATTCGGCCGGCCAATCTTATGGTTGGCTGATTTTTGCCTCTCGCCGTACGCGGTGTGCCGTCGCGATGCGACTCTCGACACATTTGGGATTGCTTACCACGGATTGTATCCGTGGCTATCCCATGTCACTGCTCCGCAGTTCAAGACTTGTCTGTTCCGTCAGCAACACGGGATGCCCGCCTTGGTTTCGGTTTGAAATCAAAGAAAGTTCTGATTTCTTGCCCCGAAACAATCCTGCAATTTTTGAGCCGAGGTGCTGCGAAGTCTGCGCCAAACGGGTATCGTGAAAGCTTAGGTTTATCGGATAGGCTTGGTTTCCCCACTCACGAGAACAGTTCTAGTGGCGTGTTGCACTACTAATTTCGCACGAGTCGCAGTTGTTGCAGCTCACATTTGGCTGTTGATCCTTTCATTGTTTGCCCTCTCCACCGCGCCGTGCAAGGCGTCGGAAATCGATGACGTCAGGAACTTCTTCCGCTCCGGTGACTACGAAGCCTGCATCAAGCTGGCCAGCGAGCAAGTCGAAAAAGGCGTTTGGAACGAACTCTGGCCACGCATGCTGATTGAGTCGTATCTCGCCACAGGCGACTACCCCGCTGCTCTCAAAGCATTTGAAAAAGCGAAAGAGCGTTTCGGCGAAAGCATTCGAATGCGACTGGTCGGGGTGCGTGTCTACAAAATGAACAATGCGGCCAACAAAGCCGAAGAGCAGTTGGCTTATCTGGAAGCGATGTATGTTCGAACTCCCTGGAGGTTCACCAATAAAAGTGATCTCGTTGCCGTGGGCGACTTTTTCTTGGCCCGAGGAGCGGATCCAAAAGAGATATTGAAAAACTGCTATGACCCGGCAGCCAAGTCGAGTTCGGCAGTTGAGATGTACGAAGCCCACATGGCCACAGCTCGGATGGCGATCGATAAAAGCGATGACAAAGTCGCTTCACAGTCGCTTGCAAAAGCACTGAAGCTAGATGAGACGGACCCTGAGCTCTTTTATCTGCTCGGCAAAAGCTGGAGCGCTACCGATCCTGCCAAATCAGCGGAGTATTTTTCTAAATCAATTGCACTGAATCCCAAGTTCGTCCCAAGCTTGATTCATGCAGCCGAATCCAGGATGTCGGCAGAGGACTACGATTTAGCCGAAGAGATTCTGGCTGATGTCGAAAAGGTAAATCCAAATCTTCCGAAGCTTTGGGCGTTGCGAGCGGCGATTGCCCATCTCCAAGGACGCTACGAAGCCGAAGGGGAAGCAAGACGAAAAGGCCTCCTGCCGTGGGCGTTGAACCCCGAAGTGGATTTCACCATCGGCAAGCAATTGGCGATGCATTACCGATTCACGGAATCCGTTGAGTATCAAACGCGAGCTCTCAAAATGGATGCAGACTATGCACCAGCCAAGACGCAATTGGCACAGGACCTTTTAAGGTTAGGGAAAACCGGCGAGGGATGGGAAGTCGTCGATGCCGTACGCAAAAAAGATCCCTATGACGTTACCGTTTTTAATCTTCGCCAATTAAAAACGGAGTTGGAGAAGTTTGCTACTCTTGAGGCGCCAGGCTTTGTCATTCGCATGGACGCACGCGAAGCCCGAATTTATGGCCAAGATGTCGTTCAACTATTGAGCGAAGCTAGGGATGTTTTGACGAAGAAGTACGCGGTTCAGCTGGAAGAGCCTGTCTATGTCGAGATTTTCCCTAAACAAAAAGAGTTTGCGATCCGGACGTTTGGGATGCCGGGTGGCGAGGGTTTCTTGGGAGTCTGCTTCGGTCGATTGATCACCGCTAACTCACCTGCTGCATTGCAAGTTGACTCGAATTGGAAGGCGGTTCTGTGGCATGAGTATTGTCACGTTGTCACTCTTCAAAAGACCAAGAACAAGATGCCGCGTTGGCTCTCCGAAGGGATCTCCGTTTATGAAGAGCGTCAACGAAATGCGACTTGGGGGCAGTCCATGGACCCACTTTATCGGGAGATGATTTTGGGGCCCGGTTTCGTGCCGGTGAGTAAGCTGAGCGGCGCCTTCTTGCAACCCAAGAGTCCAATGCATTTGCAGTTTGCGTACTACGAGTCTTCGTTGGTGGTGGAATACTGGATTGAGAAGTATGGTATCGAAGTCATGCGTCGCATGTTGGATGACTTGTCGATCGGCATGCCGGCTGCTGAAGCTCTTAAGCGAGCTCCTGGCACGCTGGAGTTGTTGGACAAGGAGTTTCAGGAATACGCTGTAGAACTTGCATCAAAGTATGGCGAAGGGGTCGACTTTGAAAGGGCCAACGAAGAGGATAAAGTGGATGTGGCAAGTTGGCTGGCTGAGCATCCGGAAAATTATTGGGGGCTTTGCAGTCAGTGCCTCGCACAAATCAAGGCAAAGAAATGGGACGAAGCGCTCGCTGTTGCGTACAAGCTGAAGGCCATGGTGCCTAGCGACGATTCCAATGAGGGTATCTATGCCCTGCTCGCCAGGATTCACCGCGGCAAAGGAAATGAAACCGACGAGAGAGCGGCCTTGATTGAGCTCAGTGAACGATCGTCGGATTGCCGTGAGGCTTTGTTGAGGCTGATCGAAATTGATGAAAAGCGTGAGGATTGGTCTGCATTAGAAAAGTGGTGTGAGGCATTGCAGGCCATCAATCCGATTCGAAGTGATCTCCAGGAATTGCGAGCTCATACTTACGAGAAACAAAGCAACGCCTTGAAGGCTGTGGAGTCTCTTTCCGCATTGCTCGAAATGGAACCCACAGACCCAGCCAGCATTCACTACCGGCTGGCGATAAGTCTTCGATCGCTTGGCAAAGCCGAGGAAGCCAAGAGGCACGTGCTCATGGCATTGGAGGAGTCGCCAAGGTACAAGGCGGCACTGAAACTCCTGGTCGAGATAGCAAATACCACGGAGTCGTCTCCTGCTGTGCCTGTGCCAGCACCATCTTCGTCAACAGAGGTAGAGAAGGTTGAGCCATGAGAGGACTCCGTTATCGACTGATAGCGATCGTGATGCTTTCGATTGGGATGTGCTCGATGGTATTGCTTGCGCAACAACGAGGTAGGCGAGGGCGAGGTGGTTTTGAAACCACGGACCGGAAAGGAGTTCCTGTCTGGGATGTCGATAAGAAGTTTAGCAAGGATGTGTTTACGTTCGTTCGTATCAAGTATGAATCCTGGGGACGCGGTGGTTGGTTTATTGACTACAGGGATAGCGAATTGAACTTCTCATTGCGACTGCAGCAGTTGACTACCCTCAAAGTAAATCCAGAGCCGATCGTCTTGGAATTGACCGACCCGAAACTATTTGATTACCCATTTATCTATATCATTGAGCCAGGTTCGCTAATGTTCAGCCCTGAGGAAGTTGTCGCATTGCGTCGCTATTTGCTCAATGGCGGGTTTCTAATGGTGGATGATTTCTGGGGGGATGAACAATACGAAAACTTTCACTCCCAGATTAGACGTGTGTTTCCCGATCGCGAGCCGACGGAAGTGCCTTTGGAGCACGAGATATTCCATTGTGTCTACGATCTAAAGGAAAAGCCTCAACTGCCCAGCATCGGACACGCTCAATGGGGCCGATCAACTGGCGAGATATGGGAACGCACTCCCGATGGTTCCAACAACAGCATTCCCCATTATCGAGCCATTCGAGACGATGCTGGTCGGATCATGGTTTTCATTTGCCACAATACCGACTTAGGAGATGGCTGGGAACAAGAAGCTGAGGACCCATGGTACTTCGAAGAGTTCTCGGTCAAAAAAGCCTATCCGCTAGGAATCAACATAGTAACGTACGCCATGACGCATTGAGAGAGGCTTAAGGCTAAAGGCTTAAGCGAAGCACACTGAAAACTGACCACTAAAAACTAAAAACTAAAAAATGACCCAAAACTACGACGAAGAAGCAGCGATTGTAAAACAGATACGTGAGGGGCGGGCGAAGATCGATGCCGAGCTCTCCAAGACGATTGTTGGTCAGAAGGATGTCATCGAGCAACTGCTCATCTGTCTTTTCTCCGGTTCCCATTGTTTGATTACGGGAGCTCCGGGATTGGCCAAGACGCTGTTGGTGCGCAGCGTCGCTCAAGTATTTCACTTGGAGTTTCGTCGGATCCAGTTTACACCCGACTTGATGCCGGCTGACATCACCGGCACGGAAATTTTGGATGAAGTGGACGGGCGACGCGTGTTGCAGTTTGTTAAAGGACCGGTCTTCGCCAACGTGATCTTGGCTGACGAAATCAATCGAACGCCACCCAAGACCCAGGCGGCGCTATTGGAAGCGATGCAAGAGCATCAAGTGACTTCGGCGGGCAAACGCTACACGCTGCCTGAACCGTTCTTTGTTTTGGCGACACAAAATCCGATCGAGATGGAGGGGACTTATCCATTGCCTGAGGCACAGCTGGACCGGTTCATGTTCAATGTCAAGATTGACTATTTGCCTTTCAAGGATGAGTTGCAGGTGGTTCTGGACACGACCAGCAAAACTCCAGAAAAGATCGAGCCATTGTTTACGGGCGAGGATGTTCTCAAGTTCCATGCGATGGTGCGACGCATGCCGATTGCGGAGGAGGTTGCCGGTTATGCCGTTCGGTTGGTGGCAGCCACGCGGCCTGGCCGTCCAGAGGCACCGACCTTTGTGAATCATTGGGTAAATTGGGGTGCTGGTTTGCGAGCTGCTCAGATGTTGGTGCTTGGGGCGAAGGCCAGGGCGCTTCTCAATGGCCAATCACACGTTTCGATCGAGGATATTCGCGCCCTGGTTCACCCAGTTATGCGGCATCGACTGCTGCTCGGTTACAAAGCCGAAGCCGAGGGGATCTCGGTCGAGGATTGTGTGGACCGTTTGTTGATTGAGGTCAAGTAGAAATGGCCGTTCCGAATTCGAAGTCAGCTTTGAACATTTCGTCATCGAGCATTGCGCCGTCCGGTTCGACGTCCGCGATGGATCGTTGGATCGACATGTCTGCGCTGATGCGGATCAAGAACCTGCAGCTTCGCGCCAAATCCGTGGTCGACGGTTTTCATAATGGCCTTCATCGCAGCCCATTGCATGGTTTCTCCGTCGAGTTCAGCGAGTATCGGCCGTACAGTTTGGGGGACGACCCACGAACCATCGATTGGAAATTGTTTGCTCGAAGCGATCGTTATTACATCAAGAAATTTGAGGACGAAACCAATCGACGCTGTTACCTTGTGGTGGACAAGAGCAAGTCGATGGATTTCAGTTCACTTGAGTACAGCAAGTGCGATTATGCGAGGACGGTTGCGGCTACGCTCGCTTACTATTTGACATTGCAACGCGATGCGGTTGGGCTTTTGACCTTTGATGAAGACATCTCCGACGTTTTGACGGCGCGTTTTCGCACAGGGCAACTCAAACGGATTCTATCGTTGTTAGAGAAGCCTTCGTCGGGCGCGTCGACGGATTTGTTGCGACCGCTTTCGCATCTGGCTGACATCGTACGTCAACGTAGCTTGATCATTATCATGTCCGACTTCTTGGTCCCAACCGAGTCGTTGCGAGTACCGCTTTCGATGCTCAAAGCCAGACGGCATGATGTGGTCTTGCTTCGGGTTTTGGATCCTGCGGAAGTTGCGTTGGATTTGGAAAAAGCCAGCATGCTCATGGACATGGAAACCGGCAGGGAGATCTATGTTGACTCAAATGCAGCGAGAGCTTCCTACCAAAAGAAATTTCAACAGCACGAAGCTGCCCTGATGGAGCTTGCCGGTCAACTCGGCATCGGCTGGACTTCCTTGCAAACGAACGAATCGGTGGAGCATGCGCTTTTCGATTTCTTGAGTCGTCAGCAGCGATCAAATGTGGGTGGCCCGCGAACACCGTCAAAATTTGCTGGTGGCGGAGCATCTAGTGGTTCAGCCACGAGCAGTGCAGTAGGGGGGCAGCGATGAGTTTTCTGGCTCCTTTGTATGCTTTGGCAGGACTTGCGATTGCGCTGCCGATTCTGTTTCATTTGATTCGAAGTCGGCCCAACGAGCGAAAGCTAATGAGTTCGCTCATGTTTCTTGAGCCAACGCCTCCTAAGCTAACTCGGCCGAGCAAAGTCGATCAGTGGTTGCTGTTGCTGCTGCGCGCGATTGCTATCGCTTTGCTTGCGTTTGCATTCACACGACCTTATTGGAATGCTCCCGCCGAAAAAGACACGGATAAGATTGGCGTTCAAAGGATGCTGCTGATCGACACCAGCGCCAGTATGCGTCGCGATGGGCTTTGGGACGCAGCGGTCCAACGAGCGGAACAGATTATTCGACAGTCTGGCCCAACAGACGCGATTTCCGTTTACCAGTTCAATGCGACCATGCTTCCGCTGGTCGGGATCGAGAGCGCTTTGCAAACCCCGGCTGCGCAGCGACAGACGCAAGCGTTGGCCGGTCTGAAGAACCTTGCACCAACTTGGATGCATACCGATTTGGGATTGAGTTTGCTGACCGCTGCCGACCTTTTGCAAACCGATTGGGATGCGTCATCGGACTCGAATGCAACGTTGAGTGAGATCGTGGTTGTGACAGATTTTCAGAACGGTGCTGAGGTCGAACGGCTTGCCGAGTACACATGGCCAGCTTCCTGTAAAGTTCGAATCGAACGCGTCGAAGCGAAGCTGAAAGGGAATGCCAGTTTAACATTGTTGAGCCCTGAAGATGTGCTAAACAAAGACACATCAGCCGGTGGCGATAAGCCAGCGGGAGGTAGTGCGACCACCGCGCAAGCCGATGTGGAACAGCTTCGCGTGCGGGTTTCAAACACGGCTGGCTCAACGAACGAATCATTTCGATTGCATTGGCTCGACGGCGAACTCCGTCCGATCGAGGAATCGCGTACGGCATGTCGTGTACCAGCGGGTAGTTCGCTGACGGTGCGAATGGCCGTGCCGCCAAAGGGGGCGGTTGCCATTGAGCTTGATGGAGATAGTTCGGACTTTGACAACCGTTATTTCTTTTGTCGGACAGAGCCGCTTCAACTGGGGTTGATTTGCATTGAATCAGCAAGCAGAGCACCAGACCAATCGTTGGGCTATTTCCTGGCCCAGTTACCGCTAAGCGATGCGACGCGAAAGGTTTCCTATCAACAACGCCAACCAGGCTCAATCGATCCATGGCCCTCTGCTACTGAAACGCCGCTCATTGTGGCTTCCCATGAATTGGTCTCTTCCGACATGGATTCGTTGGGAGAGTACATGAACCAAGGCGGCAGTTTGCTCTGGGTTTGGGATACAGCGGTGGAATCAAATGATCTTGAAGCGACTCGGAAGCCAGTAGATTACTCGCTTGGAATGCAGAAGCTTGCCGGGATCAATGACTGTGTTGTCGCGGAAGCAAAAGTTCGGCAATATGCGATGTTAGAATCGGTTGACTTCAAGCATCCATTGTTTGCAGACCTCGCCGATTCCAAATTCAACGACTTTTCCAAGTTGCGTTTTTGGAAGCACCGTCGGATTCAATCGCAACCTTCGGACGAATGGCGGGTTTTGGCAAAGTTCGATGACGGTTCGCCTGCCCTGATCTACAAAGAACGAGGGGCCGGGAAGCTTTGGATTCTATTGTCGGGTTGGCAACCGCTCGAGAGCCAGTTGGCTTTGTCGACCAAGTTTGTGCCTCTGATATCTGGTTTGTTTCGGATCTCGGCCCCCGTGATCCACGATGATGTTTCGTATCGAGTGGGCGCGACGCTGACGATTCCGGGCGATCAGAAAATAATGGACCGATCTGGCCGTGAGGTTTCCGCTGAGAAAAGCGATAAGGAAATCGATACGGGAATCGATGAGAAAACAGATGGGAAGGGTGTCAAGACAGCCACGTTGTCAGAGCCGGGAGTCTTTCGTCGTCAAAATGCGAACGGTTCTGAGACTTGGCTGGCTGTGAATACAATGGATTCCGAAAGCAACACTTCGGTTGGCGGACTTGAGCGATTGGAAAAGCTTGGCGTCGTTATGTCCGATAGTAAGCCGCCGAAATCGGATGAATCGACTCGCCGTCAATTGAGAGCGGTTGAGCTAGAATCACAGCAGGGCTGGTGGCGGTGGATGATCTTCGGTGTCATTGGCGTTATTGGTGTGGAATCTTTATTATGCATTCGCAAAGCAGGTTGAGCATGGATCCGCAAATCGCATACTTACTGTCAACGGTTTCGAATCGATTTCGAAGATTAAGATTCGCACGACTTCTGACCGCAGGTTGGATTCTCGTCGCGGTGGTCGCCCTATGCCTTGCGCAGTCGAATGCGTTGCCTAAGTTTAGTCGTTCGATTCTGCTTGTCGTGCTGGGTGGTGTTGTCGGGCTTTGGCTTGCATGCAAACTGGCCTATAGGGATTTGCGATGGATTGCGAACCGAATCGAAATGCAGTTTCCAACCTTGAAACAACGATTGGTGACTGCGATTCAGCCGATGCAAGCGAGCACGTCTCGGTACCTAAGGAAAGCACTGGTCGATGAGACGATTGAGCACGCACGATCGAACGATTGGCAACAAACCGTTGCCACTCGCAGTCTCGTCGGTGCATGGGCGGTGCAGTATATGGCGATGGCTTTGGCTCTCTTTACCTGCTTCTCTGTCTATTCCTATTCGGCGAATCGAGGCGATTTGATTCCAACCGGTCCGAACAAGTTGATGTCGGACTCGGACCAGATCAAAGTGGAACCCGGAGATGCGGAAGTCGAACGAGGAAGCGATTTGGTGGTAAGCGTACGATTTGCCGGCGACGTACCAAACGAAGCTTGGATCGATTCCGAGTGCAAGTCGGGCGATAAAGCCAGGCATTCAATGCAACGCAGTCTCAAGGACCCGCTCTTCGGTGGCTATCTGCGAAACCTACAAGTCGATTCTTCGTATCAAATCGACTATCTCGGTGGTATGAGTTCATGTTATCAAATCAAGGTGTTTGAGTTTCCGTCCCTGGCGCAAAGCGATGCCAAAATCGAATCGCCGGAGTACGCAAAGCTTGCCGCCAGGGAGATCGCCGATACCCGGCGAGTTTCGGTTGTGGATGGTGCCAGCTTGACTTGGAAATGCCAACTGAACAAACCGGTATCGATTGCCGAACTCGTCGATCAAGATGGCGTTGCAACGCCGTTGGTTGCATCGAAAGACGATCCGCTGCGATTTGAGGCGAGCTTTGTGATGACCGAGTCGAGAAAATGGAAATTGCGATTGGTGGACAAAGAGAATCGAGCGGCCAAGTTCGAGGAGGAGTTGTCTGCCAAAGTGATTCCGAACCAGCCGCCTGAAACGAAATTGGTCAAAGCTCAAGATCAAAGTGTTTCGCCGCTCCAAGAGTTGGAGATGAAGGCGACGGTCAAGGACGATTTTGGCGTCCAACGTTCCGGTCTGACGTTTATGTTAGGAGATGCCGAGCCGACCGAGATTGTCTTGTCGGTCCAGGAAACGAAACCAGGCAAGGCGGAATTGTCGCATTTGATCGATATGGAGTCGTTGCAAGCGAAGCCGGACCAACTGCTAAGCTACTATTTTTGGGCGGAAGATATCGATCGCGACGGCGAGGTGCGTCGTGTAGATGGCGACATGTTCTTTGCCGAAGTTCGGCCGTTCGAGGAGATCTTTCGGGAAGGCGAGAGCCCGAGCAAGGAGCAACAAAGACAGCAGCAACAGCAACAACAGCAGAGCGAAGGAGAAAAGAAAGCTGAGGACCTAGCTGAATTGCAAAAACAAATTATCACTGGTGCTTGGAATGTGATTCGGCGTGAAAAGCCAAAAGCGATAAGCAAATCGTTCATCGACGATGTCAAGTTGTTGGTGGAGTCGCAGAGCGAAGCGATCGGGATGACGGATAAGCTTGCGGAGTCGATCGAGGACCAGCAATCGGAAAAGTATCTCGAGCAAGTGCGAGCTGCCATGAACGCGGCCAACGAACTGTTTGGAAAAGCATCAAGCGATTCGGATCTTTTGCCTCTTCGAGGTGCGCTTCGCAAGGGCCGTGAAGCATACGAAGGATTATTGCGACTTCGCGCTCGCGAGCATCAGATCGTGCAAGCTCAGCAACAACAGCAACAGAAATCACAGCAGAATAGCTCGCAAAAGAACCGACAACAACAAATCGATCAATTGAAGCTTGAGGACAACGAAAATCGCTACGAAATGGAGCAAAAGGCCGATACCGCCGAACCGTCCGCC
Source organism: Planctomycetaceae bacterium (assembly GCA_947463915.1). Classification (GTDB taxonomy): domain Bacteria; phylum Planctomycetota; class Planctomycetia; order Pirellulales; family Pirellulaceae; genus JBKCUI01. The sequence goes on from CANHVO010000090.1 coordinate 20,591, forward strand.
GAACGTGAAACTCGACAAGTCATGAATCGACTTGCGGAATTGGCGAAACGTCAAGAAGACTTGAACGAGCAGATCAAGAGTGTTGAGACTGCCTTGCAAGAAGCAAAGACCGAGGACGCAAAGAAGGAACTCGAGGAGCAGTTGAAACGATTGCGAGAGAACCAAGAGGAGCTGCTTCGAGATTCAGACGAAGTGCTTGAGCGGATGAACCAACCTGAAAATCGCGAAGCGATGCAGCAAGCACGCGAACAAATGGAGCAGGCTAGAAGCGATATGCAAAAGTCTGCGGAGTCATTGGCAAAGAGCGAAACCTCTCCGGCGATTTCTTCCGGTACCCGAGCTCAACGTCAGATGGACGAGACCAAGGACCAAATGCGGCAATCATCGTCGAGCCAGCTAGAGCA
>CANHVO010000091.1 GCA_947463915.1 Planctomycetaceae bacterium
TCGAGTCCTTGGTGGCCCCGCTCGCCAGATGTTGGGTTTGTCAGACATCTCGACGAACCCCATAAACGAATTAGTTAAACCATCCGTCACTTCAGCAAATTTGCGTCGCTCCGTCACACCTAAAACACAGGTCAAATCCGTCGCGGAGGTAACTCCAGGGTAGCGAGTCGCAATTTGCGCGCGAACCGCAGCACTGGTAGTGATCTGTGTGATATTCACATAATCAAGAGGAGCAACCGAGTATGCAACTCCAGTGTTCGTTGTACCCTCGACCATTCGGTCAGAACCAGGTGAACTCGGACAAATTAGATAGCTCAGTCGATTCTTGCCCAGGGCTAAATTCGGAGCGTCGTACCAGTTCAAATCGAGACGATATTGGCTATACAAAGCCGATTGTTCAAGGTAGGGTAGCAGTCGCGTGAAAATCGAAACCGAGTTCGGATCTAGCGGTTCTACCTGGCGTGGTGAACGAGGTAGTATTTGGTTGGCCGATTCAAAGTTATGTACGGCCAAGCCGAGTTGCTTGAAGTTGTTCGAGCACTGCATTCGTCGTGCGGCTTCCCGAGCCGATTGCACCGCAGGCAAGAGCAGGCCGACCAAGATGCCGATGATCGCAATGACCACCAGGAGTTCAACAAGAGTGAAAGCAGAACGTGAGTTGATACGCATTATGTTAATTCCAAAGAAAGGAGTATGTTCAATTACCAGTAATCACCAGTGAGCCAATGGCGCTAGCAAACGTGACTCGTTTAGCACGCCTAAGTCACTTTCCATCGATTGCGAGGTTGTTTTGCAAGTTCGAAGTTGAGCCTTGGCTCGCGATTTTGCTTAGATGAAGGTGGTCGGACCGTAACTGTTGCAATAACCGCACCATAGGCTTATTGCCTCGGTACATCGCAACGGAAACACTCACCACAACACCAGGCAAAACTCGAACGCAAAGGGCACATTACGCAGCGGAAAGATAGCCTTAAAGGCTAAGCACAGAAGAGGTCAGCAGGTGGACCGCGTGCTAGATGTAATTGATAGACCGTTTGCAGTTGCACGTTTCCGGCCGTCGTCAACGATTCAACCAACGATCCTTCAATTTGAGTTGAAACTGGAATCGCATTTAAGGGGATACAGGAATAGAAATGGCATATCGGGCAGTTGTCGAAATCCGGTTTGGATGTAACGAACAGCAACGAACTATCCGTGTCACTGGCTTCATCACTGCTTGAGTTGTGACGAGAGTGCTCGCAGGAGCAATGATTTGACGACCGTGCGGAATGGGAATGTTTGCCCAATTCGGGAGAGGCAGATTCCGAATGGCTACAGCGCGTGTGGCTGTGCCAATGCGGTCCAATCGCAACTGGAACTCCGTAGAGTACCAATAGAACGTATACAATCAAATTACGAAAAAACACAAAGCCCCCCACATAGGTGCGATCCGACCAGGAATAACTCTATTCGCTCAATTTTGCTTGGTCAATACATTGGCTATCAATATTCTGTAAACATTCGGTTGAGAAATTTGGCCTCTCTGATCCTTTTTCTCGACACTGCAACATTGTGCAATTCGGTTGGATTGGGAGCCGATCGCTGCGAGCATCGCCTACAGTTGCACTACGCTAGTCACTAACAAGTAGTGTGACATGCTTTGTAGGGAAGAATGAGTCGTAACGAAAGAATATCAGTTATGGGAACCACTACCAATGTGCCGGCTCCATCGCCCGCTTCGTCTGAAGCTAGCCCATTTAGATTCTTCTTTAAGCTCCGACTGATCGCTGCAATCACGATTGGCTACTGCGTGGCTGGGGCGATCATCTACCAAGCTATCGAGCAAACGAAGGTCAACGGCCCTTTGTACCGTGAAGTAGTCAATCAGAAAGATATCATCGCGGACATACTGCCACCTCCTTCGTGTATCATCGAAAGCTACCTTAAGATTTTCGAACTGAGTTGTCCAAGGCATAGGAGAGAACTTGATCTCTTCGAGCAAGATCTCAAGAAGCAGGAGGCTGAGTTCGAAAAACGTCTAGCTCACTGGGAAAAAGAGTTGGAGTCTGGCGTAGAATCACGCAGACCAAATCAGCCTCCTTTCGCTCGGCTCTAGCCGGCTTCCTAAAGTGGAGTGGATCGTGATTTGGCTCGAATCCACTCGTGGGACACGTTTTTGTAGGAAAAGCAAATGAAACGCAGGAAAATGTTTTACCTTTCAGCGATGGCCATCCTCGTGGCCGCCGGCGTTTTCGCCTGGAATACGATGGCAAGGGCAGCCTACGAGTCAGCTGAATACAAGGTCGTTGCTTCTGACGGAAAATTTGAAGTTCGCGAATACCCGGACCTGATGCTTGTCGCCACAACGACCAAACAAGACGCGCAAGGCCGCGACGGCAGTTTCATGAAGCTTTTCAGCTATATCAGCGGTGCAAATGAAACCAAGCAAAAGATCTCGATGACAACTCCGGTGTTTATGGAGAATAACAAAGAGGCGAGTGTTCAAATGGGATTCGTGATGCCCAAAGAGGTCGCTATCAAAGGCGTCCCGAAACCAACCGGCGAACAGGTGGATGTTCGGAAACGAGTTGGAGGACGCTTTGCTGTGGTGCGGTTCTCTGGCCAGCTTACATCCAAGCAGGCAAAGGAATCGGAAGCAAAGCTACGTGCCTGGATGGAAACCAAAGGCCTAGTGGCGGATGATTCCGTGGAAGGAAGCAATGTAGAAACCGCTGGCTACGATCCACCCTTCACCCCTGGTCCGCTGAGACGAAACGAAGTTCTAATTCGGTTGAAGTAGGTCGTCGCAAGTTGCTGAACTAACCAACAAAAAATCGACCCTCGTCAATGCGACGCCAATCGTAGACTTGACTCTTAGTATACCATTCGGTATATGTTACGCAGAGTCAATTTGTTCATTGGAGAGTAACGAAATGTTGCAGCTGCGGGGCGTCTGGATTTACTTGTTTGGCCTAATGTCGGTTTGTGGGCCGGCGCTGTTCGGTCAAGCGACTTCGCAACCGCGCGTCTTGTTCCCTTTCGACCTACAAACTCTCGATGGCAATACCCGTTTTCTTTCGCAAAACGACAAGGGTATTGTTCGAGCGTTCGTTTTTCTTTCGACAACCTGTCCCATTTCAAACTCATACGTTCGGGAATTGAACCGACTGCACGCAACGCTTTCGGATCAGGTTGAGCTTTATGGCGTTGTCTCGGACCCAAGTACATCCCGACAAAACGCAATTAGCCATTTTCAACGGTTCGGTGCTACGTTTCCTATTCTGTTTGATTCTTCGCGGTTACTGAGCCATTCGTTAGGGCCAACACATGTACCTGAATCATTTGTTTTGGCCCCAGCCGGCGATCTCATTTATCGAGGAGCTATCGACAATGGTTACGAATCGATAGGCCGCAGGCGAGTAAACGTCGAGAATCATTTTCTTGAAGATGCGGTGAACGCCGCTGTTTCCCGCCAAAAGCCCCTTGTCAGTCAAACGAAGCCGGTCGGCTGCGTTTTGCCTCGCAACCAAACCGAGAGCCAAAACGGCTTAGTAACCTATGCGCGAGATGTCGCTCCCATTCTGCAGCAGCGATGTCAAACCTGCCATCGACCTGGGCAGGTCGCTCCATTCGCGTTGACGAACTTCAAGGAGGCGAAAGCGCAAGCCGAGATGATTGTCGAGGTAACACATCGTCGAATCATGCCCCCGTGGATTCCGGGGCCAGTAACAGCTCATCGGTTTGTTGGCCAACGCTGGCTGAGCGATCGAGAATTGTTGCTTTTGAAACAATGGAGCGAGGGCGGTTGCGTCCTAGGTGACGAAGATGATTTGCCGCCTGAACCGAAGTTTGCGGATGGTTGGCAGTTGGGCGTACCTGACTTGGTTGTCAAAATGGCTACACCTTTCGCGGTACCAGCCAACGGACCGGATTTGCTGCAGAACTTTGTTTTGCCGATCGACATACCCGAGGATAAACTCGTCGCTGCAGTGGAGTTTCACCCTGGAAACAAGCGGGTGGTCCATCATGCGGTCTTGTTTCTCGATGACAAAGGGCAAGCTCGAAAACTCGATGCTTCAACCCCGGAACCTGGCTACTCAAACTTCGGCGGCCCCGGGTTTTTGCCCAGCGGCGCGTTGGGAGGGTGGTCTGTTGGCAATACCGCAAGAAGACTCCCCAATGACATGGGGCGTTACTTGAAAAAGGGAAGTGACGTGGTCGTCCAGGTCCACTATCATCCGACAGGCAAGGAGGAAGTGGATCAATCGGAGATTGGACTCTACTTTGTTGACAAACCGGTTTCGGAATCGTTGAAGGAGAAGGCCAAGCTTGTCGGCAGCATTTGGTTGGCTAACTACGAAATGGATATTCCAGCAGGTGACTCGAACTATCGCCGGTCTACAGCCTACACATTACCAAAGGATGTGATCATGGTTGGCATCGTTCCGCACATGCACTTGCTCGGTAAATCGATGCGAGTCACAGCAACTCAGCCTAAGCAACCGCCTGAAGTCCTGATTGATATTCCGGAATGGAACTACAACTGGCAGGACGAGTACTACTACGAGCAACCCATTCGCTTAAAAGCTGGAACACGAATTGTTGTGGAAGCTGGATTCGACAATTCTTCCGCGAACCCATCGAACCCATCATCGCCACCGAGGCGAGTTACCTGGGGAGAGGAGACAACGGACGAAATGCTGTTCTGCTTTTTCTTGCTCACGGCTGATAAAACTGAGGACCTGATTCACACAATATTAGACAATCTTGGTCATGACCTGAAACAGAATCGCAAGGAAGTAACTCAAGCACCATGAGCGTGCGTAGCGATGCCGCCGCCAAGACGCGTGAACGTCTCCTGGAAGAATCGCTCACCTTGTTTTCACAACGAGGATATGCTGCAACAGGAATTCGTGACATTCTAAAGGCCGCCAAGGTGACCCAGCCGACGCTCTATTATCACTTTGCCGATAAGGCTTCACTGTTTCAAGCGTTGATCGAACGACACTATGGGGAGAGCCAAGAGCAATTAACGGCGACCATCGATTCCCAGGCGAGTGTGGCTAACAAGCTACTTGCATTTACAACGTCGTCGTTCGAGTACTGTTGTGCTGATCCACGGGTTCCAAGGCTGATGTTTCAAACCTACTTTGGAGCTACCATTCCCGAGATCGATGGTGTCTTGGACAAACTCACGGAAAAACGGTTTCGGTTAATTGTCAAGGTTATGGAGCAAGGGATTCAATTCGGCGAGCTTTCTCCTTCTGATCCTGAGTTCCTCGCATTAGCATTCTGCAGCATGGTTGACCAACCCATAAATTTGTTTTCTCGAAAGTCCCGTCCCAAGAAATACCTTACGCCGGAATTGGCTCATGCCATCGTTAAACTCTTTTTGTCTGGCGCATCGATCAGGACGAAAAATGTTACTGGTCCGTAAGCCGAAGGCCAGAAAGACCGGAATTGCAGGGAGATTGAATACCGGATGTCTAGGGGCACTTTGCAATCCGATTGTGCCAATCTAATTGAAGGCAGGAAAACCCCTTTAATCCGGATATCCGGAGTGTTCTCCCTGTTTTTGAGGGTAATCGTGGTCGCGGGAGTTGGACCAACCATGAGCCCCAACCAATGGTAAAAAACCGTAATCGTCAGCCACTACGGATCGTAGCTCAAATCCTGTGATTTGGCATGGCTCACGAAAAGCGTCCGCATAGTTGCCGTAAGCCCCCGTGAAATACCCCAACACTCAATCGAAGAATGAACCGAATCGAAACGCCTATCGACTGCTTAGCGCTATTTGGGCTATTGGAGTAGTTTCCGGCTTCTCGCTGATCGTCTCCCAGAATTTTGCGACTAGCAAAGAAAGCAGTCCACCGATTGCATGGCCTGCAGGAATCAACTTGGAGTTGGATACAAATCATCCAACACTTATCGTGTTCATCCATCCCAAATGCCCATGTTCGTCTGCGACCCTAGGTGAATTGGAACGACTTCTTGCAGAGGTAAACCAGCAAGTGAAATGCACGGTATTGATGGGATGTCCCTCCGAACATGTCGATCCATGGATGCGATCGAAAAATGCTGCACGGTGTAAGTCGATGGAAGGAGTTCAAGTTGTGGTGGACGTTGCCGGAAGGATGGCTGCAAAGTTCGGCGCCGCGACTAGCGGGCATTGTTTTTTGTATTCGGTGACCGGCAGTTTGATGTTCCATGGAGGAATAACAACAGAAAGAGGACACGAGGGCGAAAGCTGTGGCCGAGTTTCCATGAGAGATTTGATTGCCGGACTTCCCGGTACCATCGACCATTCTCCCGTATTCGGTTGTGAACTCGTTCTCATGAGCGAGAAATCGGGTTCCGGTGCTCATTGCTGTCAGGAGACACTGGAGTAATGTCTATCAATTCGGCCGTTGTAACCGATATGTCTGGCGAAGAAATCAAGGCGAGGGACATTCTGCTCAGTCGAGGCAATACAGATCGCATATTCGCAATCCTCATGCTTCTTCAGGCGATTTCCGCAATCATTACGGCTTTCGTTGTATCGCCAGTTGCATGGCATGGTACACAAAGCCAAGTTCATATTCATGTGTGGAGTGCGTTCGGCCTGGGTGGATTATTGGCGTCATTGCCAATTCTATTGGCATTTCGGTTGCCAGGAAGTGCATTGACTCGACACGTTATCGCCATCAGTCAAATGCTCTTTGGCGCTCTGTTTATCCATCTCAGCGGTGGACGTATCGAATCTCACTTCCATGTTTTTGTTTCACTTGCATGCCTTGCTTTTTACCATGACTGGCGTGTGCTCGTTACCGCAACTGCATGTACAGCAACGGACCACTTCGCTCGAGGTTTTCTATGGCCACAATCGATATTCGGAATCTTGACTGCAAGTCCTTGGCGTTCTGTTGAGCACGCTGCGTGGGTGCTCTTAGAGGACGTTTTCTTGATGATTGCAATCGCAAGTACGATGAGGAATTTGACGCGTTCTGCGTGTCGAGAAGCCGAGTTAACAAAGTTAAAGTTAGAATTCGAAAGCCAGGTAATTGCAAAAACATCGGAGTTGTCGACGGTATGCGAAAAGGCGGAAAAGGCTTTACGCGAAAATCTCGCGCTTCGGTATGCGTTGGATCGGTATGCGCTTCTTTCGATCGCTGACCGTTCTGGAAAGATTGTCGATGCCAATATCGGCTTCTGCGAAATTAGCGGCTACACGACGGATGAACTGCTAGGGCAAGATCATCGAATATTAAATTCGGGATTCCATCCAAGATCCTTTTGGATTGAAATGTGGAAGACGATTTCGAGCGGTACGCCATGGCGAAGTGAAGTCTGTAACCGCGCGAAAGATGGCTCGCTCTATTGGGTCGACTCAACGATTATTCCGCAAATTGGAACAGACGGAAAAGTTGAGAAGTACATTTCGCTTCGTTTTGACATTACTGACAAGAAAAATGCGGAACAGTCTCTGCGACTTGCAAACCAACGGTTTCAGGAGTTGGCGTCGGCGGTGGAACGAAGTCCGGACTGTACTGTGGTTACTGACCTAGATGGAACAGTTCGTTTTGCCAATCCGGCGGCCCGTGGTCTTGACCGGATGTTCGGTCACGATCTCCAAGTCGGGAGGAAGGCTCTCCTATTCACGGAGGATCGAATCGAGGAGACGCTCCTACAGAACATGATTGAAACAATCAAAAGCGGCAACGTTTTCAATAATCAATTTGAGTGTCGCTTTGATTCGCACGGCACATCTCTCGAATTCGATGACGAATACAAGGAACGACCCACCAAGGTACTAAGCGTAACTGCCTCTCCGCTGATAAACAACGAAGGCATCATCGACGGGATCTTAATCTCAAAACGTGACGTTACGGACGAAGTAACTCGTCAACGTTCTCTAGAAGAGATTACAAGCGCAATGGACGCAGCGACAGACTGCGTATTTATCGTAGACGAAGAAAGTTATCGATTCGTGTACGTTAATCAAGGAGCCACACAGCAAATTGGATACAGCGCAGAGGAAATGCGTCAAATGACGCCACGCGATATCAATCCGCATTTTGATTCCGAGCCTATCAAGGCTATGCTTGCCTCCGTAAAAATGTCCCCCGGAACTGCCATCACGTTTCGGTCTGAACACCAACATCGAGAAGGCCACCGAATTCCGGTTGAGATTTCGCTGCAATTGATTCCACATCTTGGAAGAAGTGGTCGACTGTTGGCCATCGTTCGAGATATCACGGAGCAACTCCAATCCGAGCATGCTCTTAATGTGGCAAAAGAAAATGCTGAATCCTCAAGTCGTTCCAAGAGCGAGTTTCTTGCCAACATGAGCCATGAGATTCGAACTCCAATGACAGCTATTTTGGGGTTCGCGGATCTTCTGGACTCAGACGAACAATATGCAAACGATACGGCACTTGCATCCAATGCCGTACAAACGATTCGTTCGAATGCAAATCATCTGCTAACGATCATAAACGATATACTTGATATGTCTAAAATCGAAGCAGGCAAGATGACCGTTGAACAAATCGACACGTCGCCCGTGAAAATTGCCAGAGAAGTAATTTCGCTATTGCAAACGCAAGCGACAGGGAAAGGCATTTCAATTCAGCTTGAGTTTGATTCACTCATTCCAGGCGTCATCAAAACCGATCCGACTCGATTGCGGCAGATTCTCTTAAATCTTGTCGGCAACGCCGTCAAGTTTACCGAAGTTGGAACGGTAAAGTTGATCGTTAAGTACATCGCAGAGACGAGTCAGATTCAATTCTCAGTCGTCGATACGGGAATTGGAATGTCAGCAGAACAATGCGAGGTTATTTCGAAGTTCGGCTCTTTTTCACAAGCGGACGGTTCGACAACACGAAAATTTGGTGGCACGGGGCTAGGCCTAAGAATTTCCAATTCTTTTGCTGAAATGCTCGGAGGTTGTATCCGAGTGTCGTCTCAGCCAGGCGAGGGCAGCACATTCATGGTTACCGTCGCCACAGGTAACCTGATCCACGGCGAACTTATCGATGCAAACAAAACTTATTTGCCGATCGAAAGCAAAGCGAGGGAAAAAACGAGCATGGAATCCGTTGCAGCGAATCCGCAACCGCTCTTGGGGATAAAAATCCTACTCGCCGAAGATGGCCCAGACAATCAACGGCTGATCTCATTTCACCTGAAAAAGGCGGGTGCTGAAGTGACGATAGCGGAGAATGGATTAGTCGCCGTTGAACAAATCGCTGTACATCAAGAACGATTCCATTTGGTCTTTATGGATATGCAAATGCCAGAGATGGACGGATACGAAGCAACACGACGTTTGCGCGATTTGGGATACATCCAGCCCATCATCGCGTTGACGGCACACGCGATGGAAAGTGACCGAAAGAAGTGTATTGAAGCTGGCTGCGACAACTACGCAAGTAAACCGATTAACCGTGACAATCTGCTTGAGCTTGCAAAGCGATACGGAGCGGGCCGGCCTAGTGGCGAACCTTTCAACACATTGTCGCTCGTAAAGCAAGGCTCTTGAACGAAGGTGGCGTCGAGCGAACGTACGTTGCCCTCGAGCAAGGAATGACTTCAACGATTTTAGAATTCGCCGTTCACTTCGGAGCCAGCGCGAGTTCCCAACGCTCGCCAGGTTGCTAATTCGATCGAGGACGCTACTCCGCGCACTGAGCCGTCCATCAAGACCACATTCACGAGGCCAGTATGGTAACTGCGAGAGGTGATAATGCCGTAAGTTGGATCGGATTGATTGCGACCTTCACGGCTGCTTGTGACATCGATATCGTAAACGACTCCGGAAACGATGTGCGGTACTCTCGTATTTGGAGTAAATGTCGTTGTAAAGCCGGTATGAATGGCTCGGCCACAAACCCATTCGGTATGTCCGCTGTTGATCGACCAAGCTCCGCCTGTGTATCCAGATGACACCAACGTGGAGTTGGCTGGTGGAGCCGATGGCATGCCAACATGGTCATGAAATCGTGGCGTAAAGGCCTTTACCTCGGACAGGCCAAGTGTATTGCTCGTCCCATCGATGAAGCCAGCTACCGTATTACAGCGATTGGGGCCAAACGCCGCGCCGCTATCGGCTCGATTCACAGGGTTAAAAATAAGATAGCTACCCACGTTCAAGCAGTAGTTGATCGGGAAGTGTTCTGGAGTTCCGTTCGCATCGAGCCTTGCTTGATCTTTGGGTTCGCTGGGGCAAAGGTAAACCGGAACGCGTAAGGTCGCGACTCCGTTGGGTGGGAAATTCGCTTTGTTGGTGCCATTGTGGTAGCCGACGTTGTAGTCGATCCGTGAATGGATGTTGCCTCCCTCAAGATAGGGAAGCAAAAACGCTTGCGCCGACCAGGGTTGGCTTGCCGAACCACCTAACGAAACCGTTGAAGGTGGAAAGGTCTTCAACGCACTTTCGTAATTGTGCAGCGCCAGACCGATCTGCTTTAGATTGTTGGTACAACTCATTCGCCGAGCGGCCTCCCTAGCTGCTTGAACCGCAGGTAGAAGTAACCCAATGAGAATGCCGATGATGGCAATGACCACCAAAAGTTCGACAAGTGTAAACGCCAACCGAATAGAACGAAATTGTTTCTTGGTCACCTTGAGATACTCCGAATTCAGCCAAAATCGAAAAACGTGGCCTGCTCTACATCGAGCAACCCGATTTCCTTTGGCTGGCTAAGTCGGTGACAAGGAATTCGCGTTTCGGCGAACTTACCGCATGGCTGGCTAATCAGTTCTCACCGCAACTTGACTCGCTTTTGCGTATTGAGATTGAGTCTCATTATAGGTCTCGAGGCGGAAAGTTCAAGAGCAAATGTAGGAATCGGTCGTAACGCGTAGCCGAACTGGCCACAGTTCGGTCGGTGTGTGGTCCCGAAGTCTGGCGACTCCGGCTACTCAAGGTGGATGAGATACATGAGCGACGAAAAGGACGATTCCTATCTGAAACGACTCCCGCCCGAATTCTACCGCGGCCAGGCATATGTTCATTGGTCCCTGACAATTCAAGACCGCAAGCAGGGATGGCTCAAACCCATCACCCTGTATCGATTCCGAGAACTCTTAACGCATACCATGTTTCGATACGGTTTGTGCTGTCCAATCTTCGTCCTTATGCCTGACCATCTCCACATGATGTGGCTTGGCATTCTTGACGGTGCCGACCAACTGCCTGCGATGAAACATTTCCGAACGCGTTTCAATGAAACATTGAGTATGTTCGACTGCAAACTGCAGGATCAGGGGTACGAGAATGTGCTAAAGGAAGAGCAACGAATTGAAGAAGCGTTCACAGAAGTCTGCGAGTATATTGCAAGAAATCCCGAACGAGCGGAACTTGTCCCTCCGGATGGTTACGCCGACTATAAGTATTCCGGTTGCATCGCGCCCGGCTACCCGGAACTCAAGCCGTTTACTCCAGATTTCTGGACGCGATTCTGGCGTGCCTATTCGTATCTCAGTAAGAACGGGCTGATCCGATTAACCGAATCGTAGCCGGAGTCGCCAGACTTCGGGGATTCTATAAAAGCAGTCACGACCGAAGTCTGGCGACTCCGGCTACGGGAACTTATCACGACCGAAGTCTGGCGACTCCGGCTACAATGGCTCTCATGTCGATAACAGAGCCAAGTACACCGACTGGAGCTGACGCAACGACATCAAGGCAGAACCTCAAGGTCGACCTATCGTCCTCGATTCATTTACATAACCGGAGTGGAAGTCGTGAAAATCAGTGGTTTGATGCGTGAAATTTTGCATGTTGGATTTTGGCTGTGTGGATTTTTATTCTTGAGTGGGATTGTTGAAGCGGCGGACCACCCTGCATTTCGACCGGTTAAAGAACTGTTTGCCGCGATGTCCAAACACGATGGCAAGGCTATGCAGGAAACTTCAACAGAGGACTTCCAATTACTTGAACATGGCGAAGACTGGACGATGCAACAACTCGTGGATGCGGTCCAGCCCAAGGGCAAACCCTATGAGCGTAAAAACTTCTTTAGCCAGATTCGAGCTCGACAGAAAGGGGACGTGGCCTGGGTAAGCTACTGGAACAAGGCAGAGATTACTCGTGATGGCGGACTTCGGACCGTCGTTTGGCTCGAAAGCGCGGTGGTGGTCAGACAGGACGACCGCTGGAAAGTCCAACTGTTGCATTCGACTCGTTTGGAGCCAGACAAATACCCGAAAAATATTGAATGGGTTCAGTTCGAAGAAGAAAAGGGGAAGTAAAGGAGCGTCAATCAAGTCATCCGTTTCGATCAACAAGATGCTCCCTCATCCGGGTGCTTAACAAATTCTTGCAGGATCAAAACGCAGTTCATCGATTCAGATTGGGCTGCCGCTGAACTGCTTCATTATTGCCAATGTTGTCGCTTGTCGCGATTGCTCAAGCGAACATCGGAAGTGGTGGAGAAGTGGGAAAACCTCTGTTTGGGTCGAGTGTGCGGCTTCGATTTGTTGATTACAATGATTCAGATAGGCTACGGGAAGCAAACACGTTGAGGCTCTGCGAATGTCAAACAGCAATATATCTGGAGCGAACTCCGGCTCGATAACCCATCTTCTTGGTCAACTACAGTTGGGTCAGGATGACGTTGTCGAACGCCTCTTTCACTTTTATTATGACCAGCTTACCAGGATTGCAAAAAAGCACATCCCAATGGGACGGGGGCGAGTTTCGGATGAAGAAGACTTAGCGTCCCAGGTGCTCTTTGAGTTTCTCGTGGGGTCGATGAAAGGTGATTTACCCAAGATAAAAAGTCGAGAAGATGCCCTGCGAATGCTCGCCGATAGATTGAAAAAAAGAGCGATCACAAAGCAAAGGGATAGTTCAAGGCTAAAGCGTGGAGGGGGTGGTGTGCGAGGAGAGTCTGCCTTCATGTCTCCAGGCTGTGATTCCGGTATTGCTGGCATCGAGCGAACTCCAGGACGCGAGCCCCTTCCTGAGCAGCGTTTGATCGAAATGGAAGGACAGGAGGAAATTGCGAAAGAGATTTTGAGTTTACAGTCTACGTTACTTGAATGTTTAGTTGACGACCAATTGCGTTCGATCGCTTCTCTCTACCTGACAGGGCTGTCGAAAGACGAAATCATGCAACGTATGGGTATTTCTAGGGCCTCTTTCTTCCGAAAGATGAATTCGATAAAGAAGCATTGGGAGACTGTGGTTGCACCAAGATTAGACTGAGTCAAAACTCGATGCATTAAAGTGAAAGGCACCTATCGATACTCTTCGCTCCTTACTCGCGGTTCGTTGCGTTCAACAAATTTCGCAGCTAGAATGCGCCGGATGCGGAGGGTGTTTTGAGACGCTCAATAGATTTCTGCAGGGAAGTGAGCGAACGATAAAGGGGATTCTTTTTGGATTTACCTGCGAATACGTGGAATGAGTGGGATGCGCTTTGCGATGCGTTTGAGTCTGCGTGGCGTGCGGGTTCACAACCGAGTTGCGAATCTCTTTTAGAGCAAGTTCCTGAGGACCAACAACCTGGATTGTTGACAGAATTGCTGCTCGTAGAATTTGAGCAGTTGCAGTTAGCGGGCAAGGTGCCGCTTTTGCAGGATTATCTTAATCGTTTCTCCGCCTACACACCGAGTGTCGAGTCTGCTTGGCAGCGGCATACTGCAAACGAGCACGGGGATTCGCAGGCTTCAGAATGGTTCGACGCAGCTGCGCCCAATGCCCTCCGCGATTGGCTAAAGCGCAAACAGCGCGAGACCCGAAAAGGCCGGGCTGAGTTAAAACTCGAGGAACGAGTATCCGCATGGAGTGCAATGAATGAATCAAAACAGTTGCCAACGCTACTGGAATGGATCGGTATCAATTGGCTTACCGATCACAAACGATGGACCGAAAAGCAGCGAACCATGATGCGATCCGCCACTCGAATGCACATGACACGCGTGGGATTGACGACCGTGCTCGTGGTCGGAATTCCTTCGATTTCGTTGAAAGCCTATGCCGCTTTAAGCAGACAAAACGCGACAATTTCCCAACAGGAAGCGGAGATGGCGAAAGCCAAGGATCCCCAACAGGAAGCGGAAATAGCGAAAGCCAAGGAACTTGAAAGAAGACTAAGGGAAGTGGCGCTTGAACTTTTGGCATCGCAAAAAGCATTTTATGACCGCGAGAATGAGCGGGACAAAGCGCAAACGAAAACTCTTTTGCTTGAAGCAGAAATGCTGAAGGCGAAAAAAGACGTCGATGGCAAGCCGTAGTTGTGGGACTAGCCTGTGAATTAGCGATACTTCTTTCCCTCCCATGGATGTGGCGTCGACTCCCGCAGTGAGCGACTCGTCAGAAACGGCAGTCTTTTGGTCGCAAAAACGTTGTTCGTATAGCGGATTTGGGCAGACTTCTACTCGCACTAGCGAACCTCAGTGAGACTACTTGCCTGACAAGAGTGATTCATACCTTGTACAGGATCGGCTGCGCGATTCCGTCCGCGCAGGCGGGCTGTTGATTTAGTGCTTTTCCAAACGCATTTCGTTTAACAGTCAGCCGTAGGCGTACTGTCAAAGCTGCAGAGTACGCCCTCGGCTAACTGTTAAACGACTAAATCAACAGGCCCCAGGCCTGGAAGATCCATCAAAATTTAGAAGGGTAATGAACATGTCTTGGTGCGTAGTTCGGTGGAAATTAGGCCTAGTCGTCGCTATTTTTTTTTCGGGATGCGAATCCATCGTAGGCCGATTGATTGCGAAGGACGGTCAGCCGGAAAACCTATGGATTGCAACGATATCGGTTGAACAATACCAGCATCTTCCGGATAGTGCGCAACTGAATTTTTGCGACGATGATGCGCACTCGTTTGTCGAACGTATGCGCAGAAACAGGCGAACATGCGACGATCAGATCTTAACGATGCATCGAGACTCGAACGATAGCAAACGTTATCCGACTCGACAAAACATTCTACGCGAGTTGCCCGAGTTTCTTTCTCGGGCAAAGGAAGAGGATGCTGTGGTCGTCTTTGCCGCAATGCATGGGGTTCAGTGGAAAGACCCAAATTCAAATTTGCCTAGTCGTACTTACTTGATGCCGACCGACGCCGATCCCAGTCAACTGCCAGAGACGCTGATTGATATAGAATGGCTCCGAGAACAACTTCTGGGTTCTACGCGAGCACGCACAGTAGTCCTCTTCCTCGATGCATGTCACTCCGGTGGAATCGCAGAAATTGGGAAAAACGAACAATTCAAGTCAATGACTTCTCGTGGCGTCGAGTCCGTTTTCAAGGCGAAACCACAAACCGATCCCCGACGATCGATCTATGTTGTATCAAGCTGTCGAGGTGAGGAGTCGAGTGTGGAGTGGGAGGAATTCAGTCACGGAGTGTTTACCCATTGGCTTGTGCATGGTCTAGACGGTGCCGCAGATGTCAACGGCGACGCCATTGTAACCATGGATGAATTGTTTCAGTTCGTCGAGCTTCAAGTTCCAAAAACAGTTTCCTACTTGTCGAAGGAAATGCATAAGCCGATAACGCAAACCCCACAACGATTTTTCTGCGGGACCGACCATGGCGATCCAAAGCTGTTCCCTGTGACACCCATGGAAGCCAACGCATGCTTACAGCGACTTTCGCTCTTGATAGACGGAATGTTGCGCAATCACGCGTTTGATCTTCAAAGCGATAAAGGCAATGCCAAAGTCAGTGTGCTTGAATTTGGAAGCATCACTGAAGGGGGGAAGAAAGAGCTTCGCGGCAATCTAGGGTCGTTTGGTGCGGTTTCACGAGACCTCGTCGAGCGAGGGCTGACGGACTTGACGGGTAAGTCAAGCTCTCTACCCGCATATCGCGTTGTTCCCGAAGATGTTGTTAAAGCGAGCTTGCGTGATGTTAAACTTGAGACAATCCTGCAAGGAACGTCTTCTCTTAGCACGTCAGGCATCGAAACCTCATCAAGTGGTGTTGATGCCGTCGTTATTGGGACCTACGTACGTCGAGGAAATGGTCGCTATGATCCAGGGCCAGATAGACTACAGCTCGAGATCCGGCTTTTTGATCTTAATCGCAAGGAAATCATCTCCCGCATCAATCAAACAGTTCTCATCAATGAAGAACTTTGGAGTATGCTCGGCGGATCGAAAGACGAACGACAAACTTTGGTCAGCGTGCAGAAGCCGATCGTTAATGATCCAAACGTAAACGTAAACGTAAAAGTTGACGAGTGGAATCAACAAGCGAAATTGACCAATCCATTGTTTCCAAGCTCCCAACCCTCGACTTTAGGCGTAAGTATTCATCAGCGACGCCCTGGGCATGGACCCGTGCAGTTGCCATGGCTGCCGGTAGATCAAAACTCTCCCAACTTGTTGGCGTTTGAAGCCACCAAGGGGAGTGAGTTGGAATTGGTGCTGAAGAACAAGACGGATGAATGGATATCAGTCATCGTGCAAATCGATGGACTGAACCAAATCGGACGCCACCCCTCTCTTCCATCAAAGGCTCCAAATTGGATCTGCCCACCTCAAGGAACTTTCAGAATCGATCAGTGGCTCGAATCTCCCATCGCACCGAGTTCAGCGAATTCAGTGACTCAAGAGTTAAAGGGGAACAAGCTCGTTGTATCAGATCCACCGTCGTCTGTTGCCGGTCAGCAAGGTTTTTTCGATCAGCTTGGTGAAATCCGAATACTCGTGTATTCGACGAAATCCAAAGGATCAACCAGATCGGGAACATCTTCACCTGCGATCGGAATCGCCGAAGGTCAGCGAATGAGCAATGTTTTCCCGATCAATCAAGCACAAGAAATTGACATCCGCAAGAACCTGGCTACCTATGTCATCCGCTACAAAGAAGCTAGGTGATCATTGTTGGTTCGATCAAAACCTCGAAGAGGAAGCGATTCAAAAAATCGCTTCCTCTTTTTTTTGAGACTCAAGAATTTGTTTCGGCGATTGAAGGAATGTGGATGAGAGCGAGTGCAAAAAAATGTCAACTTCAGCACCTGCCTCAAATTTCAAACAGATTTGTATCGCGTCGCCAAACGTTTACCTTAGGAGTTTATGATGAAAGTGATTCAGTTTCTTTTCAAGACAATTGTCGGTGCAAGTACACTTTTCGGATGGTGCATAGCAGCGCAGGCCGGAACAAAGAACGCTCTGCTCATCGGAATAGACAAGTACGACCCATCGTCTCAACTGCTTGATCTCAAGTACGCAAGTGCCGACGTGTTGTCACTTGCGTCAACTCTACAAGCTAGCGGGTACGCTTCTGAGAATATCCGAATTCTCGAGTCGTCTTCTTCTAACCCCAAACTTGTCCCTTCGAGAACAAACATACTTAATGCCCTCCGTGAGATCGTCGCAAGCGATACAGCTACGAGTGAAGATAGTATCTTGCTCGTGTTTGCTGGTCACGGTTTCAACAACCATGGTGAGAGTTGTTTGTGTCCAAGTGACTTCAATGCAAATGCAGCCTCGGAAAGCTCACTGAGCGTATCTGAAGTTGCCAATATGTTGGCCCAGTCACAGGCAAGCGAAAAGTACTTCGTAATCGACGCTTGCCGTAGTGAGGTGACGTCAACGGAACAACGCGAATTCAACTTGCTTTCTGGTTTGCGTCGGATGCGTATTACCAAAGAACAATCGCCTCAAGGTATCGTGTTCTTTTCCTCTTGCCTCGCTGGTCAGTATTCCTTTGAAGACTCACAAACTCTAAAACACGGTGTATTCATGCACCACTTTAGAGAAGCCTTGGAGGGCTATGCGGATTTTCAAGGGGGGAATCACGACGGGAAAGTTTCGGCCTTTGAAGCGATTGAGTATACGTCAAAAAAGACCGTCGAGTATGTGCAGACAGGTTTCCACGCACATCAACGACCTTGGGCTGACAGTCACTCCACTGCGGAACTGTGCCTCTCAGTTTTGTCCCCGGAAAATGTTAAAAAGTTATCGGAGAAATTTGGAACCATTGAGCAAATCGATCCTTTGGCTCTAGCACAAAGACAGCAAGCAGAGGCGGAAACACAGGCCGCAGTGGAGCACCTAGCCTACTCTGAGTTTGCAGAAGCGATTCGCCTCTCAACGCGAGCCATTGAAGCAGATGATAAGTACTTCCCAGCTAGGCACATCCGTTCGCTCCTTTATATGGTGAAAGATCAAGACTACGAAAATGCGCTGCTACAGATGAAAGCTGCGGGTAGTGACCTGCGGGTTCGAGTTGCGGCCGATATCCAAGTGCGTTCCGAGACCAATGTCGTCGGCACAGCTGCTCCTGGAGACGTATTAAAAGTGAACAAGGTAGTTGACCACGGCAATGAAAAGTGGATGCAGGTCATGGGGATTCAAAAGAGAAATACGGACTCGGTTAAAAAGACTTCGTACGTTCCAGTTGTTGGATACGTGCAAGTCGCCTTGTTGAAGAATCCGGAAACAGCCAAAGCACAGATGCGGGAATTTTTTACGCCGCAGAATACGGCACCTAGTCAACCTGTCGTCTCAAACTTTGACACTAGACCGAACATGGAATTCCGACCAACTGGAGAACGTCTACAAAGAGTTGAAAATGCAATAGACACTTACAATACGGTAAGTGGAATTGTCAATCGATTCTCCGACGCAAATCTTCCATCGATTCCTAACATCCCATCGATGATTCGCGGAAGACTTCCCTGGTAGTTTGCCTACCGCAGAGAAAGCGGCCGGAGCAAAATTCCTAAATTGAGCTCCGGTATAGCCGATGCAGCACTGAGCTGCATCGGCTGACAACCAAGCATATGCCACACATTCTTCCCCTTAACAAACCGTCGAAAAGTTAGCCCATTTTCGCCGAGACACACGGCTAACGCCAAATGGCATTATGGCATTCTCTTTCGATTGAGTTTTGTGGAGTTCGGGCGCGAGCCCTTCGGTTTCGCTTGGTATGTTTGGGACTTCAACGAAGTCTCACACTGCTCGATTCACTCCTAATGATATTACCCGGATCGATTACACTTTAAGAGATTATCCTCAAATGACTTGTTTACAAATGATTGTCGCTAAATGCCATTCGTGCGGAATGCTAGTTGCGGAGGTACCTGGTTGCAACTGTCCATCGTGCTGCAAGCCGTTCTGGCCCGAAGATCAAATTGGAAAACAGTCGGGAGGCAAGGAGGCAAATCGACCTGACTTGCTTCCTGCATCGGAGGTTGTGATTGCGAGTGCCCGGCCATACGATTCAGAAAGTGGTTCCAAAGGATATGTAGCCGAACCAGTCGCAAAGCAATCTACTAATTCCAAAGAGACACTCTTTTTAGGCGTCTTTTTGATCGTGCTGGCTAGCATCGATTTTGGCTGTCTTTGGTATCTGCGCGTCGACTTGACTCTCTTGGCGAGACTAGTTGTAGAGTCTGAAACTCTCGTGAAAGGAACGCTCGGCTTTCTGGCGTGTTGTAGGTTGCGTTGGGTTCCAAAGTGCGTCTTTTGGCTGTCGTCATTCGTTTTTATCAGTGAGGTCCTTTTCTTAGGAACACTCTTGTTGAAGTCAGGCTTCGGTCACGACAAGCTATTGATCCTCGCACCCGCGATTCTCTACTGTATGCTCCAAATTTTTGCTATTCGGCAAGCTTGGTCGATCATTTCGCGGCCGTGGAATGACTAAACGCGGTTGGCTGAATGACACGACACCAAGATACAGCGAGAAATGGTTAGATTTCAACCAGAAAACAGCCAGGCTGCAGGCACTTCAAGTATCGTATTAACGTAATCCAAATACAATCGCATTCGAAACCCATGATCTCGAATCCGATCGACCGGTTTTGAAGACCTTGAATTCCAACCAAAGCCCTAGTTTTTCGCGGCAGACTGTCGCGACGAAAACCCATGAAGCGCCCCTTGAAAAACCATAGTTTCCTGCGTCAACATGCCAAGCCAAATCGAACGCGAAAAAGACAAAGAAGGCTCCTAGGTTTCGAACCGCTAGAAGACCGTCGGCTGCTGGCCCTCGTAACCTGGGACGGCGGCGGCGGAGACGACCGTTGGGAAACCCCAGCCAATTGGTCTGGGGACGTGCTGCCAGGAGCTGGAGATGATGTCTCAATTGACGTCGCTGGTTCGACTCGGACCATCGTCATCGACGCGTCGAATGTAAACATTCGATCGTTAAACTCGCAAGAGAATTTGGCGGTTTCGGGGGTCGGTGACCTAACTATCGATTCAGGCGCTCAAGCTGGAGCAACGTCGATCATCTCGGGAGGATTGTTCCTGTCTCCTGACAGAGCTCTGAGAGCACTAGGCGTAGGCACCTCGGTAGTATTCGTTGGGAACTCCAGCGTCGATGGCGCCAGTATCCTCGCGTTGGACGGAGCATCACTTGCGTTACCGGGACTTGTCAGCTTTAAGACTGTCGGTTCGGGGCAAGTAAATTCGTTTGCATCCAACTTCTGGGCTTCCGGGGTTGGCAGTCAACTTGATGTGCGCAATTTGAAAACGATCGAGGGTAGCACGAACGCATACTCGCAACTGAGAGTTCAGGCGCTCGAGGGGGGGAGCGTTGACATGCGTAGCCTAGTTTCGGCAACGGACGTCGAAAGCGGTGACACAAACGCTCGTTCGTTCATCTTTAGGGCCTCTGGAACGAATAGCAAACTTGATATCAGTTCACTTTTGTCGATTATCGATCGCAGCAACTATACTTCGAATCCAGATTCTTGGTCGGGTTATTCCAGGATTGACGCGACTGTTGGGGGTACTGTTATCGCCCCCGTCCTCGCAACAATAACATCAACGAGAATCACAATCGACTCGACAAGCATATTTGCGATACCCGCACTGACCAGCGCCACTTCAGGTCGATTCGGCATTTCCACATCAATGGTGATTCCTTTACTTCGCAACGTCGATGCAACACAAATCGTTGTTTCAGGTGGGGCGACACTCTCGCTGCCATCTGTCGAAACGATTAACTTCGAAAA
>CANHVO010000092.1 GCA_947463915.1 Planctomycetaceae bacterium
CAAGGATGCATTTCACGCTTGCGTAGTCGATGGAGAAGCCAACGGGGCTGATACGAGAACCTTCGGCACCAAATGCGCTGCACACTACATCGCAATCGTTAAGCCGGATGAACCCATCGTCATTCGCTGTCGTCTGTCCGGTATCTCACTTGAGTCCATGATGGGGGAAGATGCTGCCAAGTCCTCAACTCAGCAACCCATTATGGAACCGATCTTCGACGACAAGCGATTCGGCGAAGAATTTGAATCCACTCTTTCAAAACGCCAGTGCGAATCCGAAGAATTCTACGCGGAGTGCATCCCATCCCAACTAACCCTTGAGGAAAAGGCGATCTCACGACAAGCGTATGCGGGTCTGCTATGGACCAAACAATTTTATTACTATGTCGTTGATTCCTGGATTCAAGGCGACCCAAATAGCCCGCCACCGCCGCCCGGACGCGATCAAGGGCGCAATAGCGATTGGACTCATCTCTTCAATCGAGACGTTATCTCCATGCCAGACAAATGGGAATACCCATGGTATGCCGCGTGGGACGTTGCGTTCCACATGATCCCAATGGCGAGAGTCGATATCGAATTTGCCAAGAGCCAACTGATTCTGTTCCTTCGCGAATGGTACATGCACCCCAATGGTCAGATACCGGCCTACGAATGGGCTCTGAATGACGTGAACCCACCGGTTCATGCTTGGGCATGCTGGCACGTATACAAACTCAGCGGCGACAAAGAGTTTTTGGCCCGAACGTTTCAAAAACTGCTGCTCAATTTCACGTGGTGGGTCAATCGCAAGGATACACGTGGCCAGCACGTGTTCAGCGGAGGTTTTCTAGGACTAGATAACATCGGTGTGTTCGATCGGAGCAAGCCGTTGCCGGGTGGCGGCACGCTCGATCAAGCGGACGCGACCGCCTGGATGGCATTCTTCTGCGGCAACATGCTTCAAATGGCGCTGGAGTTGGCCTCTGAAAATCAAGCCTACTCGGATATGGCTAGCAAGTTCTTTGAACACTACGTCGCGATCGCAGAGGCCATGAACACCCTCCATGGTACGGGGCTTTGGGAAAAAGAAGACGGCTTCTATTACGATCATCTGCTTCGAGATGGCAACAGCACTGCCATGCGGGTGCGATCGCTCGTTGGACTGATTCCGTTATGCTCCAACGTCATGATCCATGAGACGACGTTGCAACGATTGCCAAGCTTTCAGCGACGCATGAATTGGTTTTTGAAAAACAGACCGCAGATGGCCAAGCACATGGCTTACATGGAGAAGTTCTGTCCGGCCGGTTCGACCACCGAAATGCGTCTCTTAGCGATCCCTTCGACCGAACGTTTTCGCAGGTTGTTGGGGTATATGTTGGACGAAAAAGAGTTCTTGTCCCCGTATGGTATACGCTCTCTGTCCGCCATCCACGGCGAAAAGCCTTTTGTCTTCGAATACGCGGGGGGCAAGGAGTCGGTCGGCTACGTTCCCGGCGAAAGCAACACCGGCATGTTCGGCGGAAACAGCAATTGGCGCGGCCCCGTTTGGTTTCCACTGAATTACCTCATTGTCGAGTCCCTGCGACAGTATCACGAATTTTATGGTGAGACATTCCAAGTCGAATGCCCAACAGGATCGGGGATTCTGATGAACTTGCGCGAGGTCGCCGACGAAATCGAACGCCGACTGATTTTGCTCTTTAAGAACAACGAGCAGGGTGAGAGGCCTTGCCATGGCGGGGATGATCGCTATGCAAAGGACCCGCATTGGAAGGATCTTATGTTATTTCATGAGTATTTTCACGGTGACACAGGTCGTGGGATGGGTGCGAACCATCAAACCGGTTGGACGTCACTCGTAGCGACCATGCTCGAACATCACGCAGCATGCAAAACCGAACCAATGTGATTTTTTAAAGTGAGGCTGAGGCCACATCATCTTTTCATTCTTCGGAGGGTGAGGCTCCTGCCGAACCATGGCGTCACAAGCTCGGCAGGAGCCTCGCTCTCCCAGTTAATCTTCAGACAATTCCATCCGATTGAGTTATTACCTTCATGTCGAATATAGTTCTCGCAGAAAAACGCGCAACGCTGATTGCCAATGTCCTATCCGTCGTTATTCCATTGGTCGTAGCGATCCTATTGGGGATCCGGACCAAAGTAGATTTAGGTACCTGGACAAAATTTTTGCCGCACGCAATTGGTGCGATCAACACGCTTACTTCGTTGTTGTTGATCCTCGGGTTGGTGGCCCAGAAGATAGGCAAAATTGGATTGCATCGCTTGGCGATGACGTCCGCGTTTTGCTTAGGAGCGGTGTTTCTCGTTTGCTATGTGACTTATCACCTATCGAATCCATCGACTGCCTATGGTGGCGTTGGAGCGATGCGAACGTTGTATTATGGGTTGCTCATTTCGCACATTGTTTTGTCACTAGTCGTCCTGCCGTTGGTCTTGAGAGCGTTCCTGTTTGCCCTGACAAATCAAATTGCAAGGCATCGCAAGATCGCCAAGTACGCATATCCGATCTGGCTATATGTCTCGACCACCGGTGTGCTGGTGTACTTGATGATTTCGCCGTACTACGGTAAGTAGCCGTTGGACGCTAGCCGTGGTTCATCGAAAACGAATCTATGCGATTATTCGGCCCAACAGACATTTGTCGCTCCCGACTGAATGATCTTATGATTTCCCTCCCCTTCTCCTCCTCTGGAGGAGAAGGGGCCGGGGGATGAGGAGGCTGCGGACACTATACAATCGAAGTCCTAGGTTATCCTTCGGATTGACGTCAACGCTGCTCCGCGAAGCCCGCAGAGTGCTTGCTGCTGTGAATGGTTAGTTGCCGAGACTACATCGAAGTTCTCTGTGAGTAGAAGAAAGACTTACTACACATTCCAATGGGCTAAATCGTGCATATGTCATGCCTCCTCATCCCCCAACCCCTTCTCCTCCCGAGGAGGTGAAGGGGAGTAAGAACATAAGGCGATCCCGGGGGCATTCGATTATGCCTCGACTCTAAGCCACCAACGACTCTAAGGCGCAAGCGATTCTAGGTAATCGATTAGCGATGCGAGATCGTGCGTTGTGAACTCGTTCATGACGCCGGTTGGCATAATCGAAGTTGGCGAAGTTTTGCGTTCCTCGATTTCATCCTTCATTACCGTGATTTCGGTACCTTTTTGATCGCGTATCGTTACCCGATCTGTTAACTCGTTTGTAACGAAACCACTGCGTACTTCTCCATCCTTCGTCAATATCAAGTTCGTAATGAAGCCTTGCGCGATTGTCTTACTTGGCTCCAAGACCGCCACTGTTAACTCTGGCCGCTTATAAGTCTTAGCGATCGTCCCGAGATACGGGCCTTTTTGCACTTCGTCTTGTCGCACAGTATGGCAGGCTCCACAGTTCGCTTTCGCGAAGACTTCCTTGCCGTGGGCGACGTCTCCACGCGTCGACACAACCTGAGCGATGGCTTCTTCTACCGAAAGCTTACTAATCTTGGGCGTGTTGTCTTTGGTCGCAAGCACAATCTTGAGTTGCTTCACGACTGACTTGGCTATTTTCGCTACGGACTCATCGGGGTCTTCCGTCGCTTTCAAAATCTTGCTATCCAAAGAACGATTGCCGATTTCGGCTGCGGCCTGCATCAACCGCCCTCGTCGACCTGGTTGGAGCCAGATTTTTTCAATCGCTTTCTGAGCAACCTGCAATGTTTCTGGACTTCCGTTTTTGCGAGAGCCGATGGCTAGTAACTCGGCATCCGCCCAAAAACCAACGTCGGTGTTCGCGAACTTTGCTAATTCGTCAAACGTTGAGACATGCGAGTCCAGCGTAGTAGAATTGACAAACGCTTCGCGAGCATTCTTGCGATCCTTGTCGGATTCTTTCGTACGCTGGATTTTGGAAAGTGCTGTAAGTATCGCGAGCGGTGTATCCTCTGTGTTGCTCTTGGACAAAGCAATCACGGCATCCGACAACATCGCCGTCGATGCATCCGGTTTGTTGACGAGTCGCAACAACAACTCCATCCCACCAGAGGGAATCTCCTTGGCCGAGGCCAATTGCGCGAGAGCTGGACCGAGCAATTGCTCGTTGGTCTTGGCCAAGGCTAACATTCGGCCGAGTGAGTCGTTTGACTCGATTCGATTCCGTTGCATGGTCTCGATGAGATAAGCGGCTTCGTCAGGAATCGCTTTGTCGAGCACCTTTTGCAATGCGGACGCAATCTTTTCGGTCTCGCTCCAAGGCTCCGGTTGGTAATAAGGGCCACGGGTGTCGGGTCTCGTCCCCCAGGAATCACCTTTCCAAACTCCTTCCACAAAATGCAGCCGACAGAGCGCAAACAAAAGCTCGCGACGGAGCTGAGAGGACGTAGCTTTGTCGAGCCGAGCCAACAAACCATCGACCACATCGGGCCGATGCATCATAGCGAGGGCACGCAGAATTGGTAGGCTAGCGACTTTTCCATCGTCGAGCGCTTTGAAGCATGCAGCAAAAATGGCTCGCTGCGCCGCGCAGCGAATGGCTGTATGCACGACAACCGGATCGGTATGGCCCAGCGATTGAACCAATTCCTGTTCGGTGGCCATAGTTTGAATACGGTCGAGAAGATTTCGATCCGCACTGCGCGATGCGATGCTGGTTTCAAGTAGGCTTTGAAAAGACTTGTTGCCTCGTCGCATCAACTCACGTTGAGCTTCGATGCGTCGTCGATAGCTATTGGACTTAAGCGTTTCGATCAGTTCGCCATCGGTTGCTTTTCCAAAGACAGGCATTGGGGCTGGTTGGAAGCCTTTGGGCTTCACGCAGACGATGTACCCCACGTCAGGGCCTGCCCAGTCGAATGTCGCACCGCGCCAGCTTGCACAGTACACGCGGCTGTTGCCATCGACATCCGCATCTGTCGGCCGCGTCATCTTGATAAAGGACTCGGGCTTGGCGGTTTCCTCGAAGGTGGCGCCGCGCGGAGCAACCGAGTGACGATAAAGAGAACCTGTGCCCCAGTCCGCGGTGAATGGTGCATTACCCCATTTGCCGAAACCAGGTTCGTCGATGTAGACGGCTCCACAACCCGAACCTCCACCGTAATCGGCCAAAGGTTGAACGCATTCGTCCGAAAAGTTCTTGTACAAACGGGGATAGCCGTGGTCGTCCACGCCTGTGAAATGGTGCATGCGCACATCCCAGCCGCCGCCATCGTTGGTGTTGTCACGTGCGAACATGTCCATCTGTGGACTGATCGCCACCTCGAGAATATTGCGAGTGCCTGTCGAGTAGATTTCTAGTCCGGTACCGTCGGGGCGAACGCGAAGGACTCCGCCTCCTCGATGAGTTAACTTGCGACCATCTGTTCCCTCTGCGTCCATGAATCCAAAGTCGCCACCGGCAATGTAGAGCCATCCGTCAGCACCAATGCTAAGGCCGTTGGTGGTGTGGTCGGCAGGCCGCTTGTCGTAGCCGAAGGCAAGGTTCTTTACGAGTACCTTTTGCTGATCCGCAATACCGTCACCATTGGTATCGACAAATGCGCTGAGGTGTGGCGGGTGCATCACAAAGAGTCGATCGTGGTCCCAGACCAAGCCACGCGGTGCATCGATTTCGCAAAAGACTTTCGTTTCGTCGGCCCGACCATCGCCATCCAAGTCCCGAAGTCGAATGACTCGGCCACGTTGTGGATCGCGACCAAGTGAGCCGTTGCCGTCTGAACTTACATAAAGTGTACCGTCGACCGATGCGGCGACGAACACCGGATAGTTAACTGCGGGTGGTGAAGCGAAGACGGTTGCCTCGAAGCCTTCGGGTATTTGCACATCTTTTAGAATGGCCGCTTCCTCTGCCGCCGAGAGCTTTTCGATACGCGGGATGGTGTTTCCTGATTTCGCAAACGGGTTGCCTTGCATAGGAACGAAAGCACCCTTGTTGTCTTTGTTGTCAGCGGGCCAAAGCGGGCCGATGCCTTCTCCCTTGAGTTTGACCTCGCGAATGCTACACCATGAACCTGAGGGAGCAGATACGCCAGTGATGCGAACGAATTTTACAGGTGGTTGTTCAGCGAGTGCGGCGGGGCCATGTTTCTTGCTGTCGTTGTCGGTTTTGTCGAGCAGTATCAGCCAAGACTTTCCATCGACGGAACCTTCGACGCGATGCTGATAGTTCTTGTCGCCAAACTCCCAAACGATATCGATTTCTTTGACTTGATGTGCGGTTTCCATTTCGAGTTGTAGCCACTGCGGGTAGTTGCCACCATCGGCACACCAGCGCGTGTCGGCTTTGCCATCGAATGCTAAGTGGCTATCTTGGTTTGCTTGGGTGCTCGATGCGGTTGCCTTTACGAGTGTGGCTCCTTCTGGAGCCTTGGCTATGCTTTGTGCAGTTGGAGCGGTGAACTTGGTCTTGTCGATGAAGGTGACTTTGTTTTCACCTTGGTAGGGTTGCAGATACTCTGGCGTCAGTTTGTTACATGCCCAAAGGAGGCCTCGCGTGACCAGCTCAAGATAGCGGGCATCTTGAACCGTTTCGGTGTTGTGGCCAATAGTGGTGCTGAAGCTTCGTGCACCCTCGGACTCGTTGATCCAGGCGACAACGGCTTCGTCGATGCGAGTTTTCTCTGCTTTGCCAACGCTCTGTTTACCGATAGCTAACGGTTTGGCACCATAGAGTTTGACGTTGTTGTAGAGTTCTTCTTTGACGGTCGTCCAGTTGCTGAGGGTGGCGATGATAGGGTGTTTGGAGTCGACGAACTGAATATCGATCGGTTCTTGGGGGCCGTGGCCGGTGGATTGAAGCCCCAAGTGCTTGAACCAAGCATCGGAGCCAGTTCGGAAGCTGTGCATCGCGCAGTGCAAGTGTACAGCGGGGATGGTCTGATGTGTCTGGATAATGCGATTTAGGATGGCTGGGTCTTTGACGTCGGCAGCGCATTCGTCGTGAATGATGACATCATAGTCTTCGGCCCAATTGAGTTTGCCGTACAAGGGCAGGATAGGAGTCGTGGTACTATTGTCTGTCCAATACACATCGACTTGGACTTTAGCTCGTGACTGGATGCCTTTGCAGAGGGCCTCTTGTTGTTTCGCATAATCGTGACAACAGCCGCCGGCGATAAGAAGAGCTCGAATCGTTTTGGGTTTTGATTCTTGGCCGTAGGAAACGGTGCTGAGCAAAGTAGCAAAAGCAAGAAATGCGGCGACGGTGGTTTTCATGTTGGAGAACGTGGTGGGATGAGGGTGCGAAAGGGGGAGCCGCTGTAAACAATATTCGATCGGCAATAGTTTCGAAATCCTATGGGAGAGCGAGGCTCCTGCCGAGCTTGCGACGCCACGGTTCGGCAGGAGCCTCACCCTCCCATTAACAAATCACTTTAGATGATGCCAATGAAAACATGTCTAAAGACTTTCGGAAGGGGGTTATTCAGTTTAGTTGCAAAAAACTCAAATGGAGTTCAGCGTGACGCAGATTGAATAAGATGCGATCTTCATGACTCATCGGGCCGAATGCCGGGCTGTTATGCACAGCGAGTTCGCCATTTTGCAATCTTTGGAGAGCCTTGCGCAAACGAGCGATCGCTACATCGGTGGGTATTAATTCTTGCCCCTTGGTTCCCCCCTCGATTCCAGGAATTTTTATACCTGCAGGCATGCCTTTTCGAAGCTGTCGACGCACCATTAACTTGAGAAGCCATTTGATAAAGAATGGTGGAGCTCCGATTGGGTAACCATCCCAGCCATACTCAATCCAAGCTGAGACGTGCGATAGAATCTGTCCTGGAGTCCAGTTTCCCAACGCCTTTACGGAGCCTGACTTTTCGGCGGCCTCAATTCGGTCTAGTTCTTGTAGAAGTTCCTCGATGGAATGAAACCAAAGTTTGCGACGTTGGACTTTGGAAGTATTAATCAGGCTCAAGGGTTATTGCTCGCTAAGCGTTTGAAATAGGCTTCGATGACTTCGCGGAAATGGCTTGGCATATCCTTTGTGATATTTTGCAAAGCTTCCTGACGTTGTGCAGGTGGCAGATTGCCCCAGCCACTTCCGTTTCCAATGTCTTTTTGGTCGACATCGCCATTGCCTTTTTGACCTGCGACTTGGTTGTCGTCCGCTGGCTTCCCTTGCGAAGGTTGCTGCTGCTTGGATTTGCCGCCACTCTTTTGTTGTTGCTGTTGTTGTTGTTCTTGCTGTTGCTGTTCCAGCTTGTCGATCATTTTGTCGAGCTTGTCGACGATGGCTTGTTCTTTGTCACGTACGGTTTTGCCGGCTCGTCCCAGAGCGAGTCGTCGTTCGACATCGTTCATCATGCGGGCGATTTCGTCGAGAGAATCTTCTTTAAAGGGCTTAATGTCGGCTTGCATCAGGCGAGCCGTGATGGCGTACCGGGTAGGAAGTTCCGTTTCTCTTTCCAAAAGCTTTTCGAGTGTTTCGAGACAGGCGGTGCGCTGCATCAGATGATGCTGGCAGACGCCCATGCAGAAAAGCCAAGTGGCTGGGTCTGAGGTAGATTCTTGGGCCAGGGGGAGAAGTCGCTGCAAAGCCTCATCGTAAAGGCCGTGGTGGACCATGTATCGGCAGCAGCTCAATTGGAGATCCGAACGCAACCAAACGGGGATGCTTCCATTCGCGAGAATCGAGCTCAGTTGAGCATCCATCTTGGCGAAATTCTCGGCGGCAAATGGGGCATCGAGGATCGCTTTGAGGGCAGCGACAGTCGTTTCACTTTTGGCTGTCGCGTTCAAAACGTAGTCGAGCAACCCAACGCCGCGCAAGCCGGCAGCATCCGTCCCGTCAAACTTGATTTGGCTTCGTTCGATCTCGGGGACGCGACTTTGAAGAAAAGTATTGATTTGCTGAACGACTTTTTCGCTCTCTGGCCAATTCCAGCTCGACTGTTTTTTGAGGAGCTGAGGATCGGAACCATTCACGAGTGCAGTGAACAGCGAAAGTAGGAGCCAGCAAGCGGCTGACACTCTAAGCAGTACGTTTCGAAGCATGTGTTGTTCCGCTGCTGTGATTTGGGGAATTAATGTGGCTGTTCTTGAGCCCAGAACCGTTTCATGGTTCGTTTAACAGTCAGCCATAGGCGTATCGTGTTCGGTTGCAGTACGCCTACGGCTGACTGTTAAACGAGATTCCGCAAAGCGGAGCTTCATGGAACGGGATCGCGTTTCATCCAAGTATACAGTCGCCTAAACCAGCATGCATCCATTCGTTGCATTCCGCACAGTTTTACAACGTTTTTGTTGAGTTTTACTCGCCCCCATTGGACAGTTTGGCGGCATACCTTGGGCGGAATTTTCTTTTGGCGACGCAACTACCGTCCAGATGGCAACTTAGCCAAAAACCCCTCTTATGGGTTAGTTGCCGGGTGGGTTTTGCACCCCAACAATCACCCCTGCCTGCACCGATAAAAGTCCGTTCCGGCAAAAGCGACCACTTCGGCCCCCTCTTTTGGGTGCGGACCGGCCTTTTTCCCAAATTCAATTTGAAGGGACACGGACTTCAAAGCAGACTTGTAAGAGCAGGGACGCGACCCGAAACCAAGGCTGGCCACAGTTGGAACACTGTGGCGGGCTGTCACCTTTAAAATCGTAGAACCAAGATCGCGTCCAATCATGGCCAATGTTGACCGTGCTTATAACACTGTTCGTTCTGAGCTTGCAGAGCTAGGACTACTTGCTGATGGAGTCTATCTAGACACCGTTGAACTGTGCATTTCGAATGTGAAAAGCTCAGGTGAGCGAGGATATGTGTTTGAACAGGTGGGACACTACGGCAAGCGTGGTTATAGACCTGGTGTCATTTATCTCCCTCGAGATCTTCCTCATCAACCCTACAAACCCGGCATGACCTTGTGCGATACGATTCGTCACGAGTACGCACATGCTTGGTATTACATCGACCCAAGCTTTTTCCGCCAAGAGTGGTTCCAGCGGACATTTGGCGAGGCTTACAGCAACTGCACAGCGACCCCCTATCAAACTTGGAGACGCCATTTAAAGCGGGACCCGGAATACCAAGCAGGCAAGCGACGTTGTCGAAGCGAGCAAGGCAAGTTGAAGTTCTTTTACGGTTGCTTGTTCCAGCAATTCATCACGGATTACGCATCGACGAACTCCAGCGAAGATTTCGCCGAGACGTTCATGTTCTTCCTCAAGTATCGGCGATCCCTATCGCGATTCCGCAACCGGCCTGTGGTTTATCACAAGCTGAAGATGGTAGAACGCGCGGTGGACATGGCTAGCCGCAAGGTCAAGCAGTTTGCTTACCGAACTTATCGCTCTCGGACCGCTTAGGCGTCAGTTGTCAGTTGTCAGTTGTCAGTTGTCAGTGGTCAGTGGTCGATTTCGTTTTGCCCTTGGCCATGAATGCGGCTAAATCAACGACAAGCAGCCTTTTCCCTGTGTAAAGTCCCTCTCGGCAAGAGTGACTGACAACTGAACACCGAAAACGAGACTGAAAACGGAAAACCAACAACCGAAAACTATTTGGTCGAATTTTTTAACAGACACCTTTGTCTACACATTTGGCTAAACTGATGGGACGCCCGTTCGTATCTTTTCGTTTTTCAGGCATTCGATGGCTTCCAACCGCATCCGCGTTCTCTTGTGTTCGTCCTCCATGGATGGCGGCGGGAGTGAAAAGCAACTTTTGTATTTGCTGAAGGGGCTCGACCGTACCCGATTTGAGCCCATTCTTTATCTTCTATACGAATCTGGCGTGTTGCTTGATGAGGTCCCCAAGGACGTAAAGCGATTTGCGTTCTGGACAGACAACGCTTTTCCGCGTTGGAACTGGCCTGGGCGAATTCATCATTTGCAGGTGAGACACATGGCCAAGGTCTTACAAAGCGAGAAGATTGACGCCGTTTATGACCGACTGTTTCATATGACTCTGATCACGGGACCAGCCACACAGCGCACTCAAACGCCACGTATTTCCACGATCGTTTCTCCGCCTCAGTACGACCTTGCTCGATCGGAGAAACATTGGCTATCCATGAAAAAGCGAACGCTTCAAAAAGCCTATTCGACCGCTTCAGCTCTATTAACTGTAGGTGCGGGGACCGCAGACAATGCATCCGAGTATTACAGTATCCCTCGCGATGATTTTCAAGTTATGTTGAGCCCTCTCGACATTGAACGCATCGATTCCGAATGCCAAAGGCTTTGGACAGGACCGATCCTTCGTCCGAATCGCAAGCAGATCATTTCGATTGGTCGGTTAAGCGACGAAAAGGGGCACCGCTATTTGATACAAGGTTTTGCAAAGTACTTAGAAGCAGCTAAATCGAATGTAGTGCCACCTGCTGATTTGCACTTGGTTGGGGACGGCGTACTTCGAAAAGAGCTTCAAAGTCTTGCGGCGAGTCTGGGCGTAGATGACAGTGTCTTCTTTCATGGTCAGATCCAAAGTCCATTTGCGTTACTGAAACAATGCGACTTGCTCTGTTTACCATCCATTTACGAGGGCATGCCGAACGTCTTGTTGGAGGCGATGGCATGCAAAGTTCCGATCCTCGCAACCAATACGACGCAAGGGGCAGGAGAACTGCTTCGCACCCACTCATTGGGGACCCTTGTACCAAAAGCCAACTCCGAGGAGATTGCGAAAGCTCTTCAAGATCGCTTCGCAAATCCAGCTCCCTGGCTAGAAAAGCTGGAGCCAGCTCGAACCTACGTCGAAACGCATCATAGCCTACGAACCTGGATCGAAAACATCAGTCAGATTTTGGAAAACATTGCTAGGAAGGACTGAGATTCCTAGGGAGTTGTCAGAAGTTCGCTTGGTTTGACAAGCGTGTTCGATTGCAATTGCCGGAAGAGCGAGGCATCTGCTCCAAACATCTTTGAAATGCCAAGTCCCTCAAAAACATTCGGGAGGGCGAGGCTCCTGCCGAGCCTAGGGGGCAAAGGTTCGGCAGGAGCCTCACCCTCCCGAAAAGCTAGCATATACGCGAATTGACTTGCTTGACTCGCGGTCTTGCTCGCAAACGGGAAATCTCCTATCTACCCATGTATGCGATACGATCTTGGGAAATCGATGACTGGAATTGCTTGGCTGCATGCGAGGTCCGTGTGCTGCTCGCGTTTTCCCATGGTCCGTTTGTCAACAAGTTTGCTCCTGTCGTTGGCGATTCTGGTTTTGCTCGATTGCGGACTCTACGCGCAGATCAACCTCGCGCCCCCCAATCAGCTGCATCCGGTCGGACCGCAGGATGGATATCAGCAATCTCAACTTCCCCTTGCTAGCCCTCAGTTTCGAACGGCTAGTCAGCCCAACTTTCGCTCCCAGCAGCTGCCTAGCACTCAACCGCTCGGCCCACCCTTGCCAGGTGCCCAACTGCCTAGCGTTCAACCTCAAGGCGGCCAAGCGCTTGGTGGGCCAGTTAATGTTGCTAATCCCGGACTCCAGAATCTTGCGCAGCCGGTTGGAACGGGGGCCCCTCAGGCTCCCATTTCAACACCGCAATCGTCCACACCAGTTAGCGACGCCGTCTCGATCACTCCTGAAGCGGTCAGCAATCGGCTTCAGCAAGTACAAACAGCCACGGACCTCGAGCCGACGCTCAAGCAAACACTGACCGCGACCTACGAAGCGATCTACGCAGAATTGAAAAGCCGCGCGGAAAGCGAGAAAGTCATTCGCGAGTACATCGCTGCCTACGAAGCGGCTCCTGCTGCGACCGTCGAAGCCAAAAAACGAAAAGAAAAGCCGAGGCCTCGAATCGTTTTCTACGAAGGGACCTTGGAATCTACCTCGCGGATTGAAACGCTTCAGTCCTACCAACTCGAGGTGCAATCGCTCGCGCAAGCAGCTACCGACGGTCGCATCCGAGTCGAAACTGCCATCATGTCGCGTGAAGCTAGACGCAAAGAACTTCCTGGGCTTCTCACCGACGACAAGAATTCCATCAAGAAGCTCAACGAGGAGTTGGCGTTGCCCGCCGTAGACGGGATCGATCCGAGAATTCGTGAAGCCGATACGCTGTTGCGACGTGCCAAACTCCTTGCCCTCAACGAGCGCATTCGGCGTCTCGAACAAGAGCAACGCACTTACGATGCCGAGCAGGAGTTGCTGCCGATCACCAAAGAAGTCTTGATGGCCGAGGAGAAATTCCAGCGAGGCAAGTTAAAAGAGGTTACCGACGAACTTAGCAAACGTCGTGAAATTCTAATCTCCAATCAAAAGAATGTTGCGGAAGGTTTAGTTCAGCAATCTGCTCCCGAAAACAAAAAACTGGCAGAACAGTTGGTCAAGCGATCCGACGACTGGCTGCGTTTGGCTCAGCAAAACTCCTCTCTGCGAATGGAAGTGGATGCCGCCGCTGCGGAGTTAAAGCTTTGGACGGATCGGTTCAATATCATGTCCGAACGTATCTCACCCAAGAGTAGCAAGCACGTCTCAAACTTCAATAGTTGGGTCGGCCTAATGCTTCGAAAGCAGCGCAATGAGCTACCTGATATCAACCAGCTTGCCCTCAAGCAACGAGACTATCAGACCCGCATCCTGTCCACGCAAACTCTGATTCTCGAGTTAGACGATTGGAAAGCTTCTTCTGCACCGAACCTGGACTCAACACCGCCCATGATTACTGCTGGTGCGCTGGATCAGTTTGCTAGCGCACCGACGAGGGATCAGCAACGAACGCTTCAAGCTTTGGAGCTGCGTTTGGTCGACGACTTTCGCCGCGATGCCGACGGCTATGTTGATAGTCTAATGGCTCTTGGTTTGACCAATCAGAAGACGATCGATCAAGTGCGATTGTATCGATCCTTTATCGATGAGCATGTGCTTTGGATTCGATCCAGCGAACCGATTAACAAGTCGGACTTTCAGCAATTGTGGCCGTCGATCCGATGGCTCTTTGATTTGCAAAACTGGCGAGGCATTCCGCTGCAGCTTTGGAAGGATTTCCTGACGCATCCGTGGGGATATGTGTTCGGTGCGTCCTGCTATTTGACTATGCTGTTCAACCTAAAGCGATTCAAAAAGCATATCCAAACACAAGGAGCTATCGCTACCAAGTCCAATTGCACATCGTTTATCCCGACCGCGAAAGTCGTGTTGGATTGCGCTTTGCTCAGTTCACCGTTAGCGTTGTTGCACTTGGTATTGGGATGGCGACTGATGAGCACTTCGGAAGGGAACGCGTTTGTGGACGCGATCGCCATGGGCCTGATGGTCAGCGCTAGATACTTCTTCCCGCTGGAAATGATTCGACAAATCAGTCGCACAGGTGGCCTCGCCGAAAGCCATTTTCAATGGTCGACTCGAACCAATCAATTGCTTCGCAAGAATTTGCGATGGTTTATCGATCTGGCAATTCCAGCGGTAACCGTGGTCGGCGTTGTGGCTCAATTTGGGGAATCGCGTTGGGAAAACTCGCTCGGGCGACTAACCTACAGTCTATTGATGTCGTTGTGCTTTATCTATTTGTTGATTCTGCTCCATCCACGACGTGGAGTGTTCAGCGATTTCATGAGCCGCAATGCCGGCGGCTGGATCGATCGGCTCAAATACATTTGGTACACCGGATTTGCGTTTGGGCCTCTGGCTCTCATGGCGATGAGTTTGATGGGCTACCATTACACGGCCATTCGATTGACGATGCTTTTGCATACGACATTTATCACGTTGGTTGGGTTGATGTTGCTCTCGAGCATGATTCGAAGATGGCTATTGCTCCGCCGTCGCGAAATCGTTGTTTCCCAAGCAAGGCAAAGGCTTGAGGAAGCGAGACGTCGCGATCCAGGTGGTGCTGCCAGCAATGCAATTCATACCGGTGCGATAGCCAGCGCGGTCGATTCTCGGTCCGATCTTGCTCAGATCAACGCTCAAACGATTCGGCTCGTCGGCAGCACGCTCATCTTTGCAGCCATTGGCGCGGTCGCGTTTATTTGGTCTGGCGTGCTACCCGCGGTTGGTGTGCTCGAATCGGTACATTTGTGGTCAGTCGAAGGTGCGACCCCGGACAAAACGATACCGATCACGCTTGCGGATCTTTTCGTCGCAATTCCAATTGCGATCATGACGGCCGTGGCTGCCCGGAATTTGCCAGGACTTCTCGAGATCGCATTGCTCCAACATTTGCCGCTCGAAAACGCAGTGCGTTACGCTATCGCATCCCTATCGCGGTACACACTGTTGATCTTAGGAATCGCGTTAACCTTCAACAGCATCGGAGTTCGATGGGCTAGCATCCAGTGGCTTGTCGCTGCATTAGGAGTTGGCTTGGGCTTTGGTCTGCAAGAGATCTTCGCCAATTTCGTATCCGGCTTGATCCTGCTATTCGAACAACCCATTCGCGTGGGCGATGTCATCACGTTGGGCGATACGACCGGCAGCGTGTCCCGAATTCGGATGCGAGCGACCACGGTTACGAATTTTGATCAACAAGAACTGATCATTCCAAACAAAGATCTGATCACAGGTCGACTGCTTAACTGGACACTTTCCGACTCGACGAACCGGATCGTCATTTCCGTGGGAGTCTCGTATAATTCGGACCCCGAATTGGCATGCTCGTTGTTGAGGGAGGTTTGCGTGACCCACCCAAATGTCTTAGCCGAGCCACCACCGACTGCTTACTTTGAACAATTCGGCGACAGTACGCTCGACTTGAAGGTGCGTCTCTATCTAGCCAACCTGGATCAACGGTTGCCGACCCGCCATGACTTGCATGCACAAATTCTAAAGCGCTTTGCGGCCGCTGGAATCGAAATCTCCTTCCCGCAACGCGATCTCCATTTGCGAAGTGTCCCGAAAGAGTTTGCATCGATTCTAAAGGGAGAAATGTCAGTGCCCGTCGCCGGGAAGCCGGGGGCTGAAACATCCGCGTTGGCTCGCGAGGCACCATTGGCAGCCCCCGTTGCCGGAACCAACAACAAGTTCCAAGGGGATTAGTAAGACGAAAATAAAATAATGGGCTAAGGCGACCAGCGGGAAAGAACATACCAAGATTCGTAGCTGGATTCGCCAGAATTCAGTACGTTCTGAATTCTGGCGAAACCAGCTACGGTAGTTGTCCGTCGGCCGCTCGCCCAAGCTCAGCAAGATACTCGCATTCCCAACTACAACGCGAGAGGTTCAAACGAGCTATGGGAAGGGTGCTAACCGTGCCCATGATTGGATCGTTCTCTGCCCACAAATTTCGCTAGCGATTTTGTTGAATCGAAATTTGCAGACTAGATTTTTCGACGATACCTCCAGTAAAATTAAGTGTTCATGAAGTAGATCGATACGCAGCTAAATCATTCGATCGCCACAATCGCAATTCTTTTTTGTTTCGTTGTTTCAAGGAGAATGAGTGATGTCTGCAGATTGGTTTTTCATGAAAAAAGGTTTTTTTGGTAAGTCGAAGACTGTGGGCCCGATCGCGGAATCCGACTTCTTGCGGAAAATCGAGAAGGGAGAAATTTCGCCCGAAACAATGGTTTCGAGCACATCCAAAACCCATGGCCATTGGTTGCATTTGAAAGAGATCCGTGCTGGTCTCCAGCATTGGAAGAAAACGCATCCATCCGCAAATGGTGCCGCGTAATTGATGCCTTGCCAAGGCGATAGGCGACACCAAATGTTAACCCTCTCCAACAGGTACTGCCAGCTATTGCTGGCATACTCATACAGCGGTTGCGGTCCGTATTGACCTAGTCCTAGCGATCCAGTTACTCTCGAACTTGGGTGACATCGCATTCAAGGTTGATTTGGAAATCGCTACTCTCGCAATGACGAAAATCGATCGCTATCTGCTGTTTTTGTACTCCCGCGTTTTCTTGATTTGTTTTTTGACGTTGTCGGGACTTCTTATTGTCATCCAGCTATTCACCAATTTGGATGAATTGATCGCGTATGGAAAAGTTCGGGGCAGTTTTGTGCTTGGGCTAGCGGAGTACTTCAGCCCGTACATGCTGAATATCTATGATCGAATGTGCGGTTTTTTGACTTTGTTGGCGACGATGTTCGTAATCTCGTGGTTGTATCGGACGCATGAAATGACGGCGTTGTTAGCGGCGGGCATCAGCAAGGGGCGAATCCTTCGTCCTATTTTGGTCCTGTCGGGTATTCTCATTTTGGTCGCAGCAGTTTCACGAGAGTGGCTCGTGCCTCGTTATTCAACGATGCTAAGCAAGACCCCGCAAGAGTTATTGGGCGAGAGCATTCGCCCTATTCGGCCTACCGAGGATGTCGAAATGGGAATACTCATTGCAGGCAAGAATCTTCAGCCAGCCAACATGTCGATCAACCTGCCAATCTTCCGCTTCTTGGGGCCTGCGTCAACGGTCACTCAACAGATAACGGGTTTATCCGCCAAGTTCTTGGAGGGGGATGAAACGCATCCTGCAGGCTACTTGGTATTGGAGCCAAAGTCGGCAGATCCGCTGATTGGAAAGAGTTCGGTAAAAACAGAGAAAGGTTTTTTTCTTTTCTTGCCAACCGATACGACTTGGTTGAAACCGAACGAGTGTTTTGTGCCGAGCAAACTGGAGTTCGATGTTCTGCGCGGGGGCACAGCCAAGCAGTTTGCATCGACGAGCGATTTGATTTGGCGAATGCGCAATCAATCTCACTATTATGGCGCAGAGTTGACCGTCATTGTGCATACTCGATTCATTCAGCCTCTTTTGGACTTTACCCAGCTTCTGATCGGGATACCGATGATTCTCTCGAACCGAAATCGAAACCTGGTGAGCATGTTGATTTCGTGCATTCTTGGATATGCCGCTTTCTTCGGTGTCAGCATTGGCATGCAGACGCTGGGAGCCAATGAGACCCTATTTAGTCCGGCAGCAGCCGCCTGGGCGCCGCTTCTGATCTTCGGCCCGTTCGCCTGGGCTCAGTCGAGCAAAGCCATGCAATCGTGACAAATTAGCAGGTACATCCCATGTGCCGCCCGCGGCGTAACAGAAAATAGTCGTCAATCATTATAGTAGGCTACTACCTCTGTCACCCTCCCGCTGGGAGGGTCGAGCGAAGCGAGGGGAGGGTGAAGTGGATTGCGTTCTTGGATCTGGCACTTCAGCCTCCCCGGCCTCTGGCCGCCCCTCCCAGAGGGAGGGGGATTTGGGCTGGCATATAAGCAAAAACCCAAAGGAATCCTCGCTCACGCGTCGGGGTTCCTAAAATGAGCTGAATTGCAATTGCCCCGCGGTTCTATTATACTCCGAGGTGAGGACTAACACCCCGCGATGGAATGTTGGATGCCTCGTTGCCCCAAGGCAATCCCTCCAACAGCCCCTCCATGTCATCCATCTTCTCCTCCAATCTTTCGTATCCAAAGCTCCATTGGGTACTTCTATTCGTCTTGGCACAATGCCTAAACGGCTTAAGTGCGGACCCGATTCCTACAGCCTCGAATCCGTCGCTCAAATTTGAACTCGACATTCAGCCGATCTTGACAGCCCGCGGTTGCAATTCAGGACCATGCCATGGCAAAGCACGCGGCCAAAATGGTTTTGCGTTGTCGCTTCTCGGGTTCGATGCCAACATGGATTACGAAGCCATCGTCAAAAACTCTCGAGGTCGTCGTTTGTCCGTTGCATCGCCGACAGAGAGTTTGCTGCTCAACAAAGCGATCGGCAAAGAACCGCATGGTGGTGGCATTCGTTTCAGCGAAACAGACGAGGATTACCGACTGCTGCTGAAGTGGATTCAAACCGGACTTGCTCGGACCAACGACTCGGACCCGACACTCGTTTCTGTCGAGTTGGCACCGGCTCCACACTCGTTGATGGCGGGTCAAACCGAATCGCTTACCGTCACCGCGCGGTACAGCGATGGCTCGTTTCGCAACGTCACCCAAATGTGCGCCTTTCAATCCAACGAACCAGCGATTGTTTCGGTCGCGTCCAACGGCCAACTCAAAGCCGGAGCCTTGCCAGGCGAAGCCACCATCATGGCTCGATACATGGGCAAGATCACAACCTGGAGCACAGCAGTGCCCCGCCCAGAGCCGATCGCATTCGAACAATACAATGCGTTGCCGAGAAATAACTTCATCGACGATCTTGTCTATCAAAAGTTGTCGACGCTCAACATCCTGCCCAGCAGTGAGTGCACAGACACGCAGTTTATTCGACGACTGTTCCTCGATGCGATCGGTCGATTGCCAACGCCCGAGGAACTGCGGGCCTATGAGGCTGATATGGAGCCCAACAAACATTCGCGCTGGGCTCAGTCCGTTCTCGAGCTACCGGAGTATGCTGATTTTTGGGCCAACAAATGGGCCGACCTTTTGCGACCGAATCCCTATCGCGTCGGAATCAAAGCCACCTATAGCCTAGACGCTTGGTTGCGAGATGCGTTTCGAAAGAATCTACCCTACGATCAATTCGTTCGACAAATAGTAACGGCCCAAGGGAGCAACTGGAGAAACGGTGCTGTAACCCTCTTTCGCGATCGACGCGAACCGGAGGAGATCACGACCATCGTTAGTCAACTGTTTCTCGGGGTTCGATTGGAGTGCGCAAAATGCCACCAGCATCCATTCGAGGTTTACAGCCAAGCCGACTTTTATGGGATGGCCGCTTACTTTGCACGCGTCGGTTACAAAGGGACTGGACTCTCGCCACCGATTTCGGGCGGCGAAGAAATCGTTTTTTCAAAAGCCGCCGGCACAGTGAAGCATCCGTTAACCAACCAAGTGTTGCCGCCCAAGGCCCTCACAGGGCCGGCAAACGAAGTGCCACAAGAACAAGACCCACGCTCCAGTTTGGCTGACTGGATGCTGGCTGTTGATAACCCGACCTTCGCACGCGTGGCCGTCAATCGGATATGGGCAGAAGTGATGGGAGTTGGGATTGTGGACCCTGTCGACGATTTGCGGGCGACCAATCCGCCCAGCAACGAAGCGTTGCTAACCGCTTTGGCGAATCACTTTCGAGAAATTGGATTCGATCAGAAAAAGCTTTTGCACACGATCTTTACGAGTCGCATCTATGCGTTGTCTTCGCAACCGAATGCGACCAATGCCTCAGACGCTCGTAATTTCTCACGACATTATCGTCGACGCTTGAAGGCAGAAGTGCTCTCGGATGCTATTTCGGATGTGACGCTTCGGGAGGAAGATTTCGATGGCATGCCAAAGGGAACACGAGCAATGCAACTGTGGACGCATCGAACCAATTCCGAACTGCTCGACGCTTTTGCTCGCCCCGATCCCAATCAAGACCCGCCGTGCGAGCGTGTCGTTGGCACGTCGATGACTCAAGCATTGCACCTGATGAATGCGAACCACATTCAGAAGCGTATTGCAGCCGATGGTGGTCGTTGCGATCTGCTTGCCAAGTCGGACAAGGATCCTGCCGCATTGGTGACAGAACTTTACATGATCCTTTTTAATCGGAAGCCCGATGAGGCAGAGCTTCGTTTGTTGGTCGAAGAATTTGCAAAAGCCGGTACCGAACGCCGTCGTTTGATCGAAGACATTATGTGGTCGATGCTCAATTCACCCGAGTTCCTTTATTTGGACTAGTTCGTCGAAAGGTAAATCTATGCACCGAAGAACCTATTTGCAACTTGGCCTAGCTGGACTTGCTGGCGGCAACTTCTTTGACTTGCTCGCAATGCGAAACGCATCTGCGAGCGAGAGCGGCGGCTCAGCCAAGAAGAAATCGAACTGCATTTTGATTTGGATGGATGGCG